>JAFSZO010000006.1 GCA_017455605.1 Clostridia bacterium
GGGCGGTATCACCGTTTCCCACCTGCGTTTCGGCGACACCAAGATCCAGTCCGCGTACCTGATTGACGCGGCGGACTTCGTCCAATGTTCCAACCCCTCCTACATCACCCGCTACAACATGACGGGCGACATCAAAGAGGGCGGCAGCTTCCTCCTCAACACCTCCGCTCTGACCGTCGAGGATCTCGAGCACGTGCTCCCCGCCTCCGTCAAGCGCGACATCGCGAAGAAGCACGTGAACCTCTACGTGATCGACGCGATCAAGATCGCCGCGGGTCTCGGTCTGAAGGGTAGGACGAACACCATTCTCCAGTCCGCCTTCTTCAAGATCGCGAACATCATCCCCTATGCCGACGCCGTTGACTTCATGAAGAAGATGGCGTACAAGTCCTTCGCGAAGAAGGGCGACGCGGTCGTCAATATGAACTACGCCGCGATCGACAGCGCCGAGGCGAACCTCGTGAAGATCGACGTGCCCGCCGCTTGGGCGAATGCGACCACCGGCGCCGATATGGCGAAGGTCGAGGGCAGCGACTACTTCATGAACACCATCGCTCCGATCATCGCGCAGGAAGGCGACAAGCTCCCCTCCTCCGCGTTCAACGCCGACGGCTCCGTGCCGACCGGTACCACCCAGTACGAGAAGCGCGGCGTCGCGGTGCTCGTGCCGAAGTGGAACGCCGAGAAGTGTATCCAATGTAACCAGTGTGCGTTCGTTTGCCCGCACGCTTGTATCCGTCCCGCGGTGGTTGCCGAGGGTGCGGACGCTCCCGCTTCCTTCACCGTCAAGGCGATGACCGGCAACAAGGGCTACAACTTCCGTATGCAGGTCTCCCCGCTCGACTGTATGGGTTGCGGCGTGTGCGCGAACGTTTGCCCCGTGAACGAAGGCGCCGACAAGAAGGCGGTCGCCGCGGGCCTCAAGGGCGCGGCTCCCGAGGACAAGGCGCTCAACATGGTGCCCCTCGCCTCCCTCGTCGACGACGAGACCGCGAACTACAACTACTCCAAGACCCTGCCCGACGTGGACGTCAGCGCTTGCCCCGGTTGCAAGGCGACGACCGTCAAGGGCAGCCAGTTCAAGCAGCCTTACTTCGAGTTCTCCGGCGCCTGCGCGGGTTGCGGCGAGACTCCGTACGTCAAGGTCATCACCCAGATGTTCGGCGACAGGATGATCGTTGCCAACGCGACGGGTTGCTCCTCGATCTACGGCGGCAGCGCTCCGACCTGCCCGTACACGGTCAACAAGGAAGGTCACGGTCCCGCTTGGGCGAACAGCCTCTTTGAGGACAACGCCGAGTTCGGCTACGGCATGAACCTCGCCTACGCACAGCGCAGGGCGAAGCTCGCGGAGAAGATCGAGCAGCTCAAGGAAGTCGCGAAGAAGGACGAAGTCAAGGCGGCGGCGCAGGAGTGGCTGGACAACAGAAAGAGTGCGGAAGGCAGCAAGGTTGCGGGTGACAAACTCGTCGCGCTCCTCTCCGCGTGCGTTGCGAAGCAGTCCGATGAGGCTGTGAAGTCCGAGGATGTTTGCCCCTGCTACGATCTCGCGAAGGAGATCTTGGACGCCAAGGATTGCCTCGTGAAGAAGTCCATCTGGATCTTCGGCGGCGACGGCTGGGCGTACGACATCGGCTACGGCGGCTTGGATCACGTGCTCGCTTGCGGCGAAGACGTGAACGTGCTCGTTCTCGACACCGAGGTCTATTCCAACACCGGCGGTCAGTCCAGCAAGTCCACCCCGACCGGCTCCGTGGCGAAGTTCGCGGCGGCAGGCAAGAGGACCAAGAAGAAGGACCTCGGCATGATGGCGATGAGCTACGGCTATGTCTACGTGGCACAGTGCGCGATGGGCTCCAACAAGCAGCAGTTCCTGAACGCGATCACCGAGGCGGAAGCCTACGACGGACCCTCCCTCGTGATCTGCTACGCCCCCTGTATCAGCCACGGTATCAACATGGCGAACAGCCAGACCGAGGAGAAGAAGGCGGTCGACTGCGGCTACTGGCAGCTCTATCGTTACAATCCCGCGGCGGCTGAGGGCGTGAACCCCTTCACCCTCGACTCCAAGGATCCCACCGCCGACTATCAGGCGTTCCTCGCGGGTGAGACCAGATACGCGTCCTTGAAGAAGACCCAGCCGCAGATCGCGGAAGCGCTCTTCCAAAAGACCGAAGCGGACTCCAAGGCGAGACTCGCCGGATATAAGAAACTCGCGGGCAAATAATCGCGCCGCGAAGACTTGAAAGCGTCAGGGAGTCTCGCGAGAGGCTCCCTTTCTGCAAAAGGGCGCGCTGCAACGTGCGCGCAAAGCAAACTATGCCTATTCGTTTTGACAACGTCACCTACGCCTATCCCGCAGAGGAAAGCGATCTCGTCGCGGTCCGTGAGGTCAGCCTCACGATCGAGGACGGCTCTTTCGTCTGTATTTGCGGAGAGAACGGCAGTGGCAAGAGTACCCTCGCGAAGCTGATGAACGGGCTCTTGCAACCGACCGTGGGCGTCGTCACGGTGGACGGCAAGACCACAGCCACCGAGGAGGAAAAGGAACTCTTTGCGATCAGGCAAAAGGTGGGCATGGTTTTTCAAAATCCCGACAACCAAATGGTCGCTTCGATCATCGAGGACGAGATCGCGTTCGGTCCCGAAAATCTCGGCGTGCCGAGAGAGGAGATCGGGGAGCGAATCACTTATGCCCTCGAAGCGGTCGGCATGAGCGAGCATCGCAAGCATACCCCCTACAAACTGTCCGGCGGGCAGAAGCAGCGGATCGCGATCGCCGCCGTTCTCGCGATGCGTCCCGAGGTGCTGGTCCTCGACGAGAGCACCGCGATGCTCGATCCGAGGGGCAGGGCGGAGGTGCTGAAAGTCGCCGAAGACCTGCATCGTCAGGGCATCACCGTCGTGCTTATCACCCACTTTATGGAGGAGGCGGCGCGTGCGGATCGCGTGGTCGTGATGAAGGACGGTCGGGTCGTGATGGACGGCGCTCCCGAGGAGATATTCCGTGACCGAGAGGCGATCGCGAAGTACGATCTCGAGCTCCCCGTAGCGGACGCGCTCGCGGCGTCCCTCGTCGAGGCGGGGCTCCCTCTCGAAGATAAGATTTACGGCGAAAGCGCGCTGGCGGAGGCGATATGTCGATCGAAATAAAGGATCTCTCGTACGTCTATTCCCCCGGAACGCCTTACGCTTGCACCGCGCTCGACAAGGTATCTTTGACCGTGGACGAAGGGGACTTCGTCGGCATCATCGGCAAGACGGGCAGCGGTAAATCCACCTTTATCCAACATCTGAACGCCTTGATCCGCCTGCAGAGCGGCTCTCTCAAGGTCTTTGGCATCGACCTCTCCGCCAAGAAGCCCGACCTCAAGAAACTGCGCGGGACGGTGGGGATGGTGATGCAGTATCCCGAGTACCAACTCTTTGACGAAACGGTAGAGAAGGACGTGTCCTACGGACCGAAAAACCTCGGGCTCTCCGAGGAGGAGATCAAGGGGCGCGTTAGGGAGGCGATAGGGCTCGTCGGATTGGACTACGACGAGGTGAAAGATCGTTCTCCGTTCGAGCTGTCCGGCGGACAGAAACGGCGCGTCGCCATCGCGGGCGTCATTGCGATGAAACCGCGCGTGCTCGTGCTCGACGAGCCGACGGCGGGGCTCGATCCCCGCGGCAAGAGGGAGATCCTCTCCCTCGTTCATAAACTGAAAGAAACCTCATCGCCCACCGTCCTCATCATCTCGCACGATATGGACGCGGTGGCGGAGCATTGCAATAAAGTCGCCCTCTTCTCAAAGGGCAAGATCGCGTCGGTCGGGTCGCCGCGCGAGATCTTTTACGACGACGCCCTGCTGAACGAGACCGAGATGGATCGTCCCGCGGTCGTTCGCATCGTCAAGGAGATGGAGCAGCGAGGCGTTATCCTCCCCGAGAGACCCGTGACGCGGGCGGAATTCGTCGCGGCGGTCAAGAGGTGGCGGGATGCATAACGTCGTATTCGGACAGTACTATCCCTCCGATTCGGTCGTGCACCGCCTCGACGCGCGCATGAAACTGCTCGCCGTGATCCTGTACATCGTGACGGTCTTCTTCGTCGTCGATTACGCGATGTACGCGGCGCTCTTCCTCTTCGTGTTCGCGGTCGCTTTGATCGCCAAGATCCCCCTCAAAGTGCTGTTCCGTACCGTGCGGACCATCGTTTTCCTCGTGTTGATCACCTCGATCATCAACCTCTTTTTCACGCAGGGCGACACCCTGTGGGTGCATTGGCATTTCATCAAGATCTACAGAGAGGGCGTCGAGCGAGCGATCAAGCTCGCCCTTCGCCTGATCCTCCTGATGCTCTTTCCCTCGATCCTCACGTTGACGACCACGCCGATGGAGTTGACCGACGCCTTGGAGAGTCTGATGAGTCCCTTGAAGCTCCTAAAAGTTCCCGTGCACGCGATCGCGCTCATTATGAGCATCGCGCTCCGTATGATCCCGATCCTCGTGGAGGAGACCGAGAAGATCATGCAGGCGCAAAAGGCGCGCGGCGCGGATTTCGACACGGGCGGCGCCCTCAAGAAGGCGAAGGCGATGATCCCCGTCCTCGTGCCCCTCTTCGTCGGCGCGTTTCGACGTGCGGACGAGCTCGCTCTCGCTATGGACGCGCGCTGTTACAGTTCGGTCGCCAAGCGCACGAAATATCGGGTGATGCGTTTCGCTCTCCGAGACCTGTTCGCCTCGCTGTTCTGCATCGCCGTCTTCTCTCTCGTCTTTCTCAACAAGTATTTGTGGCCGTTCGACGAGATGATCCTCTCTCTGTTCGGATCGTTATGAGAGTATTGCTTCGCGTAGAGTATAAGGGTACGGCGTATTGCGGTTGGCAACGCCAAAAGAACGGGCTTTCGGTGCAGGAGGTCCTCGCTCGCGCCGTCTGTGAGACGACGGGGGAGAGCAGCGTGATGCACGGCAGCGGCAGGACCGACGCCGGCGTACACGCGATCGCGCAGGCGGTGCATTTCGATACGCACACGAGCATCCCGCTCACCAAGCTCCCGATCGCGATCAACGCGCATTTGCCCGAAACGGTGCGCGTGCTCTCGGCGCGGGAAGTGCCGCAGGACTTCAACGCCCGCTTTCACGCGACGGGCAAGACCTATCTGTACAAGATGTACTGCGCGCCCGTCACGAGTCCCTTGCGCGAGGGACTGTTCGCCTTCGTGCATAGGCGCCCCGACGTCGCGGAGATGCGCCGCGCGGCGGAGCATATCCTCGGGACGCACGACTTCAAGGTCTTTCAGGCGGCGGGCGGTCACGTCAAGACCACCGTACGCACGATCACCGATCTCACGATCCGCGAAGAAGGCGACGAGATCTCCTTCGAGGTGTCGGGCAACGGTTTTCTCTACAATATGGTCCGCATTCTGGTCGGCACCCTCTACTACGTCGGCATCGGCAAACTGCGCGCCGACGACCTCCCCGAGATCATCCTGTCGGGAGACCGCGAACGGGCGGGCAAGACGATGCCGCCCGAAGGGCTTTACCTCAAAGAGGTGCGTTACGACCTACCGGAGGAGTCGTAATGCGGAATGCGGAATGCGGAATTGCGGACGCCGAAGGCGATACAAAAGGGATTGGGAGTGCCACGTTGTTGCGAATTGACTCTGCGTGCATTCTTGATGGGAAACATCGAGAGCGGTTGGGTTAAACAAAGCGCGTGGCGCGGAACAGAAAGACGAAATAACGCGCTTCGGCGCCGAAATATGGAGGATAGTATGAAGAAGTTTTTCAGTGAGTTCAAGAAATTCGTGACGCGCGGCAACGTCATCGACCTCGCCGTCGGCGTGATCATCGGCGGCGCCTTTACCGCCATCGTCACGGCGTTGACCAACAACGTCCTGCGTCCACTCATCAACGCACTCATTCACGTGTGCGGCGGCGGAGAGGGCATCTCCGCCTACACCTTCCTCGTCGGCAGCGCGGAGGATATGGACTCGGCGATCTACATCGACTGGGGCGCCTTCCTGTCCGCGATCATCAACTTTCTCTTGATCGCGCTCGTGCTCTTCCTGATCTTGAAGGCGATCAACAAGGCGCAAGCGGGCCTCGGCAAGGTCAAGAGAGGCTTCCTCATCCTTTTGAAGCCCGAGGTGCGCGCTCTTCGCAAGGAGGGGAAGACTTGGCAGGAGATCTACGAGATCGACCGCAAACTCGCCGAAGAGAAGAAAGCCGCGGAGGACAAGGCGGCGGCGGAAGCGGCGGCCGAAGCGCAGGCGAACGCTCCCGAGACCATTCTCAAAGAGATCCGCGACATCTTGAAAGAAAAGAAATAAAAGTGCGCCCGAAAAAAACGCATTTTTCGTCTTCGAAAAACTTGACAGCCGTATATAAAAAATATAAAATAAATATCGCTTATGCGTGAGAAAGGCAAAATTAGCCCCTTTGTCCGACCCCGCTCGGCGCAAATATTTAGGAGGAAGATCCATGAAGACTTTTATGGCAAAGCCCGGTGAAGTGGAGAGGAAGTGGTACGTCGTGGACGCGACCGACCTCGTGCTCGGCAGATTGGCGAGCAACGTGGCGGCTGTCCTTCGCGGCAAGAATAAGCCCATCTTCACGCCCAACGTGGACACCGGCGATTTCGTTATCGTTATAAATGCAGACAAGGTGCGTTTGACGGGTAAGAAGCTCGAGCAGAAGTATTACCGCTATCACACCGGCTATATCGGCGGACTGAAGGAGATCCAGTACAAGGAGATGATGGAGAAGAAACCCGTCCTCGCGGTGGAGCTCGCGGTCAAAGGTATGCTGCCGAAGAACTCTCTCGGCAGAAAGATGTTCAAGAAACTCAAGGTCTACGCCGGCAGCGAGCATCCGCACGCGGCGCAGCAACCCGTGGAACTGAAATTCTAAGGTGAGGTGAAAGTATGGCAACGAAGAAAGCATTGAAGAAGAAATTGCAGTACTGGGGCACCGGCCGTAGGAAGAAGGCGATCGCTCGCGTTCGTCTGATCCCCGAGGGCAACGGCTCCATCGTGATCAACAAGCGCACGATCGACGAGTATTTCGGCGGACTGGAAGTGATGAAGCTCGTCGTCCGTCAGCCCCTGACCCTGACCTCCACCCTCGAGAAGTACGACGTCGCGGTCAACGTGATCGGCGGCGGTCCCAGCGGACAGGCAGGCGCGATCCGTCACGGCATCGCTCGCGCGCTCGTCATTGCGGAACCTGACC
>JAFSZO010000041.1 GCA_017455605.1 Clostridia bacterium
CCGCTTTTGAACGATCCCGTCTATCTGAAAAACGCCGATTACATTGTGATGGAGAGCACCTATGCGGATCGCGTGCACGAAACCGTGGGCGGCACCGAGGCGGAGCTCGCGCGGATCATTCAGACGACTCTTGACCGCGGCGGCAACCTCGTGATCCCCTCCTTTGCGGTGGGGCGCACGCAGGAGATCCTTTACTTCATTCGTCGGATCAAGGAGCAAGGGACAGTCAAGGGACACGACGGCTTCCCCGTCGTGGTGGACAGCCCCCTCGCGATCGACGCGACGAATATCTTCAGCGAGGTTGGCGAAGCCTACTACGACGAGGAGACCAAGGCGCTCGTGGATGCGGGCGTGAACCCGATCGGGTTCGAGGGGCTCAGCGTCTCCATCACCTCGGACGACAGCCGTGCGATCCACGAGGATCCCACGCCGAAGGTCATCATCTCGGCGAGCGGAATGTGCGAGGCGGGACGTATCCGCCATCATCTCAAACACAATTTGTGGCGACCGGAATGCACGATCCTTTTCGTCGGCTATCAGGCGATCGGTACCCTCGGTCACGCGATCCAAAACGGAGCGAAGCGGGTGCGCATCTTCGGCGAGGATATCGCCGTCAATGCCCGCATCGACACGCTCGGCAACACCAGTTCTCACGCCGATCGCGTGGGTTTGATGCGTTGGCTCGACGCCTACGACGGTCGCCCCGAACGCGTGTTTGTCGTACACGGCGGAGGCGAAAATACGGAGAAATGGGCGGATGACGTCAGGAAGCAATTCGCCTTGAATGCCGTCGCGCCCAAGTTTTCCGAATCCTACGACCTCTTGAAGAACGTCCGCGTTCGCGAAGGGTACATCCCCGAAGTGCACAGTCGTCAAACGCCGAATACCGTTTACAAGTATCTGTTGGAGTCGGGCGGTAGGATCGGCGAACTCATCAAAAACTTTAAAGGTCGCACCAATTCCGAGACCAAGAAATTCGTCCGCGAGCTCGACGATCTGTTTAAGCGCTTCTCTTAACGACGTAGACGAGGTGCAAACGCATCGAAATCCGAAAAAACCTATTTTTCTTTATTGACTCTTTCTTTTCTATTATGTTATTATGTATGCATAGCGCGTAATTACGCGCATACGTGATCGGGAGAGTAACCTATGAGAGAATGAACGTCGCCGTCTATAAGATCGTTGTTTGGATCTGATCGGCGCGTTTTTTATAGCGATCCCCCGGTCGCCGCGAAATAGAGTATTCTTTAGGAGGAAAAGAAATGACAGACGAATTGTTGCAACGCATCGCGGAGTGTAAGATCGTACCCGTCGTGAAGATCGACGACGTAGCGGACACCTTGCCCTTGATGAAGGCTCTTGCCGCAGGCGGCATCTTGAGTGCGGAGATCACCTTCCGCACGGCTTGCGGACCTGACGCTCTCGCCCTCGCGGCGAAGAGTTGCCCCGATATGCTGGTCGGCGCGGGCACGGTCATCAACAGGGAGCAGGCGGAGAAAGCCGTCGCTTGCGGCGCGAAGTTTATCGTGGGTCCCGGCTTCAGCAAGGAGGTCGCCGACGTTTGCCGCGCGGCAGACGTTCTGTACCTGCCCGGCGTGGTCACCCCGACCGAGGTCATGATGGCGATCGCCGAAGGGCTCAAGGTCGTGAAGTTCTTCCCCGCGGAGAATTACGGCGGCGTAAAGACCATCAAGGCGCTCGCGGGTCCCTTTCCTCAGCTGAAATTTATGCCCACGGGCGGCATCTCCGCCGAGAATATCAAGGGGTATTTCGAGACCGGTAAGGTCATCGCCTGCGGCGGTAGCTGGATGGTGAAGGACAGCCTCATCAAGGCGAAAGAATTCGACAAAATAACCGCTTTGTCTAAGGAAGCGATGGAGGTAGTAAAGTAATGAAAGCAGTAACGTTCGGTGAATTGATGTTGAGGCTTGCGCCCGAAGGGTATCTTCGTTTCGTGCAGGCTGATAAGTTTCAGGTGACTTTCGGCGGCGGCGAAGCCAACGTCGCTGTGTCTCTCGCGAATTACGGGATCGACGCGGCGTTCGTCTCCAAGCTCCCGAATAACGACATCGGGCAGGCGGCGGTGAACAGCCTGCGCAGGTTCGGCGTCGATACGGGCAAGATCGTCCGCGGCGGCGATCGCATCGGCATTTATTTCCTCGAGAAGGGTGCGAGCCAGCGTCCCAGCAAGGTCATCTATGACCGCGCGGCTTCCGCGATCGCTCTCGCGAAGAGGGAGGATTTCGATTGGGATCGGATCTTCGACGGCGTGAATTGGTTCCATTTCACGGGCATCACTCCCGCACTTTCGGACGGCGCGGCGGAGATCACGATGGACGCGCTAAAGGCGGCGAAGGCGAAGGGGATCACGGTCTCCTGCGACCTCAATTACCGCAAGAAACTATGGACCAAGGCGAAGGCGAAAGAGGTGATGACCTCGTTGATGCCTTACGTTGACGTGCTGATCGCCAACGAGGAGGACAGTGCGGACGTCTTCGGCATCAA
>JAFSZO010000042.1 GCA_017455605.1 Clostridia bacterium
AGCATTGCTCAATAAAAACGGACGCCGCACGTGCGTCCGCTCTGTACCAAACTGTCAGGGAAGGATCAGTCCTTCGCCTTTTCTGCCTTTACGAGAGACTTCGAGATACCCTCGACCAGCGTGGCGTCGTGCTCACTGAGCGTATAATAGGTCTTCTCTCCGCCCTTCTTTACAACGATGATCGTATTGGGATTCACGTCAGTCTTGGGCTTCGGAATGTAGTCGATGTCCGCGAGCAGGCGCTCGAGGCTGTAGTCCGTGGCGTCGCAGATCTTCTTGAGTGTGTCGAGCTGGATCTTGCGCGTAAAGCCGGTATCCTTGCTCTTCAAAAGCTCGTAAATGTATTGACGCGAATACCCGACCTTGCGGGAAAATGCGGAGATCGTAAGTCCGCTTTCTACCAAAATCTGTTCAATTGCTTCTCCGAGTTTCATATTCATCACCTCTTTGCCATATTATAACACAAAAATCCATATAATACATTAAAATATAATAAAAAAATATAATGTTTTTATTACAATTTTCGTTTTTTATGCAACGGTTAAAAGACAAAACCGTGCATTTTCGCCGATCTCGTCTCTTTTTTTGCGTTTTCCCAAAAGCGCCTTTTAATTGAAAAATGAAGAATATGCAAGCTCCATTTGTTTGACTTTTTCACGCGCGCGGAATATTATAGGAATAGCTTTTTACGGAGGAGAACCACGGTGGAAAAGATAAAAAAGATCCTGATCCCCGAAGCGGACATCAAAGCCAGAGTCCGAGAGCTCGGCGCCGAGATATCTCGCGATTACGCGGGCAAAGCGGTAACGCTCATCTGCATCCTGAACGGTGCTTCCGTCTTCTTTGCCGACCTCGTAAGGGAGCTCGATCTCGACGTTAGGTTCGAGTTCATGTCCGTCTCCAGCTACGGGAGCGGCACGGTCACGAGCGGCGAAGTCAAGATCCTAAAGGACGTCAATTACCCCATCGAAGGCAAGAATGTCATCATCGTGGAGGACATCATCGACAGCGGCTGCACCCTCTCCTATCTCAAGAGACTGCTCGAACAGCGCAACCCCGCCTCGATCCGCGTCTGCACGATCCTCGACAAGCCGAGCCGCCGCAAGGTGGACTTCAAAGGTGAATACGTCGGGTTCGAGATCCCGGACGAATTCGTGATCGGATATGGGCTGGACTACGACGGCAAATACCGCAATCTGAAAGACGTTTGCGTGCTCGAACTCACGGAGGATTAAACTATGGAGAAACACTATACCATCGAGATCGCCGGCTTAAAGCGCGATCTGCCCATCTGTAAGGCGGGCGACAACCTCTATATCGGCGCGTTCGTGATGTTCTCGGATGTGGAACTCACCGTCAAGGCGGCGACAGCTCTCCTCGAGAGGTGCCCCGACTTCGACGTGATCCTGACCGCCGAGTCCAAGGGCATCCCCCTCGCCTACGAGATGGCTCGTCAGAGCGGCAAGCGCTATCTCGTCGCACGCAAAGGCGCGAAGCTGTATATGCAGACCCCCGTCAAAGTGTACGTAAAGTCCATCACGACCGCGAAGATGCAGGAGCTCTACCTCGATAAATCCGAGCTGGACAGTCTGAAAGGTCAGCGCGTGCTGATCGTGGACGACGTGGTCTCCACCGGCGAGTCGCTCTCCGCCCTCGAACAGCTGCTCTCCTACGCCTCGGGCACGGTGGTCGGCAAAGCCTTCGTCCTCGCAGAGGGCGACGCGGCGAAGCGCGACGACGTGATTTATCTGCAGTACCTGCCCCTCTTCTTTGAATAAAGGCGACGTATTGCGGCGCATATTCTTCGCTAACTATTTCATCAAAAGGCAGTTACGTACGATCAGTACGCGCCTGCCTTTTTCTTCAAAGAGCGCTCGCCTCTGCACCACTCTCCGCCGCCTTTTGTTTAACTAAATTGTTAATTGAACAGCCATCACGCGGTTTTTGCAAAGCCTTGTATTCACAACCTTTCTTCGCTGCCTTTTGTTATTTCTTATCTCAACGCGCCTCTATCCCCCACGCTCCGCCACTTTACAAAAACGAAAAATCCTGTGATCTGTGTTAAAAAAGGCACAATCAAAACGAGGGAAAGCTCTATTTCAGGCTTTCTATAAACTCCGCCAAAAGCTCCTTTTGTTGTTCGGACAATTGCAATATCGGTTCGCTTCCCTCTTCGCGAAAGAAATCCGACAACGAGACGTCGAGCGCTTGGCAAATATACCCGAGATACTCCACCGTCGGGCTCTTCAAGCCCTGTTCAAGCTGATAGATATACGTCGGAGAAACTCCAGCAAGATTCGCCAGCGCGTTCTTGGTCAAGCGATGTTTTTCTCTGAGTTTTTTTATTCTTTCCGCAACTTGCAAATTGTCCATATACACCCACCGATTTTACTATAGTTTTATTTTTAAACACAAATCGGAAAAATGTTACAACTATAGTATTGACAAACTTAAACGAAAGTATTATACTGTTCTTGATATATTCTTCACCCCCGAAGAAACACAAAGGAGAAAACTATGGCAAAAAACAAAAACTTTTCAGTCAGTATCAAAGTCGGCGACACGGAAAAAACCCTTAATTTTACAGAAGTGTCCTTGCCTCACGAAGAATGGAAAGCTTTAAGAGCTTCCGGCGATCCCGAACATCTTTTCCTTTTGGGCTTGGGCACAAAACTCAGAATGCAGACCTTGCATAGACTGTCGCGTTTCGGCACGCTCATTTTGGCGGGTTTGCTCGGTATCGCCGTATTGCTCGGCTTCTTCGTTGACGTTTCCGCAGCAATCATCGTCGGCGTGGTTTCATTCCTCTTTTTCTCGTTATCGATCTTTTCTCGTTTCGTTCGTTTGGAAGACACCTATTCCTCGATTTTAAAAGCATTAAAACACACGCCTTACCGCGAAGAATTGGATAAGTTCCATGAGAACTTTTCTTGGATTGAGCTTCTGCTCCTTATCCCGGATTTCATAATCCGCATGATTCCGCTCGTTATAGACACTTTCTGCATTTTAATCGAAAACGTCTTTCCCCGCTTGGTTGCTTCGCGCACGAACGCCGTCTTTGCCGTTCCCCAAGGTTGCGGTATGGACGACATCATCGCGCTAAGCGATTTCTATCACGAAACGCTTGAAGAGAAATTGGAACACGCAGCAGAAGATCTCGAGGCTTACGGTCAAGCGGAGATCCAACAATATATGGACGAGCATACCTACAAACTCAACGATCCGTACGATACCATCCTGAAGCCTACCGGACGCAACAATTACGATTCGTTGAAAGATCGTTATGAATACATTGATCAACACGGATACATTTGGTATTCAAACGACAACAAAAGCTTTTACAAAAAGAAGTAAACCTTTATAAACTCCACAAGATCCGTTTCTTTCGAAAAGATGGAAACGGATCTTTTTTTAGACCCAAAAACACGAGCGCGGAGGGTTACTAAGAAACATTATCAACAAAAGACAGCGGAGAGTGGTGCGAAGACAAACGCTCATCAAAAAGGCGAGCAGGAGCGTACTTGATCGTACGTGACTACTCGCCTTTGCAGATGTAGTGAAGTATTCGTGCCGCTATACGCTGTCGTTCAGTTTACGCTGTAGAGGAGATCGTTATACGTCGGGAACCGCCAGTAGAGCGCATCCACGATGCGTTCCAGATCGTCGATGACCGCGCGCATCTCCTCCATCGCGGGCAGGACTTCTTCCTTGCAGTAGACTGCCTGAGGCTGCCCTGCCAGTCCCTTGGAATAAGCCACCTTCTTCTCGAGGTCGCCGAGGGACCCGACGAGCGCCTCCGCGAGGGAGGAAACCTTCGCGAGGATGTCCTTTTCGGTGCGCGCGCTATCTGCGCCGAGGATCGCGGTCTTCTCCCCGATCAGGTCGCACAGTTCCTTTTCGTAGGCTTCCGCGGCGGGCAAGACGTTGCGCTTCACCATGTCGATCGCGGTGAGCGCCTCGATGTCGACGGTGGTCGAATAACTCTCGAGCAAGATGTTGTAGCGCGAATAGATCTCCGCCTCGGTGAAGACGCCGTACTTCTCAAAGAGGCGACGGTTCTCCTCCTTGACGAAACAAGGGAGGGCGTCGGCGGTGGTCCTGAGGTTCAGGAGGCCGCGGCGCTCCGCCTCGATCTCCCAGCTCTTGCTGTAGCCGTCTCCGTTGAAGATGATCCTCTTGTGCTTGGCGACGGTCTCGCGGATCAGATTGTTGAGGTCGGCGTGGAAGTCGGCGGACCCTTCGAGACGGGTCGCGAATTCATCGAGGGCCTCGGCAACGATCGTGTTGAGGATGACGTTGGGTCCCGCAACGGACAGACTGCTGCCCGGCATACGGAACTCGAATTTATTGCCCGTGAAGGCGAAGGGACTCGTGCGATTGCGGTCGGTAGTATCCTTGGGGATACGCGGGAGCACGTCCGCGCCGAGCTTGATCTTGGTCCTCTTTTTTCCCTCGTAGGTCGCGTTGGTCTCGAGCGCGGTGAGGAGCTCGGTGAGTTCCTCCCCGAGGGAGACGCTGATGATCGCGGGGGGCGCTTCGTTCGCGCCGAGACGGTGGTCGTTGCTCGCGCTGGCGACGCTCATCCGCAGGAGATCCTGCCTGTCGTCCACCGCCTTGATGACCGCGGTCAGGAAGAGCAGGAACTGCGCGTTCTCGGCGGGCGTCTCGCCCGGCTCGAAGAGATTCACTCCCGTGTCGGACAGCAGGGACCAGTTGTTGTGCTTGCCGCTGCCGTTGACTCCCTTAAAGGGTTTCTCGTGCAACAGACAGACCAATCCGTGCTTCTCGGCAGTCGCGCGCATCACGGACATCGTCAGCTGATTGTGGTCGGTGGCGACGTTCGCCCCGGTAAAGAGAGGCGCGAGCTCGTGCTGCGAGGGCGCCGCTTCGTTGTGTTTGGTCTTGGCGAGGACGCCGAGCCGCCACAGTTCGCGGTCGAGATCCGCCATAAACGCCTTTACGCGCGGTTTGATCGCGCCGAAATAGTGGTCGTGGAGCTCCTGTCCTTTGGCGGGGGGAGCGCCGAAGAGCGTCCTGCCGCAGGTCACGAGGTCGGGACGCTTCAGATACACCTCTTTGTCGATCAGGAAATACTCCTGCTCCGCGCCGACGGTCGGGGTCGCGGTGGTACCGCTCGCGCCGCCAAAGAGGGCGAGGATCCTCGACACCTGTTTGCCGAGGGCTTGGATGGAACGCAAAAGCGGCGTCTTCTTGTCCAGAGCCTCCCCCGAGTAGGAGATGAAAACGGAAGGGATA
The DNA here is from genome assembly GCA_017455605.1 of Clostridia bacterium. Classification (GTDB taxonomy): domain Bacteria; phylum Bacillota; class Clostridia; order Christensenellales; family CAG-1252; genus CAG-1252. The sequence goes on from JAFSZO010000042.1 coordinate 5,257, forward strand.
AAGAGGGTACCGTCCTTCACGAACGCATAGGAGCTGGGATCCCACGCCGTATAGCCGCGCGCCTCGAAGGTGTTCCTGAGACCGCCGTTGGGCAGACTGGACGCGTCGGGTTCGCCGTAGGAAAGCTCCTTGCCGCGGAACTCCATGATGATCCCTTCGCCTCCCTTGACGGGGGTGACGAAACTGTCGTGCTTCTCGGCGGTGATGCCGGTCATCGGTTGGAACCAATGCGTAAAATGCGTCGCGCCCATTTCACACGCCCATTCCTTCATCTTCTCCGCGACGATGTCCGCGATGGAGGGCTCCAAACGCGCGCCCGAAAGCGCGGTCTTTTTCAACGATTCGTACACTTCTTTCGGCAAGCGCTCGCGCATCTTCTCGTCGTTGAAGACGGCGCTGCCGAAGATCTCGGGGATATTCTCCACGTAGGTTCCTCCTATCATCCTTTACAGTATAATTATGCCGTTCTTTTTCGCCTGTGTTACCGTGTCGTCATCCCACAGCGAGACCTGCACCTCGCCGATGTGCGCCTTCTCGAGCAGGAGCATCGACAGACGGGATTGTCCGATGCCGCCCCCCATCGTGAGAGGGAGCTCGCCCGCAAGCACCGCCTTGTGGAAGGGGAGGGAGCGACGCGCGTCCGCGCCCGCTTTGGTCAGCTGTTCGTCCATGCTCTTCTCGTCCACGCGGATGCCCATCGAGGAGACCTCGAAGGCGCAGCCGAGCACCTCGTTGTAAAAGAGGATGTCGCCGTTCAGCGCCCAATCGTCGTAGTCGGGCGCCCTGCCGTCGTGCTTTTCGCCGCTCTTCAGCTTGTCGCCGATCTGCATCACGAAAGCTGTCTTGTACTCGGCGAGGAAGAGGTTCTCGCGCTCCTTCGGCGTGAGATCGGGATACAGATCCTCGAGCTGCTGCGTCGTCACGAAAGCGACCTCGCGGCAGAGGGAGGTCTTCAGTGCCGGATAGCGGCGATTGAGCTCGTCCTTGACGTCCGCGATGGCGGCGACGATCTTCTTCACCTCGCTCTTCAGATATTCGACGGTGCGGGTGGAGCGGTCGATGACCTTCTCCCAGTCCCACTGGTCGACGTAGATCGAGTGCAGATTGTCCATCTCCTCGTCGCGACGGATCGCGTTCATATCGGTGTAGAGCCCCTGCCCGACGGGGAAACCGTAGGTCTTCAGCGCCTGACGCTTCCACTTCGCGAGGGAGTGGACGATGTGCGCCTCCGCGCCCGTCTCCTTGACGTCGAAATTCACCGCGCGCTCCACGCCGTTGAGGTCGTCGTTCAGTCCGGTCTTCGGATCGACGAACAGAGGAGCGGAAACGCGGATCAGATTCAGCGCCGCGGCGAGTTTGTCCTCGAACGCGCGCTTCAACACGCCGATCGCGACCTGCGTATCGTAGACGCCGAGACTGCTTTTATATCCTTCGGGTACGTAAAATTTGCTCATATTTATTACCTCTTGGCTTCTATTATAATAAACTTTCGCGCGTATTGACAACAAAAACGCGTGTCTTTGCCCATAAATCGCGTTATAATGTAAATAAATAATCTTTATGCGAGGATCTTGCATTATGAGAAATTGGGAAAAAGAAAAGGAAAAACGCGTCGCCTTTATCCGCGATTTGCTCGCAACTTCGGGCGCAAAAGGCGTCATTTTCGGCAATAGCGGCGGCAAGGACAGCGCTCTGGTCGCAGCCCTCTGCTCCTTCGCGACGAAGAACGTGCTGGGCGTCATTATGCCCTGCCACTCCAAGCGCAACTTCGGCGAGGACAAGGAAGACGGGCTCGCCGTCGCCGCGAAATACGGCGTCGAGACGATGATCGTCGACCTGACGAAGGTGCGCGCGGACCTCATCGAAGCGGTGGGCACGCCCCTCGAGAGCAAGGGGGCGCTGTCCAACATCGCGCCTCGCCTGCGTATGACCACCCTCTACGCGATAGGAGCCGAGCGCGGCTACCTCGTGGCCGGTACGGGCAACAAGAGCGAGCGCTATATGGGCTACTTCACGAAATGGGGGGACGGCGCGTGCGACTTCAACCCCATCGCAGACCTCGGCGCGACCGAAGTCTTCGACTTCCTGCGCTATCTCGGCGCGCCCGACCACGTCGTGACCAAGGCACCCTCAGCTGGACTCTTCGAGGGACAAACGGACGAGACGGAGATGGGCGTGACCTACGCCGAGATCGACGCTTATCTGCGCGGCGAACCCGTGTCGAACGAGGCGAAAGCGATCATCGAACGCTACCACCGCGCGGCGGGGCACAAGATGGTCCTCCCCCCCGTGTATCACGACGACGTATAACGGCGCAGATGCTTCGCTACCGCGTCGCTCGGAGGTAGTTACGTACAAGGAGTACGCGCCTGCCACACTCGCTCGCGGAGCGCTCGTCTCTGCACCGTTCTCCGTCGTCGTGAGTTTGTTTTATTCGACGAACGAATAAAATGACCTTAAAAAGATTTTTCCTTTCTCCTTCGAGAGAAGAGAAGGCGGAGAGGAAATAGAGGCGAGTGACTTGAAAAAAGCATTCATAATATAATTCTCTTCCATCGCACGCCATCAAGCTTGGAGCGGAAAAAAAATAAAAAAATGCGAACGTGGAGAGGAGTGTAGCGGCGAGTAACTCCGTAATATATGTTCAACAAACGATCCTAATCCAAGAGAGCACGCAGAAGGGGGCAGATGCGAGGCTCGCTATGAGGCTTCGCCTCTACGCGGACCTTCGGTACGGAAGCCGACGGAAAGGCGCGAATGGAAACAAACAAATACACCCCCGCACGCCATCAAGCTTGGAGCGGAAAAAAATATAAAAATTTGCGAACGTGGAGAGTGGTGCAGAGACAAGCGCTCTCCGAGGAGGCGGGTCTGAGCGTACTCCGTGTACGTGATGCCCGACGACGCAGGAAGTTAGCGCAGTATATGTGCCGCTATACACGTTCGCCGGAGTAATATGTTTAACGTAGTACTGTTGCAACCCGAAATCCCCCAAAACACAGGCAACATCGCCCGCACCTGCGCGGCGACGAACTCCGTTCTGCACCTCGTGGAGCCGCTCGGCTTCGACATCGACGAGAAAGCCGTCAAGCGCGCGGGACTGGACTATTGGGACAAACTGACGATCAAAGTTTACGAGAATTTGGCGGATTTTTACGAGCAAAACAAACAAAACGTCGAGAACGGCGCGACGATGTGGTACGCCTCCACCAAGGCAAAGATCGTCTACTCCGACGCGCGTTACAAGGACGGAGATTACCTCATCTTCGGCAGGGAGACCAAGGGGATCGACGAGGAGGTCCTCGCGGCGAACTACGACCGAACGGTCCGCATCCCGATGTGGGGCGAGATCCGCTCGCTGAACCTCTCCAACAGCGTCGCGATCGTGCTGTACGAAGCGCTGCGCCAAAACGGGTTCGACCGCTTCACACTGACGGGAAAACTGAGGACGAAATGAGGCGAGGCGAGCCCCTCTCAATTAGGAATTAGGAATGAGGAATTAGGAATTGCGGACGCCGAATGCGTTCCGCAATGTCGAGCGATAGCGAGATACATCATGCTTGCGTAGCAAGTACATCATGTCGCCGAAGGCGTGCTGCCGATGCCGCACAGGCGGAGGCAATGTCGAGCGTAGCGAGATACATCATGTTTGCGGAGCAAATACATCATGTCGCCGCAGGCGATACAAAAAAGTGAAGTTGCTTCGCAGTGAAGTACGGCTGACGCCGTGTGAAGCCTATCGCAGTGAAGTTTGTACCGGATGGTACAAGTTGAGGGTCACTCCGTTCCGGATGCTCCGCGTCGCAGCAAACATTTTTCTCTAAAAGCAAGTTTTTTCTTTTTACCTGTTGAAATGCCCTCGCGCGTGTGGTATAATCGTATACGAGCGTAAAGCTATATTTTATGAAAAGGAGAACAAAACTATGCCCAGATTTATCAGTGACGAATGTGTGATGTGCGGCGCTTGCAGCGCTACATGCCCGGTGGAAGCCATCAAGGAAGGAGACGGAAAGTACGTCGTAGACAAAGAGACCTGCATCGATTGCGGTGCTTGCGAAGCGGGTTGCCCCGTCAGCGCGATCTCGGAAGAATAAAACGAAACGCCGGCTCTTCGGAGCCGGCACTTTTATCACAATGACGATCTGTCGGGGCGTCCGCCTCGACGAGGAGAGACTATGCAAATCAATACGGCGTTATTCGAGAGAGGAGACAGGATCGGCGTGGCGGTATCGGGCGGCAGGGACAGCATGAGCCTGCTGCATTATTTGGTCGAGCATCACAACGACCTCTTGATCCGCGTGATCGCGATCCACGTCGAACACGGCATCCGCGGCGAAGAGAGCCTCGCGGACCAAGCCTTCGTCCTGAACTACTGCTCCGAACACGACATCCCCGTCTGCTACACCAAGGTGGACGTGCCCGGCTATGCCAAGGATCATCTGATCGGCATCGAACAAGCGGCGCGCGAACTGCGGTATCACTATTTCGACGAACTGCTCCGCAAGGGCGTCGTGGACAAGATCGCGACGGCGCACCAACTGGATGACCAATGCGAAACGGTGCTGATGCGCATCTTCCGCGGGACGGGCGTCAAGGGACTCGAAGGGATCCCCAGCGCGAGGAGCGGCAAGTACATTCGCCCGATGCTCTCGCTGTCCCGCTTGGACATCCAAGAATACTGCGAGGCGCACGCCGTCCCGCACGTCGAAGACAGCACCAACTACAACCTCGAATACACGAGGAACTTCATCCGTCACGACGTTCTGCCCGTGGTGGAAAAGATGTTCCCTCAATACAGAAAATCCATCGAACGCCTGACCGGCGCGGCAAAGGAGACCATCGCCTTTATGGACAGCGTCGCCGTCCCCTACGAGGTGGACGACCGCTCGAGGATCGTCTTCTCGGTGGCGGACCTGACCGCCGCGCACCCCGCCCTCGTGCGGCACAGCATCCGCAAGGCGATGATCGAACAGGGCTTTGCCCTCGACTTTGAACAATGCAACCTGATGGACGTCCTCTCCCTACTCAACAAGGAGACGGGCAAGGAGATCAGCCTGTCGCAGGGACTGATCGCGATCAAGGCGCCCGATCACCTGATGATCATGCGCGCGACCGAGAGCGTCCCCTACGAATTCCCCTTCAAAAAGGGCGAAACGACATTGCCGAACGGTGCGACCCTGACGGTGGACGACTACCGCGGCGTGGGGCTGCGCTTCGACCCGAAAAAGATCCCCGAAGGCGCCGTGATCCGCAACCGCCGCGAGGGAGACGTCTTCACGACCTTCGGCGGCTATACCAAGACGCTCGGGAATTACCTGACCAACATCAAGTACCCTAACCGCGACCGTGACGACCTGCCCCTGATCGCACACGGCAAAGACGTGCTGGTGATCTGCGGCGTCGAGATCTCCTCCAAGGTCAAAGTGGACGAGAACACGGAAGACGTCTTTACGGTCAAAGTGACCAATTGACATGACCTCCCTCGAACTGTTGCAAGAGAGAGTGTCCGCGACCCTCTACCTCGTGGGCGGCGCGGTTCGGAACGACCTGCTCGGACTGCCCCGTTCGGACGTGGACCTTTGCGGAAACCTATCGCCCGAGCGCCTCGCTGAGGAGACGGTCGGGCTTTTTACCGTACGGGACGTGAATCCGCGCGTCGGCACGGTCAAACTGCAACGGGGAGAAGACTCCTTTGAATACACGGCGTTTCGACGGGACAGCTACCCGCTCGACTCGGGCCGACACGCTCCCGCCGAAGTGATCTTCGTAGGGACTCCCGAGGAGGACGCTTTCCGGCGCGATTTCACGGTCAACGCGATCTACAAGAGCCTCCGAGACGGGACCGTCCTCGACCCAACGGGCGGACTCGCCGACCTGAAACTGCGCAGGCTGCGCACAACGCGCGAGGCGGAAAAGGTCTTCTCCGAGGACGGACTCCGACTGCTTAGGCTCGTGCGCCTCGCGGCGGAGCTCGGATTCGAGATCGAGGAACGGACTTTCGCCGCGGCGAAGAAGTACGCGCCTCTGCTCGCGGACATCTCGGTGGAACGCAAGCGCGAAGAGCTCAATCGGATGCTGGTCGCGGACGAAAAGTACGGCGAAAAGGACGCGGTCCTGCGCGCCTTCTCTTTCCTGCGCGAGCTCGGGCTTTACCCCTATTTCCTGCCCGAACTCGAGGAAGGGATCGGCGTCACCCAACCGTCCAAATACCACAAATACGACGTGTACGAGCACATCATCCACACCGTTGCCGCCGCCCCGCCCCGTCTGCGCCTCGCGGCGCTGCTGCACGACATCGGGAAGCCGCGGTGTATGAAACGGGACGGCAACTTTTATCTGCACTCGGTCGAGAGCGCGGAGATGACCCGCACGATCCTCTCGAGGCTCCGCTACTCAAACGAGGTGATCGAACGAACGGCGGAGATCGTGAGGTGGCACATGTTCGACTTCAACGGCGAAGCGTCGATCAACAAGAAGCGCCGTTTCGTCCGGCAGGAATGGGACCTGCTGGAGGACATCGTCCTCCTGAAACACGCGGACAGCATCGGCACGGGGTTCTTCACGCAGAACGAATTCGGCGCCGCGCTCCTCGAACTCAAGAAGAAAATGGCGGCGGAAGGGGTCCCGATCCGCATCAAGGACCTCCCGATCAAGGGAGGAGAACTCGAAGCGCTCGGCATCGAGCCCGCCCTGCGCGCCGAGGTCATGAAGACCCTGCTCGAACGGCAAGCGGACGAGGGCGCGATCCGCACGCACGACTATCTGCTCGCGGAAGCGCTTCGCGTGGCGCAGGAATTACGGAGGAAAAAATGACGACGGTCATCATCGTACTATTGGCAATCAACCTGATCCTCGGGATCGCGGCGACCGTCGCCGCCTTTTCCGCCAAACGCTCGGGAGGGGGCGTCTCCGAAAAGGAGACAAAATCCATCGTGAAGAGCGAGAGCGAGTATCAGACCCGTGAGATCACTCACGCGGTGAACGCCGCGAACGGCGCCCTGCTCTCCGCGATCAAGGTGCACACAGAGACGCAGGGGGCGAATACCGACCGCTTTATGAACGTGGTCGCCCAAAACGTCGAGGGACAGGACAAGCGGCAACAAGCATTTATGCAAAACGTCGAGACCCGCCTCGAGACGATGAAAGACAGTCTGGAAAAGGCGCTCTCCGAGGTCAGACAGGAGAACGCGACCCAACTCGAAAAAATGCGCGTCGTCGTGGAAGAGAAGATGCAGGCGACCCTGACCGAACGGCTGAATCAGTCCTTCGGCATCATCGGCGAACAGCTCGACAAAGTGCGCGAGGGGCTCGGCGAAATGAAGAACCTGACCGGCGAAGTCACCGACCTCAAGAAGGTGATGAACGGCGTCAAGACCCGCGGCGTGTGGGGCGAGCTCTCGCTCGGCGCACTGATCGGCGACCTGCTCGTGAAGGAACAATACGAGACCAACGCCAAGATCGGCAAGAAGGGCGAAGTCGTGGAGTTCGCCGTCAAACTGCCGGGAAAGGAAGAGGAATCCGTCCTGCTGCCCATCGACGCGAAATTTCCGCTCGAGGACTATCAAAAGCTCGTGGAAGCGAGCGAACGCGGAGACAAGGACGCCGTCGAAGCGATGGGCAAGGCGCTCGAAGTACGTATCAAATCCGAGGCGAAGGACATCAAGGAGAAATACATCAAGCCGCCGCAGACCACCGACTTCGCCGTGCTGTATCTGCCCATCGAAGGACTCTTCGCCGAGGTGGCGAAGCGCCCCGGACTGCTGGACGAGATCCAAAACAAATACCGCGTGCTCGTCACCGGTCCCACGACGCTCTCCGCCCTGCTCAACAGCCTGCTGATCGGCTTTAAGACCGTCGCGATCGAGAAGAACAGCCGCGAGATCTGGAAACTTCTCGCCGCCTTCCGCACGGAGTTCGGCAAGTTCGCCGAACTGCTCGAAAGGGCGCAAAACAACGCCGAACGCACCTCCGACAACATCCGTGACGTGACGGAGAAGACCCAAAAGATCCGCAAAAAGCTCTCCGCCGTGGAGCTGATCGACGCCCCCAAGGACGACGAAGAGGAGTGATTCACCTCCAAATCGCTCAAGCGATCCTCCTTGAAACACAGACCAAAAATGCAAAAGCGATCAGTCCTTTCTCTTTCATTATTCAGACGATCGTCACCATACGTATCGAAACACCGAAAAGGTGCAGATGCTTGAAGGCATGCTCCCGGCGCTTAGTTTTCATTAACTATTCTTCATAGAAAAGTAGCAACGATACACCCCAAGAAATCTTCGACTTATCGGGGACCCCGTGAAGGCGGGGGGTTGCGATCGCTCGGAGCAGGCTCCTCACGCGCTTTGGCTAAAAACGCCGCACTCGGGGTCCCTGAATAATATGTATTATTCGGGGTGGTCTTGCCGTTTTCTTAACGCGTCGCGCCCCCAAACCCCTAAACGCTTTTAATCGGATTATTTGCGAGCTAAGCTCGCATTTTAAATCAAATAGACGTAAAACATACACTATTTTTGAAAGGATAGATCGCTCGTAAACGAGCGAATGATTTACAAAGGCTATTACAACACAACAGAAACTGCATAGTAAAGGATAGCGAGGAGCGTGGCTCCGCGGGTCAAAAGCTATGAGAGGGAAATTGTGAGGTGCGTTCTTAAGAAAAACAAGAAGTCCTCGTCGAGCGTTCTTTTTTCGGAGCATCAGCGCCACATTATGCGCGATGTGCGACCCGCAACTTGTGCCTTTTGGCACAAACTTCACTACGCAGTAACTTCACACGGCGGTAGCCGTACTTCACTGCGAAGCAACTTCACTTTTTTGTATCGCCTTCGGCGACATGATGTATTTGCTGCGCAAACATGATGTATCTCTCCCTGCGCGGCATTGTCCCTCGCTGTTGCCGCGGCTCTGTCGAGTCGCTATCGCAACGTTTCTCGGGACTGCCTTGCCTCGCTCGAAAACTGATGTTTTCTTCGCGCTTTGTCGTAGCGTTCATAGGCTCGTTCGCGATGCACTTGCGCGCTACGTTTGCAAGTGCTATTCGCTCCGCAGCCCATTTCCGCTACGATAATAGGATGAAGTTGGGAAAAGTATTTTTGGAGCCGAAGGCGACCCTTAATTCCTAATTCCTAATTCCTAATTGAAAAGACGCCTCTTGGCGTCCGTATTTCCGCATTCTGCATTAGCGCGCGGTTCGCATTTATCATTGGAATGGCAAAAACAGCTCGCCGATAGCCTCTTGCAAATCATACTTTCGTATGATATAATGGAAAAATGAGCATCAAAAAGAAGCTGTTACTCACGAATTTCATCGTACTCGCCGTCATGGTGGTGCTTGCTTGGACCTACAGTTTCTTTGCCAACGCCCTCCTCAACAAGTTCCCGATCACGGGGCCGAACGAGACGGAGTTCAACGCGGTGGTGAACTGTCTGAACAACGCCTCGCTGTCCGACGACCAAAAGGCGGACGCGCTCGATGCGATCGGCTACAAGCTCAGCATTTACGACACGAACAACGAGCTCGTCAAAGAATACGGCTACTCACTGAAAGGCTACGAGCTGAACATCAACACAACGGTCCCGACCCTCGAGGCGTATTCGGACAAGGTCGTCATCGGCAGGTTGAACGGCAATCGCATCTATGCGGCGGTGAAGCCTATCACCCGCGACGCCCCCTTCCAAACGGCGAAAAACATCGCGCTCGCAGTGATGATCGTCGCCTGTGCGATCGTGGTATCCCTCGCCTGCTACTATCAGATCTACACGATCTTCCCGCCCCTCACCGTCCTCCAAGGCGGTCTGAAACAGATCGCGGCGGGCAACTACGACTATCAGCTCCGCAGCGACAAGCGGGACGAGATCGGCGCGGTGATCGGCGAATTCGAGATGATGCGGCGCAAGCTCGCCGACCTCAACAAGCAAAAGTCGGAGTTCGACCGTCAGCGCGGTGAGATCATCGCGGGCATCAGCCACGATCTCAAGACCCCGCTGACCACCATCCAAGGCTACACCAAGGGACTGATGGACGGCGTGGCGAACACCCCCGCCAAGACCGAACGGTATCTGAAGACCATCTACGAGACCGCTCTGACGATGAACGCGCTGGTGAACCAACTCAACGACTTCTCCAAGCTGGACATCGACACGATCGAGTATTCCTTCCGCGAGCGCGACCTCGTGGAGCTGATACAGGACTTCGCGGCGATCAACATCCCGATCTACGCGACTAAGGGGCTCAAGATCGAGACCGACTTTTCGGATACGCCCGTCGAGGCGGACATTGACAAGGATCAATTCCTGCGTGTCGTCCGCAACATCCTCGACAACAGCGTGAAATACAAGGACAAACCCGAAGGCGAAGCGAAGATCAAGGTCTACTCGGACGGACAGAACGCCGTCCTCGAGATCGGGGACAACGGTCCCGGCGTCTCGCCGCACGAGATCGAATACATCTTTGAGAGCTACTACCGCGGCGACCCCTCCCGTACCAACCCGACGACGGGTAGCGGACTCGGGCTCTCCATCGTGAAGACCATCATCACCGCCCACGACGGCACCGTCCAAGCGGTGAACGACAACGGACTGAAAATCATCATCAAAATTCCCCAAAGGAGGAAAAGAAATTGAGAAGGATCTTAATCGTAGAGGACGAGAAAAACATCGCGGAGATCGAGCGGGACTATCTGGAGCTGGACGGCTTTGAGGTCATCATCGAGAACAACGGCGCCACGGGTATGCAGCGCGCTCTAAAGGAAGAGTTCGACCTCGTGATCCTCGACATTATGCTCCCCGACATGGACGGATTCGAGATCTGTCGCGCGCTCCGCAAGGAGAAGGACGTGCCCATCCTGATGGTCACGGCGAAGGTCGCGAGCATCGACAAGGTGCGCGGTCTCGGCATCGGCGCGGACGACTACATCGTCAAGCCCTTCGACCCCGCCGAGCTCGTGGCGCGCGTCAAGGCGCACATCGCGAGATACGAGAGGATCAAGGGCAATACGCAGGAGAAAGGCGTGGACATCGAATACCGTGATCTCGTGATCAAGCCCCTGTCCCGCCGCGTCTTCTTCAAGAAGGAAGAGGTCTTCCTGACCGCGAAGGAGTTCGACCTCCTGTACTTCCTCGCCAGCAACCCCAACGTCGTCTTCCGCAAGGAGACCATCTTTGACAAGGTGTGGGGCGTGGACAGCTTCGGCGACGCGGGCACGGTGGTCGTCCACCTGACGCACATCCGCGACAAGATCCCGATGGACTACATCGAGACGGTCAGAGGCGTGGGCTACCGCTTCAGTATGCAGCCCGAACAATAAGGTATGTTCGTCGGCGACTACCATACGCACACCACCTTCAGCGACGGCAAGGGCAGCGTCCTCGAGAACGCTCTCGCCGCGAAGGAGCGGGGACTCGCCGAGATCGCCGTGACGGACCACGGCTTTCGCATTTTGACGATGGGGTTCAAGAAGTATCTCCGCGCCAAAAAGGAATGCGAAGAGGCGGAAAAGCGCACGGGGATCCGCGTGATCGCCGGCATCGAAGCGGACGTCGTCTCCCCCGAAGGGGACGTGGACATTCGCCCCGACCACGTCGCGCCGATCGATTTCATCATCGTCGGATTCCACAAATTCGCCTTCCCGAAGAACCTTTCCACCTTCTTCAAAATGTATTTCGTGACCTACTTCAACGGGCTGATCCGCACGAGCAAGAAGGCGCGAGCGCGCAACACCCGCGCGATCATCGCCGCGATCGAGCGCTACCCCGTCAAGGTCGTCGCCCACCTCAATCATTCGCTCCGCGTGAACGTCGGAGAAGTGGCGGCGGCGTGCGCGAAAAAGGGAGTGCTGATCGAGCTCAATGCGAAGCATATCAAAGCCCTCAAGGGGCATTGGCACGAACTGGCGGAGAGCGGCGCGAACTTCGTCGTGAATTCGGACGCGCATCGCCCAAAGGACGTCGGCGACCTGCAAGCCGCCTTTGACTTCGCGGTGAAAAACGGCATCGATCCCGCGCGGATCGTCAACTACAAGGAATAGCTATGGCAAGGCATTGTATTCATTACTATTTCTCTCAAAAACTCACGGAGAATGCGTCCTACGCCCTTTCCGCCATCTTCAAACTATACCCCGACGCCTACCTGCTCGGCAGTTTGGGCGCCGATCTCTTCCCCACCGAACACAAGGCGCGACTCGCCGCCGCGGACCCCATCCAGCTCTTCGGCGTGACCGCCCGCCACATCTTCACGAGCGGCTCTAAGTGCAAACTGTCCTATATGCTCGGGCTCCTGTCCCATTACGCCCTGGACCGCATCCTGAACCCCTACCTCTCCTACTTCGCCGCAAACGGCGTGGCGGGGTATTTCGGAGGAAAGGTCGAGACCATCTCCCGCGAGGAGATCGAGATCGGCGTGGACCGCCACGTCGTGCGCGATTACCTCGGCATGGAGAAGGCGCTCTCCATCGTCGGCGGACTCGGCACCCGCAAACAGGTCTTGGAGGAGATCACCGACCTGTACGGCAGCGTACTCAACGATCTGTCCGACATCTATCTGAACGGGCACAAGACCTATGCGATGCTCGAACACGTCTGCCCCGACATCCCCCTTGCGGAAGGACTCGGACGGCTGGACTATATGAACCGCGAAAACCGCGAATGGAAGAACGCGCAGGGAGAAAAAAGGACTCTCTCGGTCGATGAGATCCTGACGAACGAACGGGAGACCGCCTACGCCCTGCTCGAGGAGTATATGGCGATGGCGAGGAGCGACAAAGCCCCCGACGAGAGCAAATTCGCCGTGAACGGACTCGGCGAAACGATTTGATCCCCATGTGATCACCGAGAAAAATGATGGAAAACGATGTCAAAAGAAGATATGATAATGCGATCCTCGGAGTCTATCCGCAGAGCCGTGAGAGGGACGCGGAGACGATCCGACGACTGAACGAGCAGGCAGGCAAATTGCCGACCCGAACGAACAGCCAAAAGTGGACCTCCTATCACTTTTACGACGAAGACGGCGACCCGTCGGATTATGCCTGGCATATTGACCTGACGATAGACGGAAGGAAGTACCGCGGCGTGTATTTCGTCGAGTATCGCCCTGCGGTGACGAGCTGTGAGGAAGACGGCTATTACCCGGAAGCGAGCGTCCAAAAAGCGAACGGCTACCTCACCAAAAAGACCTACTGGTTCCGCTTCGAACCGATCGAGTGGGTCGTCCTCACCCAAGACGACAAATACGCGATGGTGATCTCGGATAAGATCCTCGACGCAGGCAACTTCGGTCACAAGTCCGACCTCAAGGGATGGAGCTATCGCTTCTTCCGCCAAAAAAAGATCCCCAATTTCTACGGAGAAGGCGATCTGCACTCCTTTCTGCACGAAACGTTCTCCAACGTGGCGTTCACCCCCAACGAGCGGTCCAAAATGATACAGATAGAAGTCGATAACGGACCGTACAGCACCTTCCCGAACGAGAAAAAATATTGGAAAAAGAGCGACGGCACCAACGTGTACGCCAAGGGCGACACCCTCGAAACCCTCTTCTCTCCGAGCGTACAGGAGGTCACCGACGCCCTTTTCGGCTTTTCCCCCGATCCACGGATGCCCGATCCCGCCCGCAGAAAGCGCGCGACGGATTACGCGCGAGCCATGGGCGTAGGCGTGATTCAAGGAAACGCGGAAGAAAGCGGGAACAGTATGTGGTGGCTCCGTTCTCCGGATCGCACCTCCGACGAAGAAGCACACTGCATCTCGGCAGACGGCGTTGTAGAAGACCGCTTCTCCGTCTTCAGGACCTATCCGGGCATCGTCCCCGGCTTTTGGATGAAATTATCCTAAAACGCTTTCAGGAGAAGTACGAGAAAACACCCGAGCGGTGTTTTTCTTTTTCAATCATTTTCAAAAAGTCGGGCGAAATACGGTGCGATCCGCTCAACGCAAGCATTCGTCCAAGATCGCGCGAGCGACGCGGATACCGTCCACCGCCGCGCTCATGATGCCGCCCGCATAGCCGCACCCTTCGCCGCAGGGATAGAAGGCGGGATCACTCGGACTGCGATAGCTCTCGTCGCGAAGCACGCGCACGGGAGAAGAACTGCGCGTTTCGGGCGCCGTCAAAAGGTTGTCCTCCCTTGCGAGTCCCTTGACGCGCCTGTCCAATGCGGGGAGGGCGAGACGCAAAGCGCCCGTGATCCGCTCCGGCAACAGACGAGAAAGATCCGCGGGAGCCACCCCCGGGAGATAGGACGGCTCCACGACGCCGTCGAGCGTTCCGATTCGTCCTTTCAGGAAATCCCCCACCCTCTGACACGGCGCGCGGTAACCGCCGCCTGCGAGACCGAAGGCTTTCCTCTCGATCCTTCGTTGATACTCCACGCCGGCGAGGACACCCCCGCCGTAATCGTTCTCGTCCACCCCGACGAGGAGGGCGGCGTTGGCATTCCTGCCGTCGCGCGCGTGATAGCTCATCCCGTTGGTGACTACGCCGCCCTCTTCGCTCGAAGCGCAAACGACGTAGCCGCCCGGACACATACAAAAGCTGTACACGCCGCCCAAGGCGGTATGTTCCGCGACCTTGTAATCCGCGGCGGGAAGCCGCGGGTCTCGCCGCACGCCGTACATCGCCTCGTTGATATCCTCCTGCAGGCTCTCGAGGCGAACGCCCACGGCGAAGGGCTTGCTCTCCATCGCGAAGCCGCGTTCGAGCAGTCGCTCGTAGGTATCGCGCGCCGAATGCCCGATCGCCAGCACGACGCGATCGGTCAGGTATTCTCCGTCCGCCGTCAGTCGGATCGTCCCACCCTCTCGTACGAGATCGGTGACCTCCGCGCGAAAGCGGACCTCCCCGCCCAACCGCTCGATCTCTCCTCTTATCGCGCGAATGGTCTCGCGGAGCTTGTCGGTGCCGACGTGTGGCTTGTTCAGATAGAGGATCTCCTTCGGCGCGCCGAACTTCACGAAGGTCTCGAGGACGAAGCGAGAGAGCTCCTTGTCCTTGATGCCGCTGTTCAGCTTGCCGTCCGAGAAGGCGCCCGCGCCGCCCTCGCCGTATTCCGCATTGGCGTTCGGATCGAGGACGCCCCGCTGCCACAAGGCGTCCACCTTGGGCGCGCGCTCTTCGATGGGGAGACCGCGCTCGAGCACGAGGGGACGCATCCCCGCGAGGGCGAGAACGTATGCGGCGAAGATGCCTGCGGGACCGAACCCGATCACGACGGGACGATGGTCCCGCTCTCCTACGTGGGGGAAGGTGACCTCGGGCAGCCTCTCGACCGCGTCCGAGATCAACACGCCGTAACACTCACGGATCGCTCCCTTTTTACGCGCGTCGATCGACTTTCGCAGGATCAAAAAGGTGCGCACGTCCTTTTCGGACAGGCGCGCCTTGCGAGCCGCCGCCCGCTTGACGTCCGCCGCGGAAGACCCGAGCGGCATCGACAGATCGTCTATCCTCATCTCGTCCACCTCATACAAAAGAAGTGCCGCAACGCATTCGCCGCGGCAACCGTTCTCCGTTCTTTTCTCTTAGGGCGCGTCGTCATTCCCCGATCACCCTCTTGGCGAGAGCATACACTTCCTCCGCCGCCTCTCGGATCGGGCGGTCGTTGTTCACGATCGCGACCTTCTCTTCGGGCAAGGCGGCAAACGCTCTCATATAGTTGTCCCGCACGCGACGAAGGGTCTCGGTCTTCTCGTAACGTTCCCGTTCCCCGCGATCGGTTATCCGAGAGGCGAAGCTCTCGGGCGGGATGTCGAGGAACAGGGTCAGATCGGGTCTGAGGCTCTCCAAGGCGACGCGGTTGATCTCGATGACCCACTCCATCGGCGCGAACATCGAATTGTAGGCAAAGGAAGAAAAATAGTAGCGGTCGCACAGCACGGTCTGTCCACGCTCGAGACGGGCGAGGAGCCCCTCGTTCGGGCGAAGGATGTGGTCGATGCGGTCGGTCATAAACAGTCCGGCGATCGCCTTTTCGGGCAGATCGGAGGCACCCGTCAAACAGCGACGAAGCAGGACGCCCGCCTCGCCGTCGGTCGGTTCACGGGTCAAGAAGACGTCGAGTCCCTCCGCAACCAATCGCTCCTTGAGGAGACGGGCGTGCGTACTCTTGCCGCTGCCGTCGATCCCCTCGAATACGATAAATTTACCTCGCTTCATCAGTCGTCGTACCTGCCCTCTTTTGCTTCGATGATCAGCGCGCCGAGCTCACGCGCGGCTTTCTCGCTCTCTCTGCCCGCCTTGGTGATCGTATACTTGTAGACCTTACCCTTCTTTTCACGCTTTGCGTAGGCACGGCTCTTATACTCGAGGAAAGGCGACTCCTCGCGCGCGTAGACGTAGAAGTAGAAGGTCTTCTTCAACATCGAGAAGAAAAGCGGTATCGAGATCACCACGGACACGCCGCCGCACCCGTAGAAGAGATAGGTGAACCAATCTTTCCAGCTGTCACCCGTGATGAAAGGAATATTCATTCCGCTTTGGACGAACGGGAGCGCCACCATAAACGCGCCGAGCCCGAAGAAGAACAGCCAAAAGATGAACTTCACGAACGAAAGGCGGCTGTATTTGCTGAACTTGATGCCCGAGACCTTGTCAATGCCGATCTCGGACCGCTCG
The DNA here is from genome assembly GCA_017455605.1 of Clostridia bacterium. Classification (GTDB taxonomy): domain Bacteria; phylum Bacillota; class Clostridia; order Christensenellales; family CAG-1252; genus CAG-1252. The sequence continues at coordinate 21,869 of JAFSZO010000042.1, forward strand.
CCCGCGTTGATGAGCAAACGCTTATTCGTCAGGCAGAGGATACCGTCTCCCTTGCTCGACGCGAGGCAATCGTAACTGCGGATCACGCGCTCCCCTTTCGCAATCACGAACCCGGGGACCACGTCGTTTTCTTTCAGGAGCGGGTCCTTGTCGATCTTGTATTTCCTGCGCAATCTTCGCTCGTAAGAGGAATACTGCCTGACGGGAGCGGGATTTTCCGCTTTGACGTCCGCAGGCGCGGGTGCGCTCTCGGGCTGCGCAACGGGCGCTTCGGGTGCGGCGACAGTATCGGGCGCCGCCTCTTCCGTCGCGGGGACTTCCTCAATAGGCGCCTCCGCCGGTACGGGGACGACAGCTGCGAGGACCGGTGCTTCCGCGGGCGCCTCGGGTTTAGCGGAGGGGAGCTCGTACGGTTCGCCTGTCTCTTTCTCGATCTCCCGTTTCGCCTTTTGCTCCGCTTCCGCCTCGACTCTCGCGATCAAGGCGGCGGTCTTCGCCCTCTTCTTGTCCTCTTTTGCCTGCAGTTTTGCCTCTTTGGCGGCTTCCTTTTCCGCCTTTTTACGAGCGGCTTCCGCCTCTTTTTCCTCTCTCTTACGGGCAGCCTCCGCCTCTTTCGCCTCACGCTCCGCGGCTTCCGCGGCGACTCTGGCGGCACGCTCTTCCGCCTCCTTTCGCTTCTCTTCGTCGATCGCGAATCCTGCGGGGATGATATCCTCAAAGAGAGGTTGCGGCGCTCCGTACTGCGGCTCCGAACGTTCCTCGACGACAGGCTCCGTCGTAGGCGTCTCGACAGCGAGCTCCGATGTCTCGGGAAGGGGCTCCGCCGCGGGCACTTCCTCGATCTCGACGGCGGAAACGGAATCGGCGGGCACCGCTTCGCTCACGGGAAGATCGGAGGTCGGGGCCTCTTCGACCGCCGCAGGACCGTTCTCGATGCGTGCGGTGACCTCGTCGTCGAAATCCGCAAGGATATCCGGGGATTTTTGGTTTTTTTCGGGATTTTTCATATTCTTACCTCACACGGCGCGCACTCGCGCCGTACATAACATATAACTATTATAGCATATTTTTTACCCAATGCAACATATTCTCTTGAGTTACGGGATAGGGTTTGACTTTTCCATCGCTTTCGGGATATAATTTCGTTAGAACAGTGCGGAGGAAAAGGTTATGAAGATCACGGAATCGATCGGGAAAAGGAAAGGCACTCTCTCCTTCGAAATATTCCCGCCCAAAGGCGAATTCGACCGTCAAGGCGTTCGCGCCTTGCTGTCTGCCCTAACCCCCCTTCGTCCCGCCTATATCAGCGTGACCTACAGCGCGGGCGGCTCTCTGAACAATCGGTTGACCGAGGAGATCGCGCAAATGGCGCAGCAGGAGAACCACATCCCCTCCGCCTGCCACATCACCGTCATCAACAGCACGAAAGAGGCGACCCTCGCCACCATCGACTCCTTCCACGCGCGCAGCATCGAGAACGTGCTCGCCCTGCGCGGCGACCGCGTGGAAGGCGCTCCCCAAGGGGGATACGAACACGCGACGGACATCATCCCCATCCTCGCGGAACGCGGGTTCTGCGTCGGTGCGAGCTGTTACCCCGAGGGACATCCCGCCTCTCCCTCCTTGGCGGAAGACTATCGCTATCTCAAAATGAAAGAGGACCTCGGCGCCTCCTTCTTCGTTTCTCAGCTCTGCTTTGACAATCGCCGCTTTTTCGAGTTCTTCGACGGTGTGAAAAAGGCGGGCGTGACCTCCCCCATTTCGGCGGGCATCATGCCCATCATGAGCAAGGCGCAGATCAACCGCATGATCTATATGTGCGCGGTCTCCCTCCCCGGCGAGATCATCCGCATTTTGAACCGCTACGAGGAGGACAGGGACGGACTCCTGCAGGCGGGGCTGGACTACGCCGCCGAGCAGATCCGCGAGCTGTACGACGCGGGCGCGGACGACGTCCACTTCTATATGATGAACCGCCCCGAAGCGGCGGTGGGACTGGTCGAGAGGCTCACCGCTCTCGGCTGTTACAAGAATGCTTGAGGAGCGCGTGATCCGTGACGCCCTGCGCTATCTGGGCGGCAAAGCGGACGACACGGAGGCGGTCGCCTTGTTGCGCCGCGTCTTCGAGACGCATCGCGAGGTCTTTGTGCCTCGGCAGGTCGTCGCGATCTATCCCCTAAAGGACAAATTCCCCGCCCTCACCTTCGACGGGTGCGCCGTCACCCTCGTCGGCGAGAGCATCAAGAAGCATTTCGACGAGGCGACCGAAGGCATTTTCAGCGCGTTCACCCTCGGCGTGGCATTCGACCGCAGGGTCAGGGAACTATCCCTAACGAGCCCCTCGGAGTCGGTGGCGTTGAACGCCCTCGGCAGCGCCTACGCCGAACGCAAAGCGGACGACCTGCTGAAAGAGGTCAGGGACCGAAAAGAGGCGGAAGGTTTTCGGACGAATTTCCGCTTTTGTCCCGGGTACGGCGACCTGCCCCTCACCGCGAATGCGGAGATCGCCGCCGCTCTTGGCGCGGCGAAAAAGATCGGACTGACCGTGACGGCGGAAGGGCTCCTGCTGCCGATCAAGAGTATCGTGGGCGTGACCGCCTGCGTTCCCGTTTAAGAGGTAAAACCAATATGGATTTCGAGATTTTCGACGGCGCAATGGGTACGATACTCCAAGCTCGGGGACTCCCCGCGGGCGCCTTCCCCGAGACCTACAACCTGACCCACCCGGACGTCGTCCTCGCGGTGCATAAAGCCTACGTCGCGGCAGGCGCTGACGTCGTGACCGCGAACACCTTCGGCGCAAACCCCTTCAAGATGAAGGGCATGGACGTAAAGAAGATCATTGCCGAAGGCGTGCGGATCGCCAAGGCGTCCGGCGCAAAGAAAGTCGCCCTCGATGTCAGTTCACACGGCGCCCTTCTCGAGCCGAACGGCTCTCTTTCTTTCGACGAAGCATACGATAATTACGCTTTCATTATGCGCGCTGGCGCAGAGGCGGGCGCGGATCTCGTGCTGATCGAGACGATGAGCGACCTGCTCGAGGCGAAATGCGCCCTGCTCGCCGCAAAGGAGAACACCGAGCTCCCGGTCTACGTCACGATGACCTACACCGAGGACGGCAGGACCTTCCTCGGGACCGACCCCGTTACGGCGACCATCACGCTCTGTTCGCTCGGCGCGGACGCGGTGGGCGTGAACTGCTCGCTCGGCGCGCGCGACCTCTTGCCCGTCGTCAAAAAGATAACGGAATACGCCACCTGCCCCGTGATCGTGCAACCCAACGCGGGGTTGCCGCGCATCGAGGGAAACCGAACGGTCTACGACGACACGCCCGCGACCTTCGCCGCCGCGATGGGCGAGATGGCGGACCTCGGCGTGACCATCCTCGGCGGGTGTTGCGGCACCGACCCCGAATACATCCGCGCGCTCAAGGGACTCCTTAGGGACAAAACGCCCGTAAAGCGCAACGTAAAACGGCATACCGCCGCCACCTCGGCGACCAAGACCGTCTTTCTGGACGAGGGCGTAAAGGTCATCGGTGAGAGGCTGAACCCGACGGGAAAAAAGAAGCTCAAAGCCGCCCTGATCGAAGGGGACGTGGACTACCTGCTACACGAAGCGATCGACCAAGAACGCGCAGGCGCGGACATCCTCGACCTCAACGTCGGACTGCCCGAGATCGACGAAGCGGCGACCCTCGTCAAGGTGATGAAAGAGGTCTCCTCGACCGTCGCCCTGCCCATCCAGCTCGACTCCTCGGATAAACGCGCACTGGAGCGCGCCTGCCGCCTCTACTGCGGCAAACCCATCATCAACTCGGTGAATATGAAGAAAGAGAGCCTCGACGCGATCGTGCCCATCGCGAAAAAGTACGGCGCGACCCTGATCGGACTCTGCCTCGGCGACACGATGCCCAAGACCCACGAAGAGCGTTTCGCCTACGCGACCGCCCTCGTGGAGGAACTGACCGCGCGCGACATCCACAAGAGTGACGTCGTGATCGACTGCCTGGTGCTGACCATCGCGACGGATGAGACGCAGGCGGAGGAGACCGCCCTCGCCGTGAAACAGGTCACCGAAGAGCTCGGCGTCTGCACGGTGCTCGGCGTCAGCAATATCAGCTTCGGGATGCCCGACAGGCTGAAGATCAACGCCGCTTTTCTCTCCAAGTGTCTGCAAGCGGGACTCTCCGCCCCTATCCTGAACCCCCTCGTCGCGGAATATGCCGAGGTGCTCGGGGGCAAACTGCTGACCCTCGACACCTCCTCCTACTTCACCTTCGACGGGAGCGGCGCGGAAGGCATCCGCGGTATGGTCCTCTGCGGCGCGGTGGGCGGCATCGAAGAGGCGGTGCGCGAGGCGCTGAAGACCAAAAGTCCCCTCGACGTCATCAACGGCGAATTCATCCCCGCGCTCGACGAGATCGGCGCAAAGTTCGAGAAAGGCGAAGTCTTTCTGCCCCGCCTGATCGCCGCCGCGGAGGTGGTGAAAAAGGGTATGGACGTGATGCGCGCGGGCGCGGACGAGGACGACAGCCGTCCCGACGTGATCCTCGCCACGGTCAAGGGCGACATCCACGACATCGGCAAGAACATCGTCAAAATGTTGCTCCGCAGTTACGGCTACAAGGTCTTGGACCTCGGCAAGGACGTGCCCGAGAGCGAGGTCGTCGCCGCGTGGGAGAGGACGCACGCCCCCCTGATCGGGCTCTCCGCCCTGATGACCACCACCGTTCCCTCTATGAAGACCACGATCGACGCCCTGCGTGCGGCAGGATCGACGGCGAAGGTCGCGGTCGGCGGCGCGGTACTGACCGAAAACTACGCGCGAACCGTCGGCGCGGACTACTACGGCAAGGACGCAAGGGCGACGGTGAAGATCGCCGAGGCGATCATACGCAAAGACAGCGTATAAAAAGACGGCGTATAGCGGCGCGAATCCTGCTCTACGACTTCAGTGGCGGGTAGTTACGTACAGTAAGTACGCGCCTATCCGCCACTTCGTTGAGCGTTTGTCTTCACACCACTCTCCGCCGCCTTAACCGAGGCTTTAATCAAAGAATTTGTTATAAAAAATGCGGCGTGCGCCGCATTTTTCCTTTTTTTGATGAATTATTTGCTGAGCAGGTCGTGCAGGACGGTCATATCCCAAACGCCCATTTCCTCCACGGAGAGTAGAGCAGCCTTGAGATTTAATTGGCTTTTATTCTGCCGCAAAGGTTGAGCGGACCACTTTTGGATACTTTTATTTTTTACAAACGGAATCCAGTGTTCTTTGATGTAAACAAACTACAAGAAGAGGTTGCATTTACGTCTCTGTACTCCCACTCTTTTCTGAAAATCCCTCTTTGAACCATATTTTGCTCATTGCCGCAAAAGTATCTATCATTAAACAATGCGGCTAACGCGTTTTTCTCTCGGCAATATATACAATTTTTACAAATCTTTTCTTCTTCCATCGTATTATTCCTCCGATTTTTATTATGTTACATATTGTAACTTTTTATAGTGTAACAAAATGTTACTATTTTGTCAAGAGGGTTTTTATGAAAATGATCGGACTGCGTTTAATCCGAAAGAAGAAGAGGCTCAGCCAATTAAAGGTGGCGATGGATCTTGCGATCAGTCGAGAGGCTCTTTCCCATTACGAGACCGGGAAACGCAGTCCGGATATCAATTTGCTTTCTCGCTTCTCCGAATACTTTGACGTTTCCATCGACTATTTGATTAAAGGCGAAGAGTTCAAGCCGAAAAATCACAGATGAACTCATGATCATAAAAAAAGATGCGAGAACTTTCGCATCTTTTTATAACTGATTTCTTTTATAGTGCTTTTTATTTACTCAACAGGTCGATCGAAAACTTCAAGCGGCGGATGCATTCCTCCTTGCCGAGGAGAGCCGCCATTTCAGTGGCGCCGCCGGGGGTGGATGCCCTGCCCGTGATCGCGATGCGGAAGGACCACAACATCTGTCCCTTCTTGAGCCCTGCCTGCTCCGCCGCCGCGACGAGCAGATCGTGCAGCACCGTCATATCCCACGCGCCCATTTCCTCCACGGCGGGCAGCGCGGCTTCGAGTGCGGTCAAAGCGACCGAGGCGTCGGTCTTCATCTTTTGATGGTCAAACAGCGCGAGATCGTAGGCGCCGAACTCCTCCAAAAAGTCCACGAGGGACGGGATCTCCGAAAGGATCTCCACGCGGGGGATCAGGAGGGGCGCGAGCAGATTGTAGTCGTACTTGCCGCCCACCTTGGAGTTGTCGAGGAAAGGGCGCGCCGCCGCGAGGAACTCCTCGACGGACATATTCTTGATGTAGCTCGCATTGAGCCAACGCAGTTTCGCCTCGTCAAAGATCGCGGGCGAGATGCACACGCCCTCCACCGAGAACAGGCGGATGAGGTCGTCCATCGACAACATCTCTTCGTTGTTCTTCGGGCTCCAGCCGAGCAGCGCGATGTAATTCACGATCGCCTTGGGGAGATAGCCCTTCTTCACGAAGTCGTCAAAGTTGGCGTCGCCGTAGCGCTTGCTGAGCTTCCGCTCCTTGTCCTTCATAATGGGGGGCAGATGGATGTACTGCGGACGCTCCCATCCGAACGCGTCGTAGATCAGGTTGTACTTCGGCGTGCTGGACAGATACTCGTTGCCGCGGATCACGTGGGTGATGCCCATCAAATGGTCGTCCACGACGTTCGCGAAGTTGTAGGTCGGCATCCCGTCGCTCTTCAAAAGGACCGCGTCCTCCATATCCTTGTAGGCGACCGAGATCTCGCCGTAGACGAGGTCGGTGTAGGTGCTGACGCCGTCGGTCTCGGGGATGTTCTGCCTGACGACGTAGCTGTCGCCGCGCGCGAGGCGCTCCGCGACTTCCTCCTTGGAGAGGCGCAGGCAACGCTTGTCGTACTTCTCGGTGCCGCCGTCCTTCATCTCGCGCCCTTTGCAGAAGCAATAGTAGGCACCGCCCTTGGCGATCAGCTCCTCCGCGTATTTCTTGTAGATCTCCTTGCGTTCGCTCTGAACGTAGGAATAGTTTCCCGCCTCTTTGCCGGGGCCCTCGTCGTAGTCGATGCCCGCCTCCTTGAGCGTATTGAAGATCACGTCCACCGCGCCCTCGACGTAGCGACCTTGGTCTGTGTCCTCGATCCTGATGATGAACTTGCCGCCCGCGTTCTTCGCGAAAAGATAGGCGTAAAGCGCCGTGCGCAGGTTGCCGATGTGCATAAAGCCCGTGGGGCTGGGTGCGAATCTCGTTCTGACTTCCATACTGTAACCTCCGATTCCTTTTCAGTATATCCCAAAGCCGTTTGCTTGGCAACTGTTTCCGCCCCACTCTTCCCACGGGACGCTTTCCCTTTTTATCATCGCCGCGAACTTTAGTATATCATCAAGGTGCTTACGCCTTGCCTATCGTCAAAGGCGAGACCGCCTTTGTATATCATCACGGCTACGGCGTGTATCATTGTTCGTCCGCAAAAAACGGACCTCGAGCGATCCCCAAGGTCCGTTTTGTCCGTCTGTGAGCCGAAGCTGCCGCGCAAAGGGAGAGTCCTTACGGCTTGCGCTTTTTCTTCTTGGGATCCTGCTCCCCGTCGCCATTCGAGTCGCCGTTCGAGTCGTCCGCCGCCGCGTCCTCTGCGTCGAGCATTGCGGCGAGGTCGTTGTCCTCGGCGATGGCGGAAAAGTCATCGTCGAAATCACCGTCGAAGTCGCCGTCGTAGTCGTCGGCTTCCTCGCGATCGTCGTCCTCCTCTTCCGTTTCGGCATCCTTTTCCTCGTCGTCCTCATCGGCATTGTTTTGCGCCCGTATCCGTTCAAAGCGCTCCCACAGACGCTGACGCGCCGCTTTGAGTTCCTCGGCGGAACTTCCTTCGGACGGTTCTTCCGACTCCTCGTCTTCGTCATCCTCCTCGGCTCTCTCCCAAAAACGATCTCCGTCGAATTCGTCTTCCTCGTCTTCGTCCTCGGCATCAAGGTCGACGTCCTCGTCAAACTCAAACGGAAAGTCGTCGTCGGGGTCTTCTTGCGGCCCCTTAAAGTGCGCGTTTTCCCCTCCGTTCGTCCCTTTGAGTATTCTCTCGATGAGGTTATCGTCTGCCTCGGGTGCGCTCGGCGCGTCCTCTTCCTCCTTGCGGAGTCTGTCGACGAATTCCTCCGGAGTCAAGAACCCCTTGGTGTAGGAGCGAGATTGCCGGTCGACGGGTCCGGTCTCGGTCCTGCCGAGCACCGCCAGACACTCCCGAGGCGAGAGTATGCACCGCCCGTCGGACGACAGGATCCCGAGGTTGCAGCATTTGTCCCGCAACGTATGAGCCTGTATGTACCCGATCCGAAGCAGGATCTGAAACTTGGAGATCCCGAAGGTCATATCGGGCGACCGAGAGAAACGGTCGATCATACTCGCGAGCCGCGGGTCTTCCGCCGCCGCCTCGGCGATACGACGAAGGCGCTCCGTCATCACGACGGGCGCATTTTCGCGGGCTTGAGCCGACGCGGCGCCCTCGTTGATGCGGAAAGTCATCCCACCCACGTAGGTGACGACGCCTTTTTTGACCAATTCTTCCACCCCGGCCCTGACCGTCTTGTACGGCAAGGAAAGAGCCATCTGCAGTTCGGGAACGGTGATCTCTTTTCGCTCCGAGATTACGGAGAGGATCTGATCGCTCGCTTTCATTTAATACACCTTCCTCAGTCTTTTCACGGTATAGAGATACTTGTCTGCGTAGGGATCGATATTGCAGATATAGTCGCGCTCGTCCGCCTTGGGCAGAGAGTTCATCTCCTCGCAAAGGAAATACCGCTCCATTCTCGACGAGAGCACCGGTTTGTTGACCTCCCTGACGACGCATTCTCCCGCCGTGAGGAGCGCGAGACGGCTCCTCGTCACGAGGGGAATGGTCTCGGGCTGACGGGTGCGGATGTGCTCGTCCTCGCCGTTCAGGGCGCCCATCGGCGCGATGCGAGTGTGCGAGAGGCATTCGTTGGAGAACTCCGTCAAGGTGGAGTAGTCGTTCGAGCCGAAGAACACCTTCACGTTGAGGTTATCCCTCACGATCTTCGCCACTTTTCCTTCGTAGACGTTGTCCAGCTGCGCGTAGCTCTGCATCACGAGGATGAACCAGATGTTCCTGCCCGCGCAGGCGGAGATCACCGTGTCGAAGTCCTTGATGGCGGGGAAGTTGCCGAATTCGTCCAAGACGAAGTACCAGGGTACCTCGAGACGGTGATTCGGCAGCGTATTCGCCACCCCGATCAGGAAGGTGTAGAGCGACTGGATAAAGAGCTGGATCGTGTGATAGCTCAGCCTCAGCTCGTCACGGAAGTCGATGAAGATGGCGACCGGCTTGCCGCCGATCAGATCGGAAAACTCGAAGGAATTGCACGACGTGATCGTGCGGGTCGTCACCTCGCGGAAGGGCGCGAGCTTGGTGACGAGCGAGGTGTAGTAGCCGGCGCGGGTGTTCCGCGGCGTGGAGATCAGGATGTCGCGCGCCAGGATCAGCGCCTTGGAGTCATCCTTCCTGCCGGTAAAGAAGCCGTGGTCCTTCACCTCGTCGCTGCCTACGACGATGGAGTCCACGATCTTGATCAGCGTATTCATCGAGAAGTTGTCTTCGGTGATCGGATTGTCGTGGCGGTCGATGTCTTCGAGCATCCCGTAGATGAATGCCTCCAACAGCTGTCTGGCGCCGTCCTCCCAGCTGGGGTCCTTCACGGACAACGAGGGACAGACCATCAGCGCGTAGGAGGAGATCATCTTTTCCACCTCGCCCATGCGGCGCGAACGGACCTCGTTCACCGCGCGATCCAGCTTGCCGAGGTCGGTGTAGACCCTGCCGAGGAATTCGTTTTTCACCCGTCCGTTGCTCTCGACGAGAACGACCTCGTCGAGGGTATCGCGGGCGCGGAGATAGGCGCGATAGATCTCGGTGAATTGGTTCCAGTACTCGCTGTGATCCTGATCGCGGAAATTGAGCAGTTTCACGTCGTAGCCCTCCTGCACCAAGGTCGCGGCGCACGCCTGATAGATCTCGCCTTTGGGGTCGCAGATCACCATGTTGCGCTTGATCTTTTGCAGCGCGTTGGAGAGCACGGTCGGGATGATGTAAGAGGTAGTCTTGCCCTGACGGGTCGCGGCGACCACGCCGACGTGGTTGTCCTGCTCCGAAAAGAACAGCTTGAGCCTGCCGTTCACACGGAAGCAACCCTTCAACACGCCGGGCATATACCTCGTGTGCAGTTCGTCCCAATAGACGCTCTGCGGATGATCCTCGGGCAGCTCGTCATAGCGCAGGAGCTGCATATTCTCGTATTCCGATAGGACTTTGTTCTCAATTCTCATCATAGTTACCACCTCCGAAACCGAACGTTTTCGTGCGCATACCTTTCATTTTCTCGCGCACCGCCGCAGCGGTGACGACCGTTTCCTTCCTCTTTGCGCGATAGGAACGAAGCGTTTTGTCGATGACTGCCTCCGCCACGTCGATGGGCAAGGTGGCGAGCAAGGTCGCCGCCTCCTCTTCGACGGACAGCTGATCCAGCCCGAACGCCTTCTTGCGCTCGTCGAAGATCGCCCGGATCATCCGCGCGGTCTTTTGCTTGCCGAAGGGCGGCAGTTCCACGATCTCGCCATCCTCCGTGAGCTTCCGAGCGTTTTCACGATCGCAAATGCAGATCGGCAGCACCCCGGACAGGTCGATCGAGAGGCTCGGCGATTCGAGGTTGAAGTCCGCGCGCTTTTCCCCGCTGAGGAAATCGACTACTTCGTCGAAGGCATACTCCTCGATCTTGCCGTCGAGTACGAGCAAGATCACGTTGTTTTTGTCGCGGCTGAGATCGCGCAGGAAAACGTTGTTTTTGGTGCGGACGAGGTCCCTCGACTTCAGCGCCTTGACGTCCACCGTGATGACCTTCGCATCCGCAAAGAGGTCACGCAGGAGCGAGACAGCCATATCCGAGGCGTAGTCCGAATCGCTCGAGAGTACGAGCGGAAGATACAGGGACTTGTCCCTGAGATCCGCGTTCATCAAGTTGGTCGTGAGCGGCTCGCGGATCTCGGAGAGATCTAAGGGAGCGCGATCGAGCGCCCGTTCGTCGAAGGGCAAGGTGCCGAATCGGAGTCCGAGCGGCAAGTCGCAGACCTCGGCGATCAAGGCGGGATTGCCCGCGTAAACGACCTTCTTTTTGTCCTCAAGGGAGATCGCGCGGCTGAAGACCACCCGACCGACGCTCGCGTCGTAGAGCAACGGATTGACCTTGCCGTGCGCGAGAGCGGTCTTCACCACGAGGACCTCGGGCGAGGGAGCCGAGAGGGAGACGCCGTAGCGCGCCGCCGCCTTTTTCGCCAGTTCCTCGTAGGGCGCGTGACTGAGGACGGCGGCGAGGATCCTCGCGTTCTCCGCCTTGTGCGCCTCGTCGTAATAGAGGAGCGCGAGCGCGCTCGTCAGATCGTTCCAACGGGCGGCTTTGGTCAGGTCTTCGAGACCCTTCTCCTTGCCTGCGCCGTAGCCGCTCACCCCTTCGCATTCGAGGATGCCGACGGTGCGGAGCGCGATGACGTTGCCGCGAAACGCCTGTTCGGTCAGCGCGAGAGCGATCTGCCCGTCGGTGGCGTCCGCCGCAATGTGCAGCTCGTATTTCGCGACTGCCTTGAAGGCTTCGCCTTTGATCGTGACGAGGTCCTCGCTCTCCTTGTCTAAGAGCGAGGGATGTCCCTGCATCGCCTCGTACTCCTTGATGCGCTTGTAGCGAGCATACTCCTCCAAGCTCAGGATCTCGGAGACGATCTCCTTGCGGGTGTCGGCGTAAAGGCGTCCGGTTTCTTCCGCGTCGATGCAGAAAAGATCTGCCAAGAGACAAAAGAACCTCTTGTCCTCAAAGGACCCGCCGAGGATCTCTTTGAGCGAGAAATATTCTCTGTAAAACAGTTCGTTAGTGATGTTCATACCCGTTACCTCCTTTCGCCTTGTTTTCGGCTTTGATTACGACTCGGATGGAAGACGTTGTCCTGAGTGCGTTTGGGTGATCGTTCCGCTGAAAAACGTCGAATGTATCCATTTTCTTTTCCTCCTTCCGATCCTGTGATCGTGCGTAGTTGATTGGTGCGCCCCGTGAAGGGCTACCGGTGGTCCCGCCCTTACCTCTCCCTACGGAGGGGGAGTGGTTCGACCCGTTCGGGCGCGAAAATATACCCCCCTACGGGCGTTACCCTGCGAATATTCATAACCTGTTTTGGGGTCGGCGACGCTCAAGCGAGCGCGCCTCGGCGCCTTAAAGCTTGATGATGCTCGTCATCGGATTCACGAGATACAGTTCGTCCAAGCGGAAGAAGCTACCTTGCAAGCTCGCGTAGATCTCACCCGTCTCGCCCTGCACCGCGTAGATGATCTGTCCCACGACAAGCATCAGTCCGAGGAAGATCGCGAAAGCGAGCACCATTCCGAGAGTCTTGTTGATCGCCTTCATCACGACGTTGTCCGCTTCCATCACGCTTTCGAGGATCTTCACGATGATCTTCCTCACGATCTGAACGATTCCGAAGAGAACGATAGCAAGCACGATGACGTCGATGCGGATCGTCAAGAGGAACTTGACGAACCCCGCGTCCGACGCTGCGAGCTTCTCTTTGAACAGATCGAGCAGGTTTTGAACGAACCCGAGGCTCAGAACGAATCCGAAGATCAGATAGCAGACCAAGACCGAGATCAAGATACCGCGAATGCCACTCGTCAACCAGCCCAAGAATTTGCCGAAGCCGACGGTCAGTCCCAAGATGCCGAAGATGATAGCCGCGCCGATAAAGATGTAATCAGCCAAAATCATAGTTTTTTCCTCCTTTTTCGCGAAACGCCTTTGGTTTCGCTTTCCGCACGGGTAGGCGCTTCGCCTTGATTGCGTGCGGCGTGTCCTCGCGCCCCGTTGAGAGCGCATCTCGCACCGACAATAACGCGCAGGTCGAGATCGAGGAGTATCAGTGGTGGGTCATGGGATCGTTCCTTTCAAAACGCGCGGTGGAAAGCGCCGAAGGTCGATCTCCCGGATCGGGATCAAACGAACGACGCCGACCGATGCGAGTCGTCCGTGGAAATGCGACGCGCCGCCGCTCTTCGCGACGGTATCGCCGACGGATAACGGGGGTACCCCCGAGGATCTTATTTAATGAGTGCCTCTTGCTCCGAAACGGAACGAGCTATCACGATTTGCACGTCGCCACGCAACGCGGAAGGGGCGAAACGATCGGCTCTGTCGGCAGACGAAAAAGACTCGGTCGCCGCGTTTTTCATTCCCATCGAACGGGGGGCAACAAAAACAGATGCCATACGATCACACTCCTTCGACAGAAGCGCACACGTTTGCCGAAATCGGCGGCGCAGAAACCTCTGTCCAAATTTCTTTATACCATTATACCGAAAAGAAGATATTGATGTCAATAGGGGTAAAACGCCTTTCGGAAGGGTATCGTGAAAAAAACGTCATATGCTCGAGAAAATATCCCTATATTTCCGTATTTTTTCTACAGAGCTCCGATGATTTCGTCAAAAATCGTCGTGCCTGTGTAATAACGAAGCAAATCGGTTGTAAACTTTATATTTCAATCAAGCGCCCTGCTCGGCTTCTATATATTACATACATACGTAGAGTACAAACTAGTTATTAATATATAATAACGTACGTTCAAAAAGCTCTTCCTATCTTTTACACGGGCGCGGATCGGCGGGACGCCCTCCTCTCTCCCGCCGCAAGTGAGAGACGAGCCGTAACGCGGCGCGGCTATTCCCCGATCGGCGCGTCGCCGTCAACGCAATGCACGGTCGCTGCGGGGACGTCCTTGGTCATATTGGCTCCTTTCTTGACGGCGCGCCACTCGTCGGCGGTGCCCGTAAAGGTGATGTCCGTCAGACTTCCACACCACAGGAACGCCGCCTCCCCGATGCGCTTCACCGAGGACGGGATCGTGATCGAGGTCAGACTATTACACCAAGAAAAGGCGGCTCGCCCGATACTCTTCACGGAAGGGGGGATCTCGATGGCAGTCAGGTTCTTACACTCGGAAAAGGCAGCGTTCCCGATGCTCGTCAATCCCTCGGGGAGCTCGACGCTCGTCAGACTCGTGCAATCCTTAAAGGCGTTGATCCCGATACTCTCCACCGAAGCGGGAAGCGTGATCGAGGCAAGATTCTTACACGACAGGAACGCAGACGCCCCGATGCTCGTCACGCCGTCCGCGATCGCGACGGAGACCAGGTCGGCGCGACCCTGAAACGAGCTCTCCCCAATACTCGTCACGGGAGTCTTCGCGATGAGGGCGGGGATCGTCACGTCGACGTCCTTCCCCTTATAGCCCCCGATCTCGTAGCCGTTCTCCGTCTTTCTCAGCGTGAACACCTTTTTCCAATCCGCCAAGGCGTACTCCCGCACGCCCAGCGCCTTGTCCTGCCGACTCTGCGCGTAGGCGTCGAGTTTCTTTCGGCTGAACCTCTTCTGCTTGTACTCCAAGAGCGCCGCCGTGATCCCTACCTTACCCGCGGCGGCGGCGATCGCTCCGTCCAATTCGTCTATGCCGAACGAAATCCCGATAGGCTCCTCCGTCATTCGCGCAAAAGCAGCCGCGTCGTCATCCTCTGTGATCAGCGAGAGGAAAGCCTCCTTCTTCCTTTTCAAATACGAGAGGTGATCGGGATAGAGCGGGCTCGCCCCATCCGACAACCAAACGTAGACCGTGGTCGTCTTCGCCTCTGTATCTTTACATTTACCAAACGCCCAATGCGGCACGACCGGACAATTGAGAAACGACGTGCTCGTGGCACTCTTCGGCATCGGCATCTCGATGCGTCTCAGAGCCGCGCACCTCGAGAACACGGATCTGCCCAAGAGCTCCAACTCGCCTTTAACGACGACCCGCTCCAACGCCTTGCACCCCGCGAACGCCTCCTCCGATACCTCCGTCACGGAGGCGGGGATCTCGACCGAGGTCAAACTCGCGCAATTGTAAAACGCCCTGTACTCGATGCTCGTCACACCGAGAGGCATCTCGACGGCGGTCAAACCGACGCACCCCGCAAAAGCCTCCCTTCGAATGCTCTCCACGCCGCTCGGGAGGGAGATCGAGGTCAAGCTCGCGCAATCGCGAAACGTCCAACGATCAATGCTCGCCAAGCTCTCGGGCAAGGTGATCGCGGACAGATTCGTGCAGCCGTCAAATACGTTGTCGCTGAGGAGCGTCACACCGCTCGGTAACGCGATCGAGGGCAAGCTCGTACAGTCTCTGAACGCATCCGACTCAATGCGGGACAACGAACTGTCCTCGGGAAACGTGACGGAGGTCAAGGCGCTGCACTCGCAGAACGCATATTGTCCGATGCTCGTCATGCCCTTCCCGATCACGACGGCAGTCAACCCGACGCAACCGCTGAACGCGCAGACGTCAACGCGCGTAACGGAGTCGGGGATCTCCACCGCGCGCAGCCGTTCACAACCGCTGAACGCCCATCCCCCGATAAACGTCAAACTCTCGGGGAGGGCGACCGAGAGCAGGCGCTTTTGCTTTTGAAACACCTTCTCTTCGATGCGCGTCACGCCCTCGGGGACGACCACGTCTCCGCCCTTGCCGACGTACTTGGTCAGCACGCCGTTTTCTATGATGAAATCTTGTTTTGCCATAAGTTTCCTTTTTCTGTTTTTTATCTATCTCCGCGTGTGGCGAAGGTCACATGATCGAGGGAGGCACGTCGCCGTCCGAGCAATTCACCTTCGTGACGGGCAGGTCCGCCGCCCAGTTCGCCCACTTGTCGATGGCTGTCCACTCGGCGATGGTGCCCGCAAACGTGACGGAGGACAGCGCACCGCAAAGAAAGAAGACGTTCTGCCCGAGTCTCCGCAACGTGGAAGGCAGCGTGATCGCGCTCAGCGAGCCGCAACGCAAAAACGCATAGCCGCCGATGTCGGTGACGCCTTCGGGGATCGCGACCGCGGTCAGAGTATGGCAATCCTCAAAGGCTTTCGGTCCGATGCGCGTCACCGGGGTGTTCCCGATGGCGGCGGGCACGTACAAGACGGTGTCCCTGCCGTCGTACCTCGTGATCACGTACCGTGACGCCTCCTTTCTCAGCCTAAACACCTCCCTCCAATCCGCCGCCGTGTACTCCCTCACGCCCAGCGCCTTGTCCTGCAGATCCTTATCGTAGGCGTCGATGCGCCGCCGGCTGTAGGTCTTGTTCTTGTATGACAGCAAAGCTGCCGTAATGACCGCCTTTCCCGCCGCGGCGTCGATCGCCGTGTCCAATTCGCTTATGCTGTACTTGATGCCGACGGAGGGGTCCGTCAATGCCGCAAAGAGCGCAACGTCTTCCTCCTCCACGATTCGGCTTAGGAACCGTCTCTTGTTTTTGTTCAGATAGGCGAGGTACTCCTGCTCGATCGGGCGCTCGGCGTCCGCCAAGCGAAGGGTCACGGAGGCGTCCTGCACCAATTGATTGCCGTACAAAGCGATCATCCAGGCAGGGACGACCGGGCACCTGAGGAAGGGGTTCACCCCCATCCTCACCGGACGAGGCATCTTGACGCGGCGCAACCCCTTGCAATCCATAAACGCCGCCGTTCCCAGCTTGTCCAATTTGCCTTCGATGACGACGGTCTCGAGAGAGTAACAGCCATCGAACGCATTCTCCCCGACCTCGGTGACGGAGGCAGGGAGGGTGATCTCACTCAGCCGCTTGCATTGCCGAAAGGTCGCGAGCTCGATGCGCCTCACTCCATGCGGGATCGTGACAGACCTCAGATTCTCGCACAAATGGAAGGCGAAATTGCCGATGCTCCTCACGGACGGTGGAATGATCATCTCGGTGAGGTCCAAGCAATGCCAAAACGCCGAATCGTAAATAAACCTCGTGCGCTCGTTGATCCTGCATTGCGTGATGCACGACTGTTTCGCCTTGACAAAGATCAAGTAGGGGTTTTCCGCGTCGCCCAAATACACACCGTCTTCGTGCTCGGTGTAGCTCAGCGAGGAACATTGGTCGATGATCCCCCTGCCGAGCTCCGTCACAGAGGACGGCACGAAGAGCGCAGTCAACGCGGTGCAACAGCCGAACGCCGACCCCCCGATGCGGGTCACACCGTGCGGGACCTCGAGCTCGGTCAGCCCCGTGCATTTGTAAAAAGCACAATCCCCGATACTCGTCACGGAGGCGGGGATCTCGATGCTCGTCAGAGTCGCACAGCCGCAGAAAGCGGAATCTCCGATGCTCGTCACGCCCTCGGGGATCACGCTCGCGCGGCATCCTACGACCAGCGTCTTGGTCTCGGTCTCGATGAGGCAGTTGTTTTCGCTGTGATAACGCGGATTGCCCTCGGCGACCGTCAACGACGTCAGTTCCTCACAGTACGAAAACGCCTCCTCGCCGATGTCGGTCACGCCGGCGGAGATCTCCACCTCGGTCAGCGCACAGCACCCCGAGAATGCCGACGCCCCGATCCGCGTCACCTCGAAAGGAATGGTCACGGCGGTCAGTTGCCGACAGCGAATAAATGCTCTGTCACCGATGCTCGTGACGGGGTACTTGCCGATCTTGGCGGGGATGCGCAGCTCGGCGGCATCGCCTATGTACCTCACGATCTCGTACTCCGATCCCTTCTTTTTCAGCTCAAACAGCTTTCTCCACTCCGCAGGCGAGAGGGGTCTCCCTCCGAAGATCGCTTCCTCCTGCTTTAAGGCGTAGGCGTCCAGCATCACTTGGCTGTAGGTCCGCCGCTTGTAGTCCAAGAGCGCCGCGCTGAGCGCCGCTCTGCCCCCGACGGCGTCCAGCGCCGTGTCGAGTTCCCCGATGCCGAAGCGAATGCCGATGGGCGGCTCCGTCATCGCCGCAAAAGCAGCCACGTTGTCATTCTCCGCGATCAGCGAAAGGAATCGCGCCTTTTTGCGTTTCAAATAGGCGAGGTACTCGGGATAGAGGACGCGATCCGACTGCGACAACCAGCGGTAAACGCTCTCCTCCTTTATCGGTTGATTTTTACAACGGGGAAACTCCCAGCTCGGCACGACGGGACAACGGAGGAAGGGATACCCCTCCACCTTCGTCGGCGCGGTCATATCGATGCGATGTAATACGTAGCACCTCGAGAAGGCACGCTCGCCGAGCAGATCCAATCTGCCTTTGACTGTCACGGCATTGAGACTGCGACACCCCTCGAAGGCGCTCTCCCCGATCTCGGTGACCGACGCGGGGATCGTGACGGAAAGCAGAGCTCTGCAATAGGCAAACGCCTGATTTCCGATGACGGTCACGCCTTCTCGGATCGTGACGGAGGTCAGCGCATCACACCGGGAAAAGGAGTCGTCCGCGAGCCTCGTCAGAGAGGGCGGCAACGTGACCGAAGTCAAGCTCTTACAGAAAGCGAAAGCGCCCTGCCCGAAGGTCGTCAGCCGCCCGTCTTCGGCGAAGGTGAGCGAGGCGATGCGATCACAGCTGAAGAACGCCTGCTTCCCGATGCTCGTTACACTCGGAGGAATCGCGATCGCAGTCAACGCCTTGCACTCACAAAACGCACCCTCCGAGATCCTCGTCACGCCCGAAGGGATCGTGACGGAGGCGAGGTGCTTGCACCGGGCGAACGCATACCGTTCGACGCACCGCACGGAGGACGGCAACGTGACCGAGGTCAAGGTGTCGCACATGGAAAAGGCGGACTCCCCGATCGAGAGGATGCCGTCCGGGATCACGACCGCCCCGCCTTTGCCTCGATAGCCCGTCAGTACGCCGTTTTCAACGATAAAGTCTTCCTTCTCCATATCTTTTCCTTCCGATGGCACCCCGCCGCACGCGGCAGAGGGGCATTCACTTGATCGGCGCGTCGCCGCCCGTGCAACGCACCACCGTGGTGAGGACGTACTTGGTGAGCACGCCGCCTTTTATGACAAAACCACCGTTTGCCATATTCCTATTTCCCCGTTTCTCTTTGGCTGTCGGAAAAGCGATAAAATGCATTCAGCGCCGCGAGGGTAGAGGCATTCCGGCCCTCCGCCACCGCATAGCGGTCGATGATCAGAGCCACGCGCTCCGGATCGGCGGCAAGGACGTCGGTGGTCGTGGGTTCCGCCTCCGCGCGGAAGACGCGCTCTACCCTTTTGACGTAATCGTAGGCGCTGTTGTACTTCTTACCCAGGGAGATCAGCCAATCGAAAAACGCCGTCGATGCCGGGTACTTGAAGCGCGGAGCCTGCGCCGCCGCGAACGGAATCGGCGCCCGATTCGACATATACCTCATCTTCGGCGATCGGCGCATATCCGAGTCCGCCTCGTTCCCGTCCAACAGACGAACCGTCTCGACCAAAGTACGCGTATAGTCGTCGAGCTGCGCTTTGTCCTCGGCAGAGGACAGTCTCGAAGCGAGATCGCGGTACAGAATGGATAAAGCGTTACGCATCAATGTCCCGACCGCCGTCTCTTCCCTGCCGAGCAATTCCTCAAAAAGGTTCATATTCCCCCTCCTATGATAGCAGTATACCTCTTTTTCAAAACGCCGCCAAGCAATTACTTAGAAATTCTTTAGAAATTTATTTCCGATCTCCCCGTCCATCGCGGGGTCTTGTCACCTGCGCGCCGATATGCTATACTGTTTACACGCGAGGTACGTTGCTACGCCGCGAATGCGCCGCACGAATGAGAAAGGGAGGTGGATCGAATGAAGACGGTGATCGTGATCATCCTGAGCCTGCTGCTCGTCCTGTCCGTCGGGCTGTTGGCATACGGAGCGACCCTATCGAACCGAGCGAACTTCGCCCCCGATCTCGGCGACCTTTTGCCTCCCGTCGCGCCGGACGAATACGCGCACGACATCGCGCTGTGGATCGAGGCGAACCTGACGTCGGAGTCCGCCTACGGGCGCTCTTTCCTGCCCGGGTACAACCCACACAAGGATCCCGCGCGTTTCGCCGCGGAGGTGGACGGATGGTTCGACGTCTTCGGCAAGCACGCCCCCGCCTCAGGCATTCCCGCCCGCTATTCGGGCGCCGAGCTCGTGAGCCACTTGATGGTGCCCGTCACCTACAACAACAATCGATCCAAGCACTTCCGCATGGCGTCGCATTTCGAGATCCACGCCGGCGGAGACGTCTTTTACTCGGACAACTTCCGCGTGCGCGAGCAGCCCGAGCCCTTCGCGGTGGACGCCTTTTACGTTTCCCGCTTTTGGGGCGGCTCTCCGACCCGCTCCTCCGCGAGCATACGCGCGTATTACAACGATCAGAAGCTGGAGTTCGTCGGATTCGGCGTCGTCAAGGACTATGACGAAATCACGGGAGAGTACGATCTCTCCTACGGCAAGCCGACCCTCGGCAGTTGCGGCAGAGGGATGAAATCCGAGTTTCCGCGCGAAACCTACAACCTCCTGACCCTGCCGATCTATCTCGGTGAGACCGAGCTCGACTGTTCCGTCGTGGACGGCGCCACGGTCCGCCTCACCGAGCCGACGGACGAAAAGCCCTACTACACGCTGACCTTCTCCGAAGACCTCGCCACGGCGCAGACCAAGGAAAACCTCAACTCCCGCCTGAATGCGGCGCTCGGGAGCAGGATGAGCGAGATCACGCTGAAAAAGGCGGACTTCGTCGTCGAGATCTGGGAGAGCGGCGTCTTTCGCCAAGTGACCGCCGACCTCTCCGTCTCCGCAAAGATCGGCGGCAAAAAGGGAGACGGTACGATCAAGATGACCTACAAGTTCTATTACGACGACGCCTCGACCGACGTGATCGCGCTGATCGACAGCGTCGGCTGGACGACCAAGCTCAGCCCTCAAAACCAAGCCGAGATCGCCGAGCGAAAGGCGAAAAAAGCGCAACTTGCCGCAGCGTGACGCTTCCCTACGCCCCACAGCGCGACGGAACGCAGCGCCCCACAGCGCAAGCAAAAGAGGAGTTCCGGGCACATTTGCCCCCTCAAAAACGAAAAAAAGAACGCCGAAATCGCAAACGAATCAGCGTTCTGAGGTTGGCTATACTTCACAAAATAGCTGTCACCTTTTTATTCAACAACTTCAAAATCGCTCTCCAACATCGAGTCTTCGGCGATGTCGTTCCCTTGCTCATCGGAGAAAATCACGAGCCACCTGCCGTCAATCTTTCGCGGGTCGAGGATCGTCCCGATCATTCCCTTAAACTTTTTATCTGTCCATCAAATAGTGCCCGTTTTATCTCATTTGTTATTGTACACGCACCAAAAGGCTGACCTTTCATATTTCGTCCGTGCAATATTTTCATCCCGCCTTTTTTATAAAGTATACATACTGTTTTCCTATATCTTTTCTTTCTTATATTAGAGTGATATTGCTCAAAAAATCTGCCAAAGCGTCGATACTCATGTTTTTCGAATCGGTTTTAATATTCAAAAAACAGATGGCTTGTTCGTTTTCAATGCATACAAACCACATATGCGGATCTGTCGAGGATGTGCTCATCGCGTAGCCTTCAACATCTCCCGTTAGCTTATAGAACAGCCCTGTATCGCCCTCTTCGTTCATCGCCGAGCCGTACGTGCGCAGTACTCGAACCCCCGCCGCGATCTCGATCGTTTCCGATGATGAGAATATCGTGGTCTGTTTTAAGTCATATTTATATGCAAATGCGATTTTGTCCGTATATTTGATTATTCCCTCTTGCGCAAAATACTTGGACAAAGCAAGCGTAGTCGGGCATAATGCATCGGAAGGATCCACAATGGAAGCAATCCTAACATAATCCTTGGACTCATTTGCGAAAAGATTCGGCATTTTGTCGTTTGTATATTCATTTGGCAAATCGAAGTGAATACTATGCCCGTTTTCGTCCGTATAAATGCGGCTACCTACGGAAGAAGAGGTAACGGTATATTCTCCCAAATATCTTTTTGCATTGTTTCTGTCCGAGGCCCCGTCCGGATACAACATTGCGCGACGATTCACAACGAAATACACCGAAAAGACGGAAAGCCAAAGGAGCGTCACGCACAGCACTGCGACCAAAGCGATCACAAAAACTCTTTTTACGCGCTTTTTATTGGTTGCCGCAAGATACTTGATATTACTATCTCCCTTTTCCCGCATTGCGCCGTCGGAAAGGCGTTCTCCGCATAATAGCTCGTTGACCGTCACGTTAAACTGTTCGCCAAGGATCAAAAGCATTTCCACATCGGGCATATACGTTCCCGTTTCCCACCTCGAGATAGTTTTGTTCGTCACACCGATTCTTTCCGCGAGCGCCTCTTGCGTTAATCCTTTTTCTCTGCGCAATGAAGCCAAGAACGCCCCGACTTTAACTTGATCCATAACCCAATATCTCCTTTCTTACCTTAGCAACGGCTTCTTTATATGCTCCGTGAGAACATCATATCAAATGCAGTGTAAGGAGTCTTTACCTCAAAACGCGAATTCTCGCTTTTATTATATCATTACTTTGACCGCGCCTTTCTAATCGAAGCTCTTTTATACACGGACAATGCCCGTGATGATATACAAGGGCAAGCGCTTGATGATATACCAAACCTTGCTTCGGTTTGGGACTTCGTACCGCCGCTTGCGGCGGCATGATGTACACCCTGCGGGGAGCATGATGTACATTTTGCGCCCTGCGTTCGCAAAATACATAAAAAATCTCGGAAAAATCCGAGATTTTTTGGCGCACATGATTGGATTCGAACCAACGACACCCGGCGTCGGAGGCCGGTGCTCTATCCAGCTGAGCTACATGTGCAAACGATAACAGTATTGTATAGTTTTTTCCTCGCTCCGTCAAGTTTATCCGCGTAAGTTCTCTCGGAGGGGGCGAGGCGGTCCGTCGCACCATCGGGGGCGGGCGGAAGTGCGCCGATCAGACAGACTCGAAGAGGAGGTAGTCCAGCGCCTTGACCGTCGTGAGGTCGCCCTTCCTAAGGATCTCGCCCGTGCGGACGTTGCGCGCGGAGCGGGAGCGACGGAACGCCGCCACCCGATCCTCAAAGGTCGGATTCACGACGACGAAGAGGTGCTTGCCGTCGAAGAAACGGTGCAGGATGAGCAGTTCGCCCTGTTCCCTGACGTCCATACCGCCCGTCAGCACGCCCGAATACTTCTTGCGCAGGTCGCCGAGGAAGCGGTAATGCGCCAGCAGTTCCTCGTCCTCCCTCCCCCACGGGAAGGGGGCGCGGTTCATCGGGTCCTCGTAGCCCTGCAAGCCGACCTCGTCGCCGTAATAGATCGAGGGGACCCCGGGGAGGGTGAATTGCAACAGGGACGCGATCTTGACCCTCTTTTTCGCGAGGACGAGCGCGTCGCCCGTGAGACGCATTTCGAGGCGCTGCTCCTTGGTGGTGTGGCGCACGTCCAGCCCCGACAGCGCGTTCAGCACGCGGACGGTGTCGTGCGAATCCACAAGGGTCATCGAGGAGTTCAGTACGTCAATCGGATAATTCTCATAGAGGCGCATCACCTTGGACGCGAAGGCTTTGGGCCCGCCGTACAGGACGAAGGAAAGGATCGCCTCCTTGTACACGTAATTCATCACGCCGTCCAGTTCCCCTTTCGTGAGGTAGGGGCGCAGGGTGCCGTAGCTGACCTTCACGCTGGCGTCCTCCCATACCTCGCCGATGACGGCGACGTTCTCATTCTGCCGCTTGATCGCAGCGCGCAGTTCGTCCACGAAATCGGTCGGCAGTTCGTCCACGACGTCGAGGCGCCAGCCGTCGATGCCGAAGCCCGTCCACTTCTCGATCACGCCGCCCTTGCCGAAGAGGAGTTCGCGGTAGCCTGCCGCGCCCTTGTTGAGGGTGGGCACGACGCGGCACCCCCACCAGCAGTCGTATTCGTCGGGGAAACGATCGAAAAAGTACCAATCCTTGTAGGGAGAATCAAGGGACTGCGCCGCCCCGACGGACGGGTAATGCCCGAGCTGATTGAAGTAAATGCTGTCCGACCCCGAATGGTTGAAAACGCCGTCGAGGATCAGCCCGATCCCCCGCTTTCGCGCCTCGCGAATCAGCTCCGCAAACTCCTCCTCCGTCCCGAGGACGGGGTCGAGGTGCAAATAGTCGCCCGTGTCGTAGCGGTGGTTGCTGCTCGCCTCGAAGATCGGGGACAGATAGATCTCGGTCACGCCGAGCGAAGCGATGTAATCCAGCTTTTCGGTGATCCCCTTGAAATTGCCGCCGTAAAAATCGTTCGCGCGGTAGCTGCCGTCGGGCTCCTTGATCGTGACGGGCTCGTCCCACTCTTTCAGATAGCCGTAACGAGGCGGGATCTTCTCGCCTGCGTGAGCGAAGCGGTCCGCAAAGATGTGATAGATCACGCCGCCGCGGATCGTCGAAGGGACCTTGAAATCCCGCGCGTAGACGGTGATCTGCCATTCGGGCAGGTCGTCGCCGATCATCGCGTCGCCATCCTCTCCCGCGCCGATCCGATCCACGCCGCCGCCCACCATCGTCACGACGAAGCGGTAATAATAGACGCCCCAGTCCTCGAGCGCGAACTCGCAGGAAAAATAGGTGACCGCGCCGTCGTCTCCGCAAAAGGAAAGGGGACGCTCCGTGACGTCCTCTCCCTTTCGGATGATGATCCGGACGCTCTCCACCCACACCGAACGGGTGACGGGAAAGACGATCTTGACCTTCTCCCCCGCTCGGACTGCGCCGAACGGGGTCTTGTGTACGCGAGAATTATACTTATACAATTCGTTGCCCCTTACTCCACGGGTCTCAGATGCCAGATCCTGTCACCGTACTCCTTGACCGCACGATCCGCGGCGAAGAAGCCGGACTGCGCGAC
>JAFSZO010000043.1 GCA_017455605.1 Clostridia bacterium
CGCGGCGCACCGTTGAATTCGTTCCCGATTACGTCGGTCGCGAGATACCGGACGCGTTCGTCATCGGCTACGGGCTCGACTACGACGAAAGGTACAGAACTCTTCCTTTTGTCGGGATCCTTTCAAAGAGCGTTTACGCGCCCGACGCGGCGAAATGACGCGGCGTACGGCGTTAATCAAGTATAATTCCATCCGGAGGATTTGATGAAGAAAATATTCAAACAGTCTATAATTTATCTGCTTGTGTTCGCGGCTGTGATCCTTGTGGTCTACCTGCTCTGGTTCAAGACCACGCCGGACAAGATCGCGTACAGCGACGTCATAGACTACTTCAAAAACGAAAGAGTACAGGAGTTCAAGGTCGATAAAAACGAGCTTACGATGCTCGTGAAGCAGGTGGATTCGTCCGGCAAGGCGACCGGTGTGTATACCGAGATCACGTACGAGCTGCGTTCGATCGATCTGTTCTACGCGGATCTCGGAGAACTCATTCAGGAACAGCACGAAAAGGGCATTATCAAGGCGTACGATATTCCGGCTCTCCCCGAAATACCGTTCTGGGTCAGCTACCTGCCGTTCATAATCATAATCGGCGTGTTCGTCTTTATCTGGTGGTATTCGATGAGCCAGGCGGCCGGCGGGCGCGGAACGAAGATCGGCTCGTTCACGAGAGCGAGAGCGAAGCAGGCGCAGCAGGACAAGAAGAAATATTACTTCACCGACGTTGCGGGCGCGGATGAGGAAAAAGAGGAGCTTGAGGAGATCGTCGAATTCTTACGCAATCCGCAGAAGTTCACGAAGCTCGGCGCGAAAATACCGCACGGCGTACTTCTCGTAGGCCCTCCCGGAACGGGTAAGACACTCCTTGCGAAGGCTGTCGCGGGTGAGGCGAACGTTCCGTTCTATTCGATAGCCGGCTCGGAATTTCTCGAGCTTTACGTCGGCGTCGGCGCTTCCCGTGTCAGAGACCTTTTCGAGACGGCGAAAAAGAGCCCCGCGTCGATCATATTCATAGACGAGATCGACGCCGTCGGACGTCACCGCGGCGCGGGTCTGGGCGGCGGTCACGACGAGAGGGAACAGACGCTCAACCAGCTTCTCGTCGAAATGGACGGTTTCGACACGACCGAGGGCGTCATAGTCATGGCGGCGACGAACCGTCCGGACATCCTTGACCCGGCGCTCCTTCGTCCGGGCAGATTCGACAGACAGATAACGGTCAATTATCCCGACATCAAGGGACGCGAGGAAATACTCAAAGTCCATTCGAGAAACAAGAATTTCGAGGACAACGTAAGTCTTGCGACCGTAGCAAAGATGACGGCGGGCTTCACCGGAGCCGATCTTGCGAACCTTCTCAACGAGGCGGCGCTTCTTGCCGCGAGAAAAGACAAATCGCTCATCGGCATGGACGAGATAGAGGAAGCGTTCAACAGAGTCATCGCCGGACCGAAGAAGAAATCTCTCAAGATCAAAGAGTCCGACAAGCGCAAGACCGCGTACCACGAGTCCGGTCACGCGATCCTTTCCTACCTGCTCCCGACGATAGATCCCGTTCATCAAATTTCGATTATCCCGAGCGGAAACGCTCTCGGATTCACGCTTAACGTCCCCGAGGACGACAAGTACAGCGTATATAAGAAAGAGCTGATCGAGAAGATCACGATGTATCTCGGAGGCAGAGCGGCGGAGAAGATCATATTCGACGACATCTCCGGCGGCGCCGCCAACGACATACAGAGAGCGACCGAGATCGCGCACAAGATGGTGATGCAGCTCGGTATGAGCGACGAGCTCGGACCGATCATGTTCGGCACAGGCCAGAGCGAGGTGTTCCTCGGCAGAGATTTTTCGACCGGCAGAAACTATTCGGAGGAGATCGCCTCGAAGATCGATTCCGAGATCCACAGGATCGTTTCCTCCGCTTACGAGGACGCGCTGAGGCTTCTTTCCGAGCACGTCGACAAGCTCCATTTCATCGCGGGCTATCTGCTCCGCAGTGAAACGATGGACGGGGAACAGTTCAAGAGAGCGATGGAAGAGGAAGTCACGTACGAGGACCTCGACGCCATGGTAGCGGACAAGAA
>JAFSZO010000044.1 GCA_017455605.1 Clostridia bacterium
CTTGCCTCGCTCTGAAACTATCGTTTCATTCGCGCTTGATCGTAGCGTTCATAGGCTCGTTCGCGATGCACTTGCGCGCTACGCTTGCAAGTGCTATTCGCTCCGCAGCCCATTTCCGCTACGATAATAGGATGAAGTTGGGAAAAGTGTTTTTGGAGCCGAAGGCGACCCTTAATTCCTAATTCCTCATTCCTAATTCCTAATTAAAAAGACTCCCTTCGCTCGACATTGCGGAACGCCGTCCGCAATTCCGCATTCCGCATTCCGCATTAAAAAGACGCCCTTCGGTCGTATGATAATTCGCTATCGCTCAAATGATAACTCTCTTCGTTCGTATTGCTCCCGCCTGCGGCGTCCGCAACTCCACTCTCCACTCTCTACACTCCACTCTTGCGGAGCGCAGCGACCATTTATTCCGCATTACGCATTCCGAATTCCGCATTAAGGAGCGCTCGTCTCTGCACCACCCTCCGCGCTCTTTGCGACAGCAAAATGCGAGTGAAGAGAGTTGTCATTCGCCGACAGCCGTTATCATATCGTTATAAGGGCTTGTCGAAAACGAGGTCTTATGATAGAATAATGGCATGATCAAGCTTGGATTGAAGAATTATCTCAAGAGTTATCGCCTTTTCTTCCTGCCCATCGGTGCGCTTTCTCTCGGGATCGTCA
This sequence comes from Clostridia bacterium, assembly GCA_017455605.1. Classification (GTDB taxonomy): domain Bacteria; phylum Bacillota; class Clostridia; order Christensenellales; family CAG-1252; genus CAG-1252. The sequence continues at coordinate 670 of JAFSZO010000044.1, forward strand.
TCGGGCTGTCGATTTTGTTGCCGTTGCTTCTCGGTGCGGTCAAGGACTTTTTTGCGGGTGCGGCAAGCATCATCGGTGACGCCACTCCGAATTGGGATGCCGTTTGGGCGACGATCTCGTCGACGGTTCGTTCGGTGGATTATGCCGACCCCGAGGTTGCAGCACGTGTGATTTTTGACCGCGGATTTTTCGAAAAATTATTGAACGATTGTATTCGCGCGGCGATCGATCTCAATGTGTTGCAAGTACAGCTTGAGGATCTGTTATCCGCTTGTGCAGCCAAGGCGGTCGCCGGCGGGATCGCCTTCCTCGCCTTCTTCGTGCTAGGCGCCTTCCTCGGCGGCTTTTTGACGCGTGTCGAGATCCGTCGGGATATTGCCAAAAGGAAGTTTTGGAAGTTTCTGTTGATCTCCGTCGTGCATACCGTGATCAACGCCACGATCATCGCCGGCGGCGTATGGTTGATCTCGAGCTTTAAAAATTTCGCGGTGTTGTCGGGCCTTTTGACCGTTATCCTTTACGGATCCGTCACCTTCTTTGAGGCGTATCTCGTTCACGGCTATAAGAAGATCCCGCTGAAAAGCGCTCTGCGCGTTCGCAACTTTCTATCCCTCGCCTTGCTTACCGTGATCGAGGTCGCGATCATGTGTGCGCTCCTTGCGATCGTGTACTTTATATCAAACGTGATCATCACGCTCTTCGTCGGGTTCTCGGTAGTCGTCATCACGCTGTCGTGCCTCTCGATGAATGCGGAGGCATACATTAAGGATATGGCAGACGCTACGGGGAAGAAGGAAGAACCGACCGTTTCGTTGCCTGTCACGGCAACGTCGGATTCGGCGGAAAAGAGCGAGCAGATAGGATCGAATTGATCGGCAGCAGTGCGCCGAACAGGGGACGCCTGCGCGCAAGACTCCCTACGGAGTCCCTAGAGAGGACGCTACGGGAGGGAAGGAGGAACTATGAAGATCACCACCAACGGCAGATCCGTACAGATCGAGAACAACGGCGACACCTTGGGCTTCGTCAAGGACGACGTCGTCATCAACATAGAATGGGGCTTCTATGTGGTCGCCAAACCGATCGACCACATCGACCAATATCCGCACAAAGAGGACACGGTGATCGTGATGGAATTCGACCTCCTCAAAGGCGAGGTAACGGGGCTTGTCTCCGATCCCGAACTCGCACACAAAGTGATGTGTCGCTGGGCGGAGATGAAGCGCGCGGGAATGTGATCCGCGGCGATTTCCAAGAGTATCCGTTATTATTTTTCTTTAATAAACCTTCATTCATCGTCGAAAACGTAGTATAATCGAACTATGAGATCGTTTTTCTACAGAAAAACGGCGCTCATCGCGTCGGTCATATTGCTTGCCGTGCTCTGCGTGTTTTTTGCGTGCGCGTGTGAGGGCGACCCCGTTACGGTGGATTTCTCCCTTGAGGGGGAACCGCTTGCCGGGACCACGGTGGAGGCTACCGCCTCTTTGACGGGCGGAACGCGGGCGCTCAAACGCTACGCGGACGCCGACTGCGTCTACGAAGTGGTCGAGGGGCGGGAGATCGCGACCGCGACAGAGGGGCGGATCCGCATCGCCGACACGGCGACGGCGGGGGACGCCTTCAAGGTGGCTTTGACCGTTCGAGACCTTCGTTTGGAGAAGGAATTCGTCGTCGCCCGCAGCAACGTGCGCCTTTTGCAGGTCGTCGCCCCCGAGGAGTGCCGCGCAGGGGAGGAGATCACGCTCACCGCGAGGTCCTACCCCGAGAGTGCGAGCGAGAACGCCCCTACCTTTTACGTGGAATCCGGAGAGGCTACCGTTGAGGGCAATGTCTTACGGGTGTCGGAGGACGCCGACCGGGGCTCGATCGTGCTCCGCGCGCGGCTGGAGGGCGTTCAGAGTGCGACGGCGACGATCCGCGTCACCACGGTGCAGACCCAGAGCGTGCGGTGGGAGGCCTCCACCGAGGCGAGGGCGCTACCCGGCGGTACGCTCCTGCTGACCGCCTATAAATACCCCGAAAACAGCGATTACGAGCTCACGGCGGTGATCGAGCGGGGCGAGGATCTCGCGGAATACGACGCGACGACACATGTTTTGCGCGTGAAGGAAACTGCGCCCATCCCGTCCGAGATCGTGTTGCTCGCGCGCTCCGGCAAGAAGGAGGAGCGTTTGACCGTTCGCGTCGCCTATCCCGACGTGCGCGCGATCGTCGCGCAGGGAGGCGGCAGTGTCGCCCCCGGGGCGGAGCGGACCTTCCGCTATACCGTCGAGCCCGCAGACGCGGATCCCACCACGGTCGTGATCTCGCTCGTGGAGGGCGGTGACCTCGTCGAATGGGAGGGCGGCGCCTCTTTCCGTGTGCGAAACGACGCCGAACAGGGCGCGGAAGTGACCTTCCTGCTCGAATCCGCCGATGCATACACGACGATCTCCTTTACGGTGGAGCGCAGGACGCTCACCTCTCTCTCGATCGACACGCTCGACCCCGTTGCATATCTGCAAAGCGGGGCGATGTTGACCTTTATGCACAGAACGGAGCCCTCCGACTATGACGGCATCGTGAATTATCGCGCCACGGTCGGCGCGGACCTCGTCACCATTGACGGCGAGACCGTGACCGTCAAGGAGGGCGTGGGTATCGGCAGGGCGGTGATCGTCGCGGAGAGCGCGGACGGCACCCGTAGCAACGAGATCGAGATCACGATCAGCGGCAGATACACGCGCCGCGTCTATTCGAGCTGGTCGAGGGTCTCGCTGTCCCCCGCAGGGGAAAAGTCCTGCGTGTGGATGGTGCTCCCCAACGCCCTGAATGCGGGTATGATGACGGTGATCGTCCCTTACGAAGTCGAGGATCTCGTGATCGAGGGTCGCTACGACGGCACGGACGAGAGCGCGTACCGCGACCTGTATTTCTACTTCCGCAATCGTCCCGAACGGCGGGTGACCCTCCTGAATTTCGGCACGATCGCCACGCAGGGGCTCGGCGGCACCGTGATGGATCTCGGCTCGGCGGGGGTGACCGAGGTGCGCCTCGAAGGGCAAAACCTCATTCGGGCGGATTCTCCCTATTTTCTCGACAATAACGGCGAAGTCACGAACGGCGTTTGGGACGTCGGTTCCTACTCCGCTTACGATTCGTTGACCCTGCTCCGTCGCTCCGGAAAGTACGGCTACCGCGGCGCGGCGGGCGGCAACGCCATCAGCGGCTTCTCCCTCTCCTTCGTCGGGACGGGAACCCTCGTCGCCGAGGCGGGCAGCGGGGTGGACGGCACTGCGGGTGGCGACGGCGCGGACGCGCGCTACGACGGCTCCGCGACCTACGTCTCGGGGGCGGGCGGCGACGGCGGCCACGGCGGCGACAGCGGCGCGGCGATCTATGCCGATTCGGTTCGATTCGAGGGCGGCTTCGTCACCGCGATCCCCGGCAATGCGGGCGTGGGTGCGAAGGGTGGCTCGGCAGGCAATATCGAGGCGCTCGTCGGCAAGGATGTGTCGGCGCTCCTTGGTGCGGACGGCGCGGACGGCAAGGACGGCGTCTGCTATCCCGCGGTGCGCGCCGCGAAGGTGACGGGTGACGCCTTCGTTTCCTCCACGGGCAGGGTGCAAAGCCTCGCCGTCGCCTACACGGGCACGCTGTCGGACGCCGCGGATCGCCTGTCCCGCTACTACGGCGTGAGCGTGCATTACGGCAACGACCTCTATAATCCTTACGCGAAGAAGTCCAAGCCATTCCGCTACACGATGGAGACGCAGACCGACGCGACCGAGCTGATGAGGCAAATGCAGTTCCTGTTCTACTCCTTCTCCGCCGTGCCTCGGAACGCTTGGCGTGAGATCGAGCTCCGCGCGGATCAAGCCGTCGCGATCTACCTCGTGAAGACCATCAAATCCGGGTCCGGCTCGAATATCCTCGGGCTGACTTCCGAGTCGAACAACGTCTGGTTCGCCACCTTCGACACCGATATCCGCGGCGTGTATTACGGCGGGTATTACAACATCATGCTGCACGAATTCATACACGTTTTCCACTACAATTTTACGGCTCGCGCGCGCGACGCCTTCGAGTCTGCCCTGCAGAGCAAGAACTACGGCAACGGCTACACCACCGCGTACGGCTCCAAGGATCACGTCTACGGCGTGGAGGCGGACAGCGACGAGACTGACAGCTGTTTCCTCTCCTCCTACTCTCGCAAGACCGTGATGGAGGACGCCGCGGAGACTTTGTCGATCCCCGCGACCTTCCTCTCCCTTGAACCTCCCTTGACCGAGGGCGTGCGCATCCGCGAAAAATTTGACCTTTTGACCGAAGCCTTCGGCGCCGAGTACGAGACCCTCGCCCCCTTCGCCGTCGGCGCGACCTTCTTCTGCTATCCGCATCTGTTCGACTGACGACCGAGGCAAGAAAAAAGGCTCCTATGGAAGGAGCCGCTCGCCAATGCGAAGTGTGGGAAGACAATAGTTTTATTTGAACTTGCCTTGCTAATATACCATTATATTATCGCAAGCGAAAGAAAAAGTCAATAGGGAGACTGAAAAATGGACAAATATTATATCGGATTGGACATCGGCACAAACTCGGTCGGTGCTGCCTGCACGGACGAAAGCTATCGGCTGCTCCGTGCGAAACGAAAGAATTGCTGGGCGGTGCGGCTCTTTGACGAGGCGGAGCCTGCCTCCGGGCGCAGGGTCTTTCGCACGATGCGGCGTCGATTGGCGCGCCGCCGGCAGAGGATCGGCTTTTTGCAGGAAGTCTTTGAGCCCATTATGCCCGATCCGCTCTTTTTCCTTCGATTGAACAACAGCTGTCTCGTCCCGGAGGACAAGGACGACAGGCTGGCGGCGGATACGAATGCGCTCTTTGCGGACAAAGGTTTCTCCGATACGGAGTATCATCGTCAATATCCCACGATCTACCATCTGCGCAAGGCGCTGCAAACGGAAGACGTCAAGGATCCCCGCCTCTACTACCTCGCGATCCATCACATCGTCAAATACCGCGGGCATTTCCTCTTTGATGGCGGGGTGTCGGAGTTCCGCGATCCGATCCGCCTGCTCACGGCGTTGGGGCAGGTCTGCGAGGACGTCTATGGAGAGGACGCTCCTTCGTTTGACGTTCGTCATGCGGAAGAGCTGAAGCGCATTTTGGTGACCGTCAGAGGCGTGAATGACAAGAAACGGGCATTGACCTCGCTTTTCGTCCCCGGCAGCGATGCCGCGAAGGAGATCATCACCGCGTTGGCGGGCGGAAAGCTCACGCCCAAAAAGCTCTTTTCGGAAGCGTACGCCGACGAGCAGTCCTTCGCCGTTATGGAAAAGACGGACGAGGAGTTCGAGGCGTTGCGGGAGACGTACGGGGAAGATTTCGCCCTGCTGGAGGCGATCCGTGCGATCTGCAATTTCGCGCTCTTTGAGAAGCTGTTGCAGAGCAGCGAGGACCTCTCCTCCGCGATGATCGCCGTTTACGATCGTCATAAGCGAGAGCTGAAGGAGCTCAAAGCCTTCGTGAAAGCCAACGGGACGCAGGAGGATTACCGCCGCCTGTTCAAGGCGACGGATCAGTACGATTCGAACAAGAGGACGGGCAACTATGCGAATTACGTCGGCTACACCAAGAAGGGCGGGGACAAGGTCAACGTCCCGCACGTCTCTTACGAAGGATTCCTGCTGTGGCTGAAGGCGTTCCTCACCGCGCTGCCTGCGGCGGACGAGGAGCAAAAGGCGTCCATCTTGGCACGCATCGAGGCGCGTGAGTTCTTGCCGCAGATCCTTCACTCGGACAACGGTGTGATCCCGCATCAGCTCAACGAGGCAGAGCTCAAAAAGATCTTGGAGAACATGGTGCGCAACCTGCCCCAAACGGCAGAGATCGCGCAGAAGACTCCCGCCATCTTCCTCTTCCGCGTGCCGTACTACGTCGGCCCCTTGACGGGCAAGAATGCGTGGGTCGTCAGGAACTTCTCCCAAAAGGTCACGCCCTGGAACTTCAAAGACGTGGTGGACGAGGCGGCGTCGAACGAGAACTTTATGCGTCGAATGACCAACAAATGCACCTATCTGCACGGCGAGGACGTGCTGCCCAGACAGTCGATCACCTATCAGAAGTACGACGTCCTGAATCAGCTGAACAAGTTGCGCGTAAACGGGGATTTGCTGCCCGTGGAGGTGAAGCAGGGGATCTATCGCGACCTGTTCCTCCAGAAGAGCAAGGTCACGGACAAGGCGATCCGCGACTATCTCGTGCGGACGGGGCAGCTGTCGTCGGAGGAGGCGGCACGCGCGGAGCTGGGCGGCAAGGACGGCGAGATCAAGGCGAATATGTCCTCTTACATAAAGCTGAAAAAGACCCTCGGCGACTTCGTCGACCGTGACCTCGCGGAGGGCGGCGGCGTGTGTGAAGATATTATTCTCTGGCATACGCTGAATACGGACAAGGGCATCGTCGCCTCGCTGATAAAGAAGAAATACGGGCATCGCCCCGAAGTGATGCAAAAGCTCAGCGCCCTCAAAGGGCTCACCTTCAAGGAGTTCGGCAGGCTGTCCGCGCGATTCCTGACCGACCTTCGCACGATCGACCCCTCGACCGGAGAGCTGCTGTCCGTTCTCGACCTGCTGTACGACACGCAGGAAAACCTGAATGAGATCCTCTTTGACGAGCGCTACGGTTTCTCCGACCTGCTCCGCAGGGACAACGGAGAGGAGAGCGGGGAGATCACGAAAGAGGACGTGGACGAGCTCTACGTGTCGCCCGCCGTCAAGAGAGGCATTCTCCAAAGCCTCCGCATGGTGGACGAATACGTCGGCGCGATCGGCAGGGCGCCCGACAAGATCTTCGTCGAGGTCACCCGCGGCGCAGACGAAAAGGCGAAAGGGCGCACGACCTCGTCGAGGAAAAAGACCTTGACCGAGATCTACAGGGCGCAGGGGCTGACCGAGTTCCTCACCGAGATCAGCGACCCGAAATACACCGATATGCGCCTGCGGCAGGAACGGCTGTACCTCTGGTTCCGTCAGCTGGGCAGATGTATGTATTCGGGTGAGCGGATCGAGCTGTCCGACCTGAACGGCGACACCTACGACGTGGATCACATCTTACCCCGCAGCTACGTCAAGGACGACAGCATCGAGAACAAGGTGTTGGTGCTGCGTGCGAAAAACCAAGAGAAGCGCGACCTCTACCCCCTGCCCGCAGAGCTCGTGACGCCCGAGGCGCGTCGACATTGGGATCTGCTCCTGCGCAAGGGCTTGCTCAGCGGCGTGACCTACGAACGGCTGACGCGGACAGAGCCGCTGGGGGAGAACGATTACAGGGACTTCATCAACAGACAAAAGACCATCACCGACCAAACGGCGAAGGCGGTGGCGGAGCTGCTGGGCAGGAAGTACCCCGACACCAAGATCGTGTACAGTCGTGCGCGAAACGTGTCGGATTTCCGTCAGCAGTTCTCTCTCGCCAAGAGCCGCGAGGCGAACGACCTGCATCACGCGCGCGACGCCTATCTGAACGTCGTGGTGGGCAACGTCTACGACGTGCGCTTTTCCTCGGAGTTCTACACCTATTATAAAAAGGAAGACGAATGGCGCGAATACAACCTGAAAAAGCTCTTCACAAAGGACATCAAGGGCGCTTGGTCGAAGGACTCGATCGACATCGTGAAGAAGGTGATGGCGGATCCTTCTCCCTGCGTGACGCGCTACGCCTTTGAGTTTGGCGGAAACTTTTACGATCAGACGGTCTATCCCGCGAGCGACACCGCTGTCACCGCTCCGAGAAAGAAAAACCTGCCTGCGGAGAAGTACGGCGGATACAAGAGTCAAAAAACAGCCTATTTCGCGATCGTTCGCTCGAAGGGACGGAGAGGCGCCCCGCTCGTGACCGTAGAGCCGATCCCCGTGCTGGTCGCCTACCGCGCGAAGGTCGATCCCGACGCCGTGAAGCGCTATTTGAGCGAGCGGCTGACCGAGCCGGAGCTTGTCGTGCCGAAGGTCAAGGTCAAGCAACTCATCACCTACAACGGGACGGCTCTGTGGCTTGCCGGCGTGCAGAATGGGAATAGGATTATTTATCATAATGCGATCCAACTTTTCCTTGATCGAGATCGCGAGAAATACGTGTCTTCGCTGGAAAAGCTGTCACGAATGAGAAAAGAGCGGGTCGTCACGGACGAGACCCTCGAGGAGTACGTGCTGCACCAAAACCGAGAAGGGGTCGTGAAGGCAAAGGTGGACAGAGAACAAAACCAGGATCTTTACGATTACTTGACGGAAAAACTCGGCGTCAACGCGTATGGCGGCGTGCAGCTTTTCGAAACGCTGCGTTCGCGTTTGATCGAGTGGCGGAGAGCGTTTTTCGTTTTGTCCGTCGCAAAGCAGGCAGACGTGCTGCTGAACCTCTTGAAAGCATTTAAGTGCAATGCGGAAAAGGCAAATCTGAAAGAGATCGGCGGGAGCGCGAGCGAAGGCAACCTGATCCTCGGAAACAACATCACTGACGTCGATTTCCGCCTGATCTACCTCTCTCCCTGTGGGTTGACGGTAAAAGAGAGAAGGATCTGATGGGCTTTCGCACGGTGCTGATCTCCTCTCGGTGTAAGCTGGAGTATCGGCTGAACTACCTCGTCATACGAGGAGAGACGGAGCGCAAGATCTACGTCAAGGAGATCAACACGTTGATCGTGCAGAGCACCGCCGTGTCGCTCACGGCGGCAGCGCTGTGCGAGCTGACGAAGCACCACGTGAAGGTGATCTTTTGCGACGAGAAATGCAATCCGCAGACCGAGCTGATCCCCTACTACGGTGCTCACAACACCTCGAAGCGCTACAAGCAGCAGCTTCGCTGGTCGGACGAGGTCAAGCGCGCGGCTTGGGCGCGGATCATTCGGGAGAAGGTGGAGCGGCAGGCGGCGCTCCTCGGCGAGATGGGGTTTCGGCGGGAGTTCGAGATGCTCCGCAGCTACGCCGCCGACGTTCGGGACGGAGACCCCACGAACCGAGAAGGGCACGCCGCGAAGGTCTACTTCAACTGCCTCTTCGACCCGGGAGAAGGGCGAAAGAGCGGCGGCTTCGTCAACGGTTGCCTGAACTACGGCTACGCCGTGCTGCTCTCCTGCTTCAATCGGGAGATCGCGGCGGAGGGGTACCTGACCCAGCTCGGCATTTGGCACGACAACGAATTTAACCAGTTCAACCTCGCGTGCGACTTGATGGAGCCGCTTCGTCCCATCGTGGACAAGGCGGCTTTTTCTTTGGAAGAGGGGGACGAAGCGTTCAAGAAAAAGATGGCGAACGTGCTCAATTATTCCGCCGTCATCGGCGGCAGGCGGACGACGCTCGACCTCGCGATCGAGGCATACGTGCGCAGCTTTACCGACTATATGAATGAGGGCGGGGCGGGGGAGATCCTCTTTCCGACCGAGGTGAAAGAGACGAATGAAGGAAGGGAATAGGTTTATGAGGATCATCGTATTTTTCGACTTGCCCGTCATCACGGCGAAGAACAGGCGGGACTATGCCGCCTTTCGCCGGTTTTTGCTGGGCAGCGGGTTCATCATGATGCAGGAGTCCGTCTATACGAAGCTCAGCGTGAACAACGTGATGAGCAGGGCGATCAAGGACAAGGTCGTGCAGCATTGCCCGTCGGACGGGGTGGTGGAGATGCTCGAGGTGACGGAGCGCCAGTTCTCTCGGATCGAGTACGTCGCAGGCGAGCGGCAGTCCACCGTGATCGAGAGCATGGATCGGTTGGTGGAGCTATGATCACGGTCGCACACCCACACGTAGAGACGCCTCTCCTGCTGTCGCCCGACCGTCCGTGCGTCCTCACCGTCGAGAATGCGCGTGAGTACGTGACCTTCGTGCGGGACGTGATCGCCGCGATGGAGGGCGGCACCTCCGACTGCTCCTTTTGGGACGGGGACGTGCGCATCGATGCGAGCAAACGGGGCGAGATCTTGCGCGACTACTTCTCCCTCTCGTTCGACGACAGGAAGGTGCTGACGCTGCTGTACAAGAAGATGCGGCAGAACCTGCTGTCCTGCGAGGACGAGGTGCGCTTTGCCGGCGTCGTCGCATCGGTCGAGGAGCTGCTGCAGAAGTGCATCATCGACAGCGATCTGCCCTTGGACAGCACGCCGCTCGAGTGGGATGCGTTGCTGAAGGCCTGCGGCGTTCGCCCGCGGTCGGACTACGAGTCCGCGCTGGAGGGCATCGTCGCCTACATCGACCTGTTCGTGCGGTTGCGCTCGGTCGACTTCTTTGTGTTGGTCGGCGTGAAAGCGGTGCTCTCCGACGAGGATCTCGCGGCGCTGTATCATCATTGCGAATTGGAGAAGGTCTCGCTGTTGCTCCTCGAGCCGCGCCGCGGCGGGGCGGTCGCTTCGGAGCGGCGGCTCGTGATCACCGAAGATTTGTGCGAGATCGTTGAAAAGCAGGCAGAGATTTGATATAATATAGTGGTCATACGGCAAAGCCCACCCCCCTCGGATCGGATGATTTGAGGTTTGAGAGCCTTGCTAATATGATAGGTTCTTAAACAGACCCGAACGAAAAGCCGCGCACCGACAAGTTTGAGAGCCTTGCTAATATGATAGGTTCTTAA
>JAFSZO010000045.1 GCA_017455605.1 Clostridia bacterium
TCCGAGAGGTCCAGCCACTTGGAGCCTAATGCTCTTTCGTTGCATTCGTTGTATGAGCCCCAAGAGCCGATGACGATTCTTATAGGATCACTCATTTCTCGGTTCCTCCTCAAAGTCTGCAAGATAGATCTTGTCGTACATTGCGCCGTATTCGATATAGTCCCCATTTTCGTCGGAGAGGATTTCAAATGTCGTGACAGTTATCTTGCCTCGGTTGGTGATAGCAACCTCGACTTCGTGTTTGTCTTGGTTGATCTGAAGAATGTCGAACGTGACAAATTCTTCTCCGTCATAATGCAAGTATTCTGCCATTTCGAGCCTCCTTTGTCCCTATGGGACAGGTTGAATAGGTAGGGAAGGGACTTTTCTTTTTCATCTTGGATACCTCCGTATATTTATTTGCCTTTCGGCAAGACGGAAGGAGCATAGGGCTATATAGGGTTTGTCTTTGTTTGGATAAAGAAAAAGCTGGTCAACGAGGAACGAGAAAAAATTGATGTGATGTTATTCATCAATAATATAATTGGTCAATTATTTCTCGCGTTGACCCGCGGTAGACCTGTGCTACAACAGAAGGACGAAAGACAAATAAACGGAGTTGTGACGTCTTGACTATAAGGGGATTTTGTGCCATAATAAATGTGCAGAACAACTACATACTACGATGAGAGAGGTGCTTTCTCGGTAAAAGCGTCTCCCTATCTCTCGTCGTAGAGTTGTTCTGCAAAACAAAGGGGGCGTTTTTCGGTGCGTTCCCTAACAAGGAGCGCACTTTTTTGATAATCGCCTTTTTCGGACATTCGGATTTCCACGGATCACAAGAATTAGAGGATAAGATTATCGCTTCTATTAAAGAAAAGGCGAACGGCGAGCATGTCTCGTTTTTCCTCGGTGGATATGGCTTTTTTGACAGTTTTGCTTTGCATTGTTGCAAGAAGTATCAAGAGATCGACCCTGAATCGAGAACGGTTTTTGTCTCTCCGTATCGTAGAGAGCGCTATTTCAAGGATAGACCGTATATTCAAGAGAATTATGACGAGATCCTTATACCCGATGGGGTAGACGGCGAATTCTCAACCTTCAATATCGTAAAGCGTAATGAATGGATGGTTAAAAAAGCGGATTTCGTTATTTCTTATGTGAACGTTGGTTGGGGTGGCGCGGCAAAGGCATTAGAGTATGCGGTCAAGCATAAAAAGGCATATTTGAATTTCGGGTTAAAGAAATACGAATAAGAGGGAGCTTGGTGCTCCCTCAAAAGTTTTAATCTTCGTCTGTCTCCGGAAGAACGGAATTGAAATCTTCCGCTAAATAAAGAAATATCCGCACACCCGAATAATCGATACAGGTGTGCGGATAAGTCCAATATGGTGGAGATAAGGGGATTCGAACCCCTGACCTATACGATGCGAACGTATCGCTCTACCAACTGAGCCATATCCCCAAGCACCATTGTATTATAAAGCATCGCCGAGGCGAATGCAAGCGTTTTTTTAAAATAATCGCATTTCCATGAGGGGAAGCGGCGGCGCGCGGCGCGAACTCGGCGCGGGGCGTCACTCGATGATGCGGTAGACCAAGGGGTCGGGCTCGACGGGCGCGTCCGAGATCACGAAGCAGTCGGACAGGGCGCGCAACATCGCCTCGTCGGTCGGCGTCTTGCCGTAGAGGCGCACGAGGGCGTCGCCCGCCTTCACGGCGCTCCCTACCTTGAAGGGGACCCGCATACCGTAGCCGCCGCCATTTTCTTGGTCCCGCGCGAGGAATCCGAGCTTTACGCAGTCCACGTGCGCGACGTAGCCGTCCTTTTGCGCAGTGACGACGCCCGCCTCTCGCGCGAAAAAGATCCTGTCCCGCGTCTCCTGTTTCAGCAGTTCGAGGGAGCCGCCTTGCGCCGTGATGATCTCGCGGAATTTGGCGAGAGCTTTGCCGCTCGTCAGGATGCCGAGGGCTTCGCGTTGTCCCTCTTCGGGGGCGACGCCCTTGGCGAGGGTGATGAGCTTGCCCGCGATCAGCAGGGCGAGGTCGCGGAGGCGTCCCTCCTTGCCTTCCAGCACTTCGACCGCGTCGACGAGCTCCATCGCGCCGCCGACCCCGTCTCCGAGGGGAGAATTCATATCGCTGAGGACCGCCGCCGCCTTTTTGCCGTGGCTATGGAGGATATGCACCATGAGTTTCGCGAGGGCTTCTCCCTCCTCGACCGTCTTCATAAAGGCGCCGTTGCCCGCCTTGACGTCCAGCACCAGCACGTCCGCGCCGCTCGCGAGCTTTTTGGAGACGACGGAGGAGGCGATCAGGGGCAGGCTGCGCACGGTGTCCGTCTCGTCGCGCAGCTTGTACAGAGCCTTGTCCGCGGGCACGAGGTCCTTGGTCTGTGCGATGATCGCCGCGCCGGTCCGTTCCACGACGGATTCCGCTTCGGGGATCGTGAGCTCGGTGCGCAGTCCGTAAAAGGACTCGAGCTTGTCGATCGTGCCGCCCGTGTGCCCGAGCTTTCTGCCGCTCATCTTGAGGAAGGGCACGCCCGCCGCCGCCACGATGGGGGCGATGATGAGGGTGGTGCTGTCCGCCACGCCGCCCGTGGAGTGTTTGTCTGCGTAGGGATATTGCCTACGACGGAAGGAGAGGGTCTTGCCCGACTCGAGCATGACCTCGGTCAGGTAGGTCGCGTCTCGGTCCGACATCCCGTGCGCGCATACGGCACGCAGAAAGGCGGTCATCTCCTCTTTGGAAACGCTGCCCGTCAAATACCCTTCGACGGTGGTCTTGATGGCGGCTTTGCCGAGCGGCTCGCCCTTAACGATGCGATCTATGACGTCCATATCCGTCCTCCCTTCCTATATTATACCATTTCGCGTCTCCGCGTTCAAGAGGGAAGGGGAAAGAGAAACGCGAAGATCGCGGAAGGCGAAGCGTGCGGGTGTTGACGAATGCCCGCGAACATAGTATAATATCGAACGGAACGAGATCGTTCCGTCGTCCTTGCCGACTGACGGGCGAAAAGGAGAAAACTATGATAGAACTCACTTCGATCAGGTCGCGGGCGCGCGATTCGCTGGAACACAGACTCTTCGGCAACGTATGGATCACTCTCTTGATCTGCACCCTCGCGTACACGGTGATCGTCGGGTTGCCCACCTCGCTCTCCGGCACGGTGACCCGCTTCTCTCCCGTGGTCGGAGGGCTCATCGGGGTGCCGCTCGGGCTGGTCGGGATGGTGATCTCGGGGCCGCTGAGCTACGGCATCACCCGCATCTATCACAAAGTCGCCCTCGGCAACAAGCGGATCGACTTTGTCGATCTGTTCTGCGGTTTCAAGGAGGAACTCGGCGAGACCTTCCTGCTCGGATTCCTGCGTTCGCTCTTCATCGGTCTGTGGTCGTTGCTCTTTATCATCCCGGGCATCGTGATGAGCTATGCCTATTCGATGGCGTTCTTTATCCAACAAGAGTCGAAGGAAAAGAACTGGCGCGTCTGCTTGGACGAGAGCAAGGAGCTCACCCGCGGGTACAAGGGCAAGCTCTTCCTCCTCGATCTGTCCTTCATCGGGTGGTTCATCGTCGGTGCGCTTTGCTTCGGCGTCGGGCTCCTGTGGGTGGACGTCTATCACACGATGGCGCGCGCGCATTTCTACGAGGAGCTGAAGCGGATCAAGGCGATGGAGTATCGCGAAGTGAAGAGCGAGTCGACCGAAGGGAATGCGGACGAGCCGGTCTTCGAGGAGACGGGGACCCCCTCCGATCCCTTCGCCCCCGCCGATACGGAGAAGAAAGAGGAAGAATAAGACGCTTGACGACGAGCACCCTCCTTTCGGGAGGGTGTTTTTTCGTGAAGACCGCCTCGAGTTTCGCTTTTTCGGGGAAGAAAACCCGAGGAAATGAGAGTTCGCCTCTTGAAAAGAGCGCGCGGATATGATACAATAACAAAAGCGTGACGCGCGACGGCGCCCGCGCAAATCCCCCGACAAAAGGAGAAACTATGAATATCACTACCGACATCAAGTACGTGGGCGTGAACGACCACGAGATCGACCTCTTCGAAGGGCAATACGACGTGCCGAACGGCATGGCGTACAATTCCTACGTGATCACGGACGCGAAGACAGCCGTGATGGACACGGTGGACGCTCGTTTCGGGCACGTCTGGTTGGACAACGTGGCGGCGGCGACGGGCGGCAAAGCCCCCGATTACCTCGTCGTGCAACACATGGAGCCCGACCATTCCGCGAATATCGCGCTGTTCCTCTCCACCTATCCGAAAGCGATCGTCGTCTCTTCGGACAAGGCGTTCAAGATGATGAAGAACTTTTTCGGTGACGAATACGAGAGTCGCCGCATCGTCGTGAAGGAGGGGGACGTCCTCTCCCTCGGCAAGCACGAGCTGACCTTCGTCGCCGCGCCGATGGTGCATTGGCCCGAGGTCATCGTGACCTACGACAAGACGGACAAGGTCCTCTTCTCCGCCGACGGCTTCGGCAAGTTCGGCGCGCTGGACGTGGACGAAGATTGGGCGTGCGAGGCGCGTCGCTACTATTTCGGCATCGTGGGCAAGTACGGCGCGCAGGTGCAGGCGCTGCTCAAGAAGGCGGCGACGCTGGACATCCGCACCATCTGCCCCTTGCACGGACCCATCCTCACCGAAAACCTCGGCTACTACCTCGGTCTGTACGACGTTTGGTCCTCCTACGGCGTGGAGAGCGAGGGGGTGATGATCGCCTACACCTCGGTCTACGGACACACCAAGGCGGCTGTGGAGCTGCTCGCCGAGAAGCTGAAGGATAAGGGCTGCCCCAAGGTGGTCGTCTGCGACCTCGCGCGCGAAGATATGGCGGAAGCGGTGGAAGACGCCTTCCGCTACGGCAAGCTCGTTCTCGCCACCACGACCTACAACGCCGACATCTTCCCCTTTATGCGCACCTTCATCGAGCATCTGACCGAGCGCGGGTATCAAAACCGCACGGTCGCGCTGATGGAGAACGGCAGCTGGGCGCCTCTCGCGGCGAAGGTGATGCGCGGGATGCTCGAAGGGAGCAAGAACGTCACGATCCTCGACCCGGTGATCAAGATGACCTCGGCGATGAACGACGACACCAAGGCGGCGATCGACAAGGTCTCGGACGAGCTTTGCCAAGACTACCTCGCCCGTCAGGACGCCACCGCGAACAAGAACGACCTCAAGGCGCTCTTCAACATCGGCTACGGTCTGTACGTCGTCACCTCGAACGACGGCAAGAAGGACAACGGTCTGATCGTGAACACCGTCACGCAGGTCACCAATACCCCGAACCGCGTCGCGGTCACGATCAACAAGCAGAACTATTCGCACCACGTCATCAAGCAAACGGGCAAAATGAACATCAACTGCCTGTCCGTGGACGCGCCTTTCAAGGTCTTTGAGGACTTCGGGTTCCGTAGTGGCAGGACGGTGGACAAGTTCGAGGGATGGGAGAAGTACCGTAGCGACAACGGCCTCGTCTTCCTGCCCAAGTACATCAACAGCTTTATGTCCCTGACTGTGGAGAACTACGTCGACCTCGGCACGCACGGGATGTTCATCTGCTCGGTGGGCGAGGCGCGCGTGATCTCCGACCTCGAGACGATGACCTACACCTACTACCAAAAGAACGTCAAGCCCAAGCCGCAGACCGAGGGCAAGAAGGGCTACGTCTGCAAGGTCTGCGGATACGTCTACGAGGGCGACACCTTGCCCGAGGACATCGTTTGCCCGCTGTGCAAGCACGGGGCGGCGGACTTCGAGCCGATCAAATAGAGACGGCAAAACCATAGCAAACGGGAACGACATCGTATCGTTCCGAAATATAAAAAATAACGGAGGTAAACAAAATGAAATACGTATGTGATCTGTGCGGCTGGGAATACGACGAGACCGTGGGCGATCCCGAGAACGGCATCGCGCCGGGCACGAAGTTCGAGGATCTTCCCGAGGATTTCGCTTGTCCGTTGTGTGGGGCGGGGAAGGACGAGTTCAGCGAGGAATAATCGCGAGACCCTTCCTAATGCGTCAACGGCGAGTGGGCGTGTATGCCCGCTCGCCATTTTTTTTGGGGGAGGACTTTGCATATTGCGCAATGGCGGCGTTTCTATCTGCGTGTTTGCGACATCACGTACAAGGAGTACGCTCAGTCGCAAACCCTTGCCGAGCCTTGCCCTTGCATCAATCTTCAAAGTCCTCCATAGAGGTATATCAATGCGGAATGCGGAATGCGGAATAAAGGGTCGCCTTGCTCCGATTTCACTTTCTATCCTTAACTCCGAGCCAAGCGAGGAACTTCACTTTGCGAGCAACGCGAGCAAAACTTCACTACACGCATAGCGTATAACTTCACTGCTCGCCTCCGCGAGCAATTTCACAAATGCGACATCTCGCGACCTGTTAATTAGGAATTGGGAATAAAGGGTCGCAGGTGCTCTGAATAAAGGCTTCCCCTCAAGGGGAAGGCTATTTGAGGGTCACTCTGTTCCAAAGGCTATTCTATCTTGCTCTATCCTATTCTCGGAGCGGAAATGGGCTGCGGAGCGAATAGCACTTGCAAACGTAGTGCGCAAGGGCAACGCGAACGAGCCTATGAACGCTACGATCAAGCGCGAATGAAACGATAGTTTCAGAGCGAGGCAAGCGAGGGGACGAAAACCGTCGCATAAGAAATGCTTTTTCGAGCGTTTCGGCGACAATGAGTCCCAACTCGCGCGCAGGCGGCGGAGATGAGGGTAGAGACAAACGCTCCGCGAGCGAATGTGACGGGCGCGTACTATCTGTGCATAACCGCCTCCGAGCGAAGCGGTGGCGAAGGGAAGGATGCGCCCCTTATACGCCGTCGGCTACAGGACGAGCTGAAGCACGGCAAGCGCCGCCCCGAGTGCGGGGAGGGAGACCGCCGCACCGCATTTCAGAAAATCGAAGTAGTTTATTTTCACGTCGTGTCCTTTCAGCAGAGACAGCCACATGATGCCCGCGAGGGCGCCGATCGGGGTCAGGTAGGCGCCGAGGTTGGAGCCGATGACGGTCGCGTACGCCGCGCCGAGCCGCACCCCTTCGGGCAGGGTCGCCACGATGGGCGCGTATAGGACGCTCATCGGGATGTTGTTGATGACGTTGGCGGAGAGGAAGGACAGGAAGCCGTATTTCCACACCGTCAGGCGGGTGCCGATTAGCTCGCCGATCCGGTCCGTCACGCCTTGCGCTGTCAGCGCGAGGACCAGCGTGAACATCGCGAGCACGAAGGGGACCAGTTGCCACGGGGCGCGTTTCAGCGTCCTGCCGAGCTCGAGGGGCGGGTGCCTCCGCACGAGGGCAAGGATCAGCGCTGCGACGAGGAGCACGCCCACAGCTATGACAGCCGCCAGCCACATCGGCACGCCGACGTAGGGGCCCACGACGAGGGCGATCGTGGCGAGGGAGAGCAGGGTCAGCCCGACGATCAGCGAGGGCTTGTCCTCGATCCTCGTCTCTTCGGGCGTCGCGAGGACGGGCGCGCGCAGGGCGCGGTGAAAGAGGAGATACAGCACGCCGTAGGCGACTGCCGCCGCCGCGAGGGTGGGGAGGACCATCACGAGGAAGTAGTCGAGGAAGGAGATGCCGAACGCCGTCGCGAGGTAGATGTTGGTCGGGTTGCCGATCACGAGGGTCATACTCATCGTGTTGGCGGCGACGAACTCCGCGAGCAGGTAGGGCTTGGGGTCGATGTGCGCGTTCTTCGCGAAATAGCACAGGAAGGGCGTGAAGGTCAGTACGATCACGTCGTTGGAGGTGAAGACGGTCAGCACCGACACGGTCAGATACACCACCGCGAACATCCGCGTCTGGCTCTTGCCCGCGAGGCGGAGCGCCTTGTTCGCGAGATAACGGAAAAAGCCGACCTCGTCCAAATAGACCGACAGGACGGTCATCGAGAGGAAGAGGAGCAGGATCTTGATCGGGTTGATCGCGCTGTCGGCGGTCAGTGCCTCCCACAGCGCCCCTGCGGAGATGCAGCCCGCGGCGACCATGATCGCCGCGCCGAGCAGGGCGACGAAGGGATAGACGTCCACCGAGATCCGCCCCAAGCGCACGCGGGGACAGAACAGCACGCTCGCGATGGTCGCGGCGCAGGTGATAGAGGCGATCAGGATGGACGATAACATCGCATTTCTCCGTTAGGCGCGCGCTCCCGCGCGTCACCGTGATACAATACCGCGCTTTTTGCGGAATGTCAAGCGGGATCACGCTGCTCCGCCGGTGCGAGGGCGCATGGCGGCGCAATGTTCGACTGCGTATTAGGGCGCATCTGCTTCGTTTCTGCCTTCACGTCGGCGAAATCACGTACGAGAAGTACGCTCATTCGCCGCCGCTTGTCGTACCGGAGGTCCGCGTAGAGGCGTAGCATCATAGCGCGCCTCGCACCTGCAACCCTTCTCCGCAGTCGCGAACGGTTTTTTTGTGGAACGATTGACTCTGCCGCCAACACTCCACAAAATCTATGATTTTGTGTGGACCCGTGGCGGCGGCGCACCACTCTCCACCCTCGCGATCACGTACGATCGGAGAACAAGAGGGATACTATTTGCAATGCTTTTTATATGCGGAAAAGGCGGAGGGAAGGGAATACCGTTCTCGGATCTCCTCGGGCGTGACGAACAGCAGGGCGGGATCGCTCGGCGGCGCGGGTAGGCGCACGAGATACCCCTTCATCTCCCACACGACGTGCGTGAAGACGTGCGTGGCGTCGGGGAGGGGGGTGACCTCGCCCGTATAGCGTGCGGAGACCTCCTCCGCAGGGAGGGATCCTCTCTCGTTCGGCAGCTCCCACAGTCCTGCGAGCAGTCCCTCTTCGGGCCGCTTGCGGATCGCGTACTTCCCCGCGCATTCGAGGACGAAGACGGTCAGGCTCTCGCGCCGTTTGTCCGGTTTGACGGCGCGGGGCGGATAGTCGAGCTCCTTGCCGAGTCGGTGTGCGTCACACGTCGCCGCAAGGGGGCATAGCTCGCAACGCGGGAGGGCGTTCGGCAGGCAGATCAGCGCGCCGATCTCAAAGAGCGCTTGGGTGAATTCCGAGGTCTTTCCCTCGGGCATCAACGGGCGAAGCATATCCGCCACCCCCGCACGGGTCTCGTTCTTCGTGAGGTCGAAGGGCTCCGCGGTCAGGCGCGAGACGACCCGTAGCACGTTGCCGTCCACGGCAGGCTCCGTCACGCCGAACGCGATGGACAGGATCGCCCCTGCGGTGTAGGTGCCGATACCGGGCAGCTTTTCCAGTTCCTTTTTCTCCTTGGGCAGCGCGCCCCCGCGCTCCGCGACGATCCTCGCCGCCTTGTATAGGTTGCGCGCGCGGCTGTAATAGCCGAGTCCTTCCCACGCCTTGAGGACCTCTTCCTCGCTCGCCTCGGCGAGGCTTCGGATGGTAGGGAAGCGCTCCATCCAACGTAGAAAATACCCCTTTGCCGCTTCGACGCGGGTCTGCTGGAGCATGATCTCGGACACCCAGGTCCGATAGGGCGAGACCTCGTCTCGCCACGGTAGGGTGCGTTTGTGCCCCTCGTACCATTCGAGGAGTCGCGCGATCTCGTCTGCCGTCACCTTTCTCATACTTGCATTATACCGCTTTTTGCGCGCGATTTCAACGAAAAACGCGACTGCCGCCACGACACCGCCACCATTTTTGTACAAAATAAAGATGGTTTCGACGAATTTCGTCAATTTTTGTACAAAAATAACTCTCAAATCGTTGCGCGGTGGCGTTCATCGTGCTAAAATACAGGCAGGAAAGCAAAATCTCGAGGTTTTTGGCGATAAACAAAATAAAGAAGGAGCTACTATGAAAGAAGTATCTATCGTTATCGTGGACGACGATCCCGAGTTTTCGGCATCTGTAAAAATGTTTTTCGACGGAGAGAGGGGCTACCGTGTGTCGGGCGTGGCGCGTACGGGCAGGGAAGGATTGGAGACCATCCTCAGCACCGCTCCCGACGTCGTGCTGATCGACACGATCCTACCCGAGACGGACGGATTCGAGGTGATGAGCGAAGCGCGCCTCGGCGGATCGAGGGCGAAGTTCATCGCGATCTCGGGGATTCCGGGCGACGAATACGCCGCGCGTGCCATCCGTTGCGGCGCAGGCCATTATATGCTGAAGCCCATCAGCTTCCTCTCCCTTAAAAATCGCATCGATGAGCTGGTCGGCGGCGCCGAGCCCGTTGTCCCCGCCATCCGTCTCGCCCAAAACAAGATGCTCGACGAGCGCATCACGAACATCTTTATCTCGGTCGGCATCCCCGCGCATATCAAAGGATATCAATTCCTGCGCGAAGCGATCAAGATGGCGGTCGCCTGTCCCGAGATCATCAACAGCATCACCAAACGGCTCTACCCCGAAGTGGCGGGACGGTTCGACACCTCGGCGAGCAAGGTGGAACGCGCGATCCGTCATGCGATCGAGGTCGCTTGGAATAAGGGCAAGATCGAGAACATCAATCAGATCTTCGGGGTGAAGGTGTATTCGGGGAATGAGAAGCCGACCAACGGGGAGTTCATTGCATTGGTGGCGGATAAGATGCTGATCGAATGCGCATAATAGGCGAGAGCGTATAGCGAGGCATATGCTTCGCTACAGCTTCAAGAGGGAGCAGTTACGTACGATTAGTACGCGCCTGCTCCCTCTTTCGCTGAGCGCTCGCCTCTACCTCACTCTACGCTCTCGCTTTTTATTGTTCTTTCCTTCTTTCCCGTCGCCGAATGAAATTTTGCGCCTGTCTCTCTCGCTTGCGGAGCGCTCGTCTCTGCCGCCAACACCCCACAAAATCTACGATTTTGCGTGGACCCCAACGGCGGCACGCCTTCTCCTCTCTCGCGGTTTGTGATCTATTTCTCATTCGTCCTTTGTTGTACCATTTCCCTCGTCGCTGGGTAAAAGTTCGCGCCTGCTCCCTCTTTCGCTGAGCACTCGCCTCTACCTCACTCTACGCTCTCGCTGTTTACTATCCTTTCCATCTTTTGCCGCCCTTTGGCGTACTGAATGTCCGCATAGAGGAAAAGCCTCATAGCGAGCTTTGCATCTGCACCCTTCTTTCCCGTCGCCGAATAAAATTTTGCGCCTGCTCCTCTCTCGCGGTTTATGTTTTTCGCCTTCGCCCCTTGTTGTTCCCTTTTCTGCTACGATAATTGGATAGGGCAGAAAAAAACAAGGATCATTCGGAGCGTTAGCGTCGCATTGGGGTTCCCCGAAAAATCGAACAGATTTTTTGGGGCGCGACGTCGCGACCCGCAATTCCTAATTCCTCATTCCTAATTCATAATTAAAAAAGGGCACGTCGTGCCCTTTAAGCAGTAACTGCTCCCTCTTGAAGTTGTAGCGAAGGATATGCGCCGCTATACATCCTCGTCCGGATCGACTGCGCCGAGCAGGTAAACGCGGGTGTAGCCCATGTGGTCCATCGTGTATTTGACTTGGGTGCTGCGGAGCCCTTTGGAGCAGTAGACCACGCAGGGGGTGTCCTTGGTGGGGACGGTCTCCCAAATGTGGGAGTAGATCTCGGTGAAGGGGGTGTTCAGCGCGCCCGCGAGGTGCTTTGCGGCGTATTCCTCCCGCGTGCGTGCGTCGAGGAGCAGGGCGCCGCTCTTGACGAGGCGGCGAGCCTCTTCCCGCGTGATCGGGCGGATCGGGGCGGGCTCCACGTAGGCGAGGCGCTCGTTGAGGTCGGGCGCTTCGCCCGCTTTTTCGCTCCGTGCGCGCAGTACGACGACGCCGTGCGGCGGGACGAGGAAGGTGGTCTCGGCGGGGGCGAGGTCCGCGTGCGTTTGCAGGTCTCGCAGGGAAAGCAGTTTGCCCTCGAGTCCCGCGTCCTCAGCGCGGAAGGTCATCTCGAGCGGCAGGTCGCTACGGTTCAGGAGGGCGACCGCCTTCTCTGCGGAGCGCGCCGCGCCGAGGTTTTTCACCCAGGTCTCGCCGAGGATGGCGCCGTCCGCGCCCCTGTATTCCTTTACGACGTAGGCTTGCAGGCAGGCGGGGTCTTGGTCGAGGGCGATCAGCTCCTCGTTCTTCAGGAGGGCGAGGGTCTCCGCGCCGATCTTGGTCAGGTCGCACCCGATCATCAGCGGGGTGGACATCATGCACCACATCGCGAAATGGGTACGCTCCTCCTTCCTCGTCAGCCCGTTGCCGATCTGCATCATATCGAGGTCGTTGACGTGCCCCGGCACGCAGAAGCGGCGGAGCGGTTTGATGTTGTCTATCTGCTTGAGGATGGAGGCGTAGTTCGGCTGAATGTCCGCCGCCGTGCGCCAGGAGTCGGCGATCTCGGTCGCCCATCCCCCGGGGAAGAACTTGCGGCAGATGTTGTAGACGATGGGCTTGCCCGTTCGCGCGCGGATCTCGTCTATGATCTTGCCGATCAAGAGGTATTCCGCCCGTTCGTCCACTCCTTCGCGGAGCGCGCCGCACCAGTCCACCTTGATAAAGTCGAAGCCGTATTCGACCAAAAATCGCTCGAGGTCCTCCTTTTCGTGTCCGAAGAGTCCCGCGGTCCTGCCGTTTTCCCCTTCGTTATCGTAATAGTAGCCGCAGGAGGCGGCGCCCGCTTCGGAGTAGATGCCCGCCTTCAGTCCGAGGGCGTGCGCGTAGTCGGCGAGGGGCTTGATGCCGTTCGGGAAGCGCTCTTTGTGAAAGAGGAGGTGCCCCTCCGCATCCCGTCCGCCGAAAAAGCCGTCGTCGGTATTCGCGTAGAGGTAGCCGCACGCCGCGAGTCCCGTGGAGACCAGCGCGTCGAATTGTGCTTTCAGTTTGGTTTCATTTATGTCGGTGCGGAAGCAGTTCCAAGACGCCCACCCCATCAGCGGCGTGGTCCTGCGCGTGCGTTTCTCCATGCTCGTTCCTCGTCAGTTCAGGGCGATGGGAACGTAGGTGCGGACCGTTTCGCCTTTGTCGTTTTTCGCCGTGACGGTCGCCGCGCTCCCCTTGATCTCGATCAGGCAACTGACGAATCCGAGGTCATCGGTGGGACCGCCCGCCACGAGGGTCGCGTAGGGAGTCTCCGTCCACAGGTCGAGCAGGTGCTCGTGCCCCGAGATCTCCAGCCGGACGCCCCATTTCCCGAGCAGGGCGGAGAAGCGGGTGTACTGCGGCGAATCCTCGCTCGGCGCGAAGAGAGGGATGTGGCACAGGCAGAGGTTGATGCCGTCCGGGACGGGCAGCGCCTCGACCGCGGCGAGCTCTGCGTCGCGATAGGCTTCGGACACGAAGAGACCGCCGTTTTTCGGGTCGTCGTCCGGCTTGTCTTCGCCGCCGTCCATCACGAGGAAATTCAGTTCGCCGTAGCGCGCCGTGTAGTAGTAATCGTTGAATCCGAGCATCTCTTTCAGCTCGCCGGCGTATTTACCGCGCGGCTCGTGGTTGCCCCTCGCGAAGAGGATCGGCTTCGTGCCGCCGCAGAGCCTTCCTGCGGGGAGGATCACGCTGTTGATGAGGTCCTCGCGTTCGTCCGCGTACTTGATCGCGTCCCCATCATCAGGAGCACGTCATAGTCTCCGCACGCCGCCGCGGAAGCGTACAGGCGGGTCGTATCCTCGTGCCAGTCGGTCACGGATAGCAGTTTCAGGTCGCTCCCCGTAGCCTTCTCGGCAAAGGTGTAGGCGGGCGAAGTGATGAAGTCACTCGTCACGGAGTTCTTCGCCGCGTTCTTCACGGTCTTCGCCGCGCTGACGGTGTAGGTGGCGCCGTATAGGTGCTCGTAAGGGACGTGAACGACGTGCACGCGGCTGTCCGCGCGATACTTGCCGTCCTCGGCGTCGTACACGACGTACTTCTCGTCGCCGTGGGTATATTCCAGATGGCCGATCGATGGCGCGCTCGTGCACCAAACGACCGAGTAGTCCGTGCCGTTGTCGAAGACGGCGGGAGCCTCCTCGATGCGGAAGGAGCCGCCGAATGCGACGCCCGCCGCGATGCCGACGACCGCGAGGACGGCAAAGCACAGGAGGCAGGTCGTCGCCACGACCTTTTTCTTTGCGAAGGGGATCAGGAAGAGCACGACCGCCGCCACGAGCCCCACCGCGAAGTAGGGGAGGACGACGAGGAAGTTCACCGCCTCGGTCGCGCGTCCGTAGTAGAAGATGATGGGCATCGCCACCCCCATCGCGACGGCGGCGAGTTCTCCCGCGAGTGAGAGGACGCCGCTCGCTTTTTCGCCTCGGAGAGACAGGAAGAGCGACGCGCCGAAATAGAGGGTCAGCAGGACCTGCAGGGCGAGCAGTAGCAGGGCGACAAATGAGGTGCCGAAGAGCAACTTATTCGCCTCGAAGAAGGAGCCTGCGACCGAAGAGTAGATCTCCGCGTAGGAGATCAGCGTGAAGATCGCGAGAGCGACCTTGGAGGAAACGACCTTGTCTACCTTTTGCCAAACGGCGTTTTTCATATATACTCCTTTCGGATCCGCCGATCGGCGGAGGGGGCGCGGCGGGCGAGCCGCGGCGCTCAGTCTTCCGTTTTCTTATGTTTGTGCGCGGCGATCTTTTGCTTCGCTTCCCCGTAGGCGTGTTTCAGCTCGGCGAGTTTGCTCTGCTCCACGGGGCGCTCCTTCTCCACCCGCTCGGGCAGAGGCGCCTCGTCGTAGGGGGTGGGGGCGACGTCGGTACGTTCGCGCATTTCGATCTGCTGGAAGGGGATCGAGATACCGTTGCGCTTGAATTCGTTAAAGACGTGCTCCACCACGTAGTAGTACACGTCCCAGTAGTCGGAGGCATCGCACCAGCAATTTGCGAAGAAGTCGAGGCTGCTCGCGCCGAACTCCTTCAGCTTGCAGAAGGGGGCGGGGTCGAGATAGACCCTCCCGTCGGACGCCATCACGTCGGTCACGATCTTTTTGACCGTCTCCACGTCCGACTCGTACGCGACGGGGAAAGTGAAGTCCACGCGGCGGCGGGGGTTCGCGCCCGCGTTTACGACGGCGCTGTTCACGATCATCGAGTTCGGGATCGTGACCTTTTTGTTGTCCTTGGTGAAGATGGTCGTGAAGAGGAAGTGGATCTCGACGACGGAGCCTTCTTTGTCGCCGACCATGATGTAGTCACCCTTCTTGAACATCTTGGTCGCGACGATCACGATGCCGTTCGCGAGGTTGGAGATGTTGCTTTGGAGAGCCATGCCCACGGCGAGGATCGCGGCGCTGAGCGCGGTGATGACCCCCGTGACCTGCACGCCGATGATCGAGAGCAGGATGAGCACGAGGACCAGCCACAGCAGGAATCGCAGGATCGTGAGCAGGAAATTACGCGTGACCTCTTCGATCTTGGTGCGGGCGAAGACCTTGCGAAGGATGACCATCAGAACCTTGATGACCACGATGCCGATGACCAGAGCAGCGAAAAACGCCACGATGTTCCATACGTTGTCGGCGAAATAGTTTTTGATGGTTTCCCAGACAGAGTTCCAGTCCATATTCTTCGCTCCTTGGTTTCGTTCTATAAAGAGTATCGCATATCGCGCGCGAAAAGTCAAACGTGTAGTTGCGTACGCCGCGGGCGACTGCAATGTCGAGCAGCGCGAGACACATCATGCCCCACGAAGCAAGTACATCATGTCGCCGGCGATACAAAACGGTGAAGTTGCTACGCAGTGAAGTACGGCTGACGCCGTGTGAAGTTACTGCGTAGTGAAGTTTGTGCCCGAAGGCACAAGTTGCGGATGGAGAGATGAAGGTGAAGTTGCTCGTTTTATTAGGAATGCGGAATTGCGGACAGCGTTCCGCAATGTCGAGCGTTGCCTTGGCGGGTTGAACACCCGAGCGGCTGTATGTTGGTTTTTAGCAGAAAAAAGTTCAAATTCGACAAAGTTGTCTACTCGGAAAAATATTGACAAATGAAAGTTTTTCGAGTAGAATATCGGTGTCGGAGGGTGGAATATGTATATCGATCGGCAAAAATATCTCGACAAACTCATCGCGCAAAAAGATAAGGATATCGTCAAGGTGGTGACCGGGATCCGCAGATGCGGCAAGTCCGTCTTGCTTTTCGATATTTTCTATGATTATCTCATCAAGAGCGGAGTTAAAAAAGAGAATATTATCAAAATCAATTTGGAAACCAAGCAAAACGCCTCGCTTCGCAACGCCGACGCGCTCTACGACCATATCGTAAAGCAGATAATCGGCGACGACCGCTATTATATCTTCATCGACGAGATCCAGTTCGTGGATGATTTCGAGGACGTCGTCAACGGACTCCGCGTAGACTATAATGCCGACGTCTATATCACCGGCTCCAATTCCAAACTGCTCTCCAAAGACATCAACACGAGGATGCGCGGCAGAAGCATCGAGATCAAGGTCTATCCCTTGTCTTTCGCCGAGTATTACGATCATTTCGGCGGAGACAAACGCCAATGCTTCAATTCCTATCTTATGTACGGCGGACTCCCCTATCTCCTCTCCGAACCCGAGGCAAGCAACAAGGTGGAGTATCTCAAGATGATCTGCGACACCGTCGTCACCAAGGACGTCATCGAACGACACGGCATTCGGCAAAGCGCGGTCTTTGAGGCGGTGGTGGACTTCCTTTGCTCCAACATCGGCTCCTACGTCAGCGCGAACAAGATCGCCGACACCCTGCGTAGCAACGGCATGGGGAAGGTCACGTCCGACACGGTCTCGAACTACCTTGAATACGTTTGCGACGCCTTCCTATTCTACAAGGCGCAGCGCTACGACGTGAAGGGAAAACAGTATCTGAAAACGCTGAATAAATACTACATCTCCGACCTCGGCATCCGCAACAGCAAGCTGAATTACCGCCAAATCGAGATCACCCACTCCCTGGAGAACGTCGTCTATCTCGATCTCTTGCGCCGCGGCTACGTCGTGGACGTCGGCAAGAACAACGCCAAAGAGATCGACTTCATTGCTCGCAACGATAGAGACCTCTTCTACGTCCAAGTCGCCTACACCCTTTCCGATCCGCAAAAGAACGAGCAGGAAATATCCTCCTTCTACGGACTGGACGACGGCTACAAAAAGATCGTCATCACGATGGACGACGACCCCTTCGTCAACCTCAAAAACGGATACAAAAAAATCAACCTGTTCGATTTCCTGTTGAACGACAGGGCGCTGGAACAGGCATAAACGATAACAACCAATCGGAAAAAGGAGAAAACGATGCTCGAGATTTGGAATTTGACGAAATCCTATGGAGAAAAGAAAGCGGTGGACGATCTGTCCTTTACGGTGAATGCGGGCGAGCTGTGCGCTTTCATCGGACACAACGGCGCGGGTAAGACCACGACCCTCAAGTGCGTGGTCGGCATCCTCGGGTTCGAGGGTGGCAGCATCTGCGTGGACGGCGTCTCCATCGCCGACGACCCCATCGAGGTGAAACGCAGGCTCGCCTACGTTCCCGACAATCCCGACCTGTACGACTTTATGACGGGCATGCAGTATCTGAACTTCATCGCCGACGTCTTCGGCGTGAGCGAGGAGGATCGCAGTGCGCGCATCGACAAGTACGCCGCGGCGCTGTCCCTGTCGCCGGAGGAGATCGGCGCCTCGATCTCGTCCTATTCGCACGGGATGAAGCAGAAACTCGCGCTGATCTCGGCGTTCCTGCACGCGCCGAAGCTCATCGTGCTCGATGAGCCCTTCGTCGGGCTTGACCCCAAGGCGAGCCACGTGCTGAAGGAGACGATGCGGGAGTTCTGCCGCGAAGGGGGCGCGATCCTCTTCTCGACGCACATCCTCGAAGTGGCGGAGAAGCTCTGCGACAAGGTCGCGATCATCAAGAGCGGCAGACTCGTGACCTTCGGCAGTATGGAGGAGGTCAAGGGGGATTCCTCCCTCGAGGATGTCTTCCTCGACATGGAGGACCCGCATGATTAAGGCGCTCTTTCGCAAGCAATTCGCCGAGCTGATCTCACAGTTCACGCGGCGGAGCGGGCTGCGGGGGAGGAGGACGGGCGGCGCTTCGCTCGGCGTCTTTCTGCTCCTGTTTGCGGTGGTCTTCGCGGCGCTCGGTGCGTCGTTCTTCGTGTTTTTCAAGGAGATCCTTGCCGTCTTCGACGAGGGGAATTACGAGATCTATTATTTGATCGTCGGGCTCATCGCGACGGCGGTGGGGCTGCTCGGCGGCGTTTTTAACGCCTATTCCTCGATCTACGAGGCGAAGGACAACGAGATGCTCCTCTCCCTCCCGATCCCGCCCGCTCGCATCCTCTTCGTGCGGATCGCCGCGCTGTCCGTGATGACCCTGCTCTACGAGGCGGCGGTGTTGCTCCCCGCCTTCGTCGCCTTCTGTGCCTATGCGCGTGTGAGCGCGGCGGGTAAGGCGAGCGCGTTCTTCTTCGTGATCCCGCTCACGCTGCTCGTGGTCGCCCTGACCGTCGGCATCGCTTTCGTCGTCGCCGCGATCGCGAGACGGGTAAAGAATAAAAAGGCGATCACGCTCGTCGCCTCTCTCTTGATGGTCGGGCTGTTCTATTTCCTGTATTTCCGCGCGCAGAACGCCGCGATGGCGCTCGTGGAGCTGGGGAGCGTCCCCGCGGGGCTCCGCTACGGACTCTTCTTCTACTATCAAATGGGGCGTGCCTCGACGGGGGCGGCGGAGGGGATGGCGATCACCTGTCTGACCGCGATCCTCGCCTTCGCTCTCGCCTATTTTCTGCTCTCCAAATACTTCCTCAGGTTCGTCATGCAAAAGAGGTCAGCTGCGGCGAAGGGGAAGGTCGGCGTGGTCAAGGCGGGGAGCCGGCGCCTCGCTCTCTTTAAGAGGGAGTGGAAGCTCTTTACCTCCTCGCCCAACTACATTCTGAATTGCTCCTTCGGCGTGGTGCTCTCCCTCGCGCTCGGCGTCGTCGCCATCACGCAGGCGGGCAGACTGCAGGAGGTGCGGGATATGATCCTCCCCTATCTGCCGCACTTCGGCGGGAGCGGGCTCGGTGCGGTCGTCGTGATGCTGACCTGCGTTGCGAACGACGTCACCGCCCCCTCGATCTCGATGGAGGGGAATCGGCTGTGGGTCGTTCGATCCCTGCCCGTTCCGACGGAGGAGATCTTCTGCGCGAAAATAGGTCTGCATCTCACCGTCTCCTTGCCGTTCGCTCTCTTCGCGACGGTGGCGACCTCGGTCATCTTCGGGGCGGGGGACGTCGCGGGCGCGATCTTGGCGCCTTTCGCCGTGATCGCCTTCAACCTCTTTACGGCGACCTTCGGACTGTGTATGAACGTATTGCGTCCCGTCCTCGATTGGCGGGACGAAGCCATGGCGGTCAAGACGGGCTTCAGCGTCTTCGTGTCGATCTTCGGCGTGATGCTCTTCGCGACGGTGCTCACGGGGCTGTATTTCGCCTTTGCGCTGATCTTCCCCGATTGGGTCTATCTTACCATATTGATCGTCGTACTCACCGCCGCGGCGTACGGGATGCTGCGTTGGCTCCGCACGGGCGGCGTCCGCCGCTTCGAGCGGCTCGGCTGAAAGCGGGTTCGGCAACCTTTCGCAAGGGAAGTGGCGCGTTATCCCGCGCCTCTTTTTTGTTCTTGACAATTTATATCGGATGCGATATAATTACGAGGAAAGGAGAAAGACGATGGACGATCACGAAATGCTTTTATTGTCGAATCAGGTGTGTTTTCCCACCTATGCGGTCGCCAATAAGATCCTGAGAAGGTATCAACCCTTGCTGAAGGAGCTGGGGCTGACTTATACGCAGTACGTCACGATGATGGTCCTGTGGGAGCGGGAGCGCGTGAAGGAGAAGGACCTCGTGGAGGCGCTCTACCTGAAGGCGAATACCCTCACGGACCTATTGAAGAAGCTGGAGCGGAAGGGCTACGTCGCGGTGAGGCGGTCGGCGCTCGATAAGAGAAGCGTCGAGATCGTGCTCACGGAAGCGGGGCGCGAATTGAAGGAAAGGGCGGTCAGCGTGCCGAAGACCTTGGCGGAAGAGCATTGGCTGACGGACGAAGAAATCGTGCAGTTCAAGGAACTGCTGAATAAACTGTTAAAAGGAGATTGGGGAAAATGATTATCAAAGCGATCAAATTCAGAGTGGGCGGGTTTTACACCCAGCCGTTTGTGTTCGGCGGAGAGGAGGGAATGGATGCGTTCGATCCCACCGTCCGTTATCGCGGCAGTTTGCAGAATTATCTGATCGATACGGGCGACGAGGTCATTCTCGTGGATACGGGGCTTCCCGCGGGCACGCCCGAAGAGGTGCCGAACGAGCAAAGCCTGCTGTATACGGGCAAGGACGTTTGCTCTTATATGGACGTCTTTCGTGCGCTCGGCTACCTGCCGGAGCAGGTGACCAAGATCTTGCTGACGCATAAGCACGCCGATCATTCGGGCGAGCTGCGCTCCTTCCCGAACGCGAAGATCTACGTGGGCGCTGAGGAAGCGTCCGCCGACGAGCTCAAGGGGCTCGGCAACGTCGTCCCCGTCGATTTCACGGACGGTGCGTATTACGAGTTCCCCGACAGTAAAAAGATCGCGGACGGCGTGTACTATCTCAAGGCGAAGGGTCACACCAAGGGCAACGCCATCGTCGTGGTCGAGGCGGACGGGCTCTATTATATGCTGCACGGCGATATCACCTACGTGGACGAGGCGCTCTACGAGAACAAGCAGTCGGTGGTCTACGAGGACCTCGCCGCGGCGCGCGAGACCCTCGATCGCGTTCGTGCCTTCGTTCGCAACCATCCGACCGTCTACTGCGGAACGCATACCCCACAGGGGTACGAGAACCTCGAGGCGAAGCGCGTGATGGATCTCGATCATCCCGTGCCGACCGTCCTTGCCGAGGTCGACTTCACGGACAAGAAGGCGAGCGGCAAATACGTCTGCTCGATCTGCGGCTACGTATACGACCCCGCCGAACACGGCGGCGTGGCGTTTGAAGACCTGCCCGAAGATTGGAAATGTCCCCGTTGCAAGCAGCCGAAGAGCAAGTTCAATCCCGCGTAATATGAAAAACGACAGAGAAAAAGAGATCGTCAAGACCAGCGTGGTCGGCATCGTCGCCAACGTGTTTTTGGTGGCGTTCAAGGCGTTCGTCGGCTTCCTCGCCGGGTCGGTCGCCATCATCATGGACGCGGTCAACAACCTGACCGACGCCCTGTCGAGCGTCATCACGATCGTCGGCACCAAGCTCGCGGGCAAACGCCCGGATAAAAAGCATCCTTACGGCTACGGCCGCATCGAGTACCTGACTTCGACTCTCATCGCGGCGCTGATCCTCTTTGCGGGCGGGATGGCGATCTACGAGTCGGTGGGGTCCATCGTCGAGCATTTCCGCGACGGGGCGATGCCCTCCTTTGAGATCTATTCCATCGTGATCGTGGCGGCGGCGATCGCCGTCAAGGTGGGGATCGGGCTCTTCTTCCGCAGAAAGGGGGGTGCGATCGACAGCGACGCGCTCAAAGCCTCGGGCACCGACGCCCTCTTTGATTCGGTCCTGTCCACGGCGACGCTCGTCGGCGTGCTGGTCGCGAAGTTTGCGGGGGTCTACCTCGAGGGGTATCTCGGCATCCTGATCGGCGCGTTCATCTTGAAGAGCGGCGTCGGCGTGATGAAGGAGGCGCTGTCCTCGATGATCGGGGAACGCTTCGACAAGGAGTACGTCGCCGCGCTCAAGGCGGATATCAACGCCGTGGAAGGGGTGCGCGGCTGTTACGACCTGATCCTCAACGGCTACGGCCACGACAGGAACGTCGGCTCGGTCCACGTCACCGTCGCGGACGACTTGACGGCGCGGCAGATCCAGACCATCGAACGCAATATCGCGCTGATGGCGTACGAGAAATACCACACCATCATGACGGTCGGCGTCTATGCCGAGAACCTCTCGGACGAGAACTCTCGCCGCATCTTCGAGACGGTGCTGAATGCGGTCAGGCATCATCCGCACGTCTTGCAGATACACGGCTTTTACGCGGACGAAGCGACGCGGGCGATCAGCTTTGACCTCGTGATCTCCTTCGACGATCCCGATCCCGAAGAGACCATCCGCCTCGTGCGGGAAGAGACGGCGGCGGCGAACGAAGGATACGCCGTCTATGTGCAATACGACAGAGATTTCAGCCTGTCGGAGTGAAAAGGAGGGCGCTATGCTGAACGAGCTCAAAAACGCGATCAACGTCGAAGAGGACTTCTTTGAGACGGACGGGAAGAACAAAAAGGTCGAGATGCGGCTGCGCTACGACAAGCCGAGTGACGTCTTCGATGAGAACGCCGTAACCAAGACCCCGATCTTTACCTCGGCGTTCGACGATCGCATCCGCTCTGTGGTCGATTACGCCCCGAGAGGATACAAGATCGATCTTCACGTGACGTTTGCCTCATCGGAAGGATATACGGAGGAGGACCTGAAAGAGATATTCTTAAAGAACGTTGCGCTCGCAGGCAAGAGGAAATGCAAGCAGACCCATAGCAAGAATCTCCTTGCCTTGGGTTTGATCGTCGTCGGCGTCCTGTTCTTCGTCGTGATGCTGCTCCTCAACAACCTTTGGCAGGGAGACAGTCTCGCGAAGCAGATCTTCGCCTACGTCTCCGACATCGCGACCACTGTTACCTTTTGGGAAGCGATGGTGATCCTCATCGTGGAGAACAAGGAGACGCGCGACCTCGCAGGCAAGACGATACGCAAGTTCGACGCCGTCACATTCCACGTTGACGATGCGAAAGAGGGGGAAGAAAGTGAAATACGGTGAATCGATCTTTGACGTCCTGTATCTTGCGTTCGCGATCGCGGCGGGCGTCTACCTCCTCGTGAAGAGCAAGGACCGGTGCGGCAGGGCGATGGGCGCGGCGGCGCTGTTGCTCGGAGCGGGGGACGCCTTCCACCTGATCCCGCGCGTGCTGAATTACTTCCTCGACGGCGACTTCACCACCGCGCTCGGCGTGGGCAAACTCGTGACCTCAGTCACAATGACGATTTTTTACGTCCTGCTCTACTACGTTTGGATCGTGCGCTATCGCGAGAAGTACAGCGTGACCCTCTCCGTCGTCATCACGGCGCTGGCGGCGGTGCGCATTATCCTCTGCGCCTTCCCGCAGAACGGCTGGTTCGACAATACGAATAACCTCGTGTGGAGCATCGTCAGAAACCTGCCTTTCGCCGTCCTCGGCGGCATCGTGTGCTACCTCTTTTTCAAGAAGAGAAGAGAGGTCCGATGCCTCTCTCCGATCTGGATCTACGTCCTCCTGTCCTTCGCCTTTTATCTGCCCGTCGCGGTGGGCGCCACCTACGTCCCCCTCCTCGGAATGCTGATGCTCCCCAAGACGGTCTGCTATATCCTGATGATCGTCGCCTTCCTGCTCGACGGGAAAGGAACGCGGCAAGAGGCGTGACCGCCAAGACGTAAGGCTTGTAAAAAAGACCGGGTATTAGTGCTGTTCCATTAGGGACTTTATGAAAAACTAATATTCGATGGTAATTGCACTTTCAAGCGGTGGGCAAACAAGGATTTGGATTGGTTTTCCAAGTCCTTTTTGTTTGTGGCGGCACCGGTTTTTAAGAAAAATGAAGTTGACTGTTATTGCAGCCAAGACCTCGAAAAATGCGGAAATCCTGGCGGCTTTTCGATTATTAGCCGCGCGGCCAAAGAGGTTTAGCCGCCCTGACGTAGATTTATAGGAATATTATGGTATAATATATTTATTCTTGTATAGTAGAGGTTTCCGTAATTGAAAGGAATCATACTTATGGCTAAAAGAATAGCGGCGGTTTTGATGTTCGTAATCGCTCTGCCTGCATTGTTTGTCGGGTGTGCGAGCAACAAAGAACAGCAAGGCGCAGTTGTACGTGATACGGCAGAGTTTTATTTCGCGCTCCAAAACAAAGAACCTTTGATCCTCACAGATGACTTGACCTTTGACGAAGACACCGTCGTTCAAATCAACTACGGATTGACAATCAGAGGCAACGGAAAGAAAACGACGATAAAAAACGCACATTTCAAAATCATCAGTCCGAACGTTGCGGGTGAAACGAACGCCGTCACCTTTGAAAACATCATTTTGGACGGCGGAATATACAATCAACCTGTCGGAGCGGATAAGACCTTTGAAGAGGTTTTTGGCGGTGAACGCGAAGAAAATCGCTGTATCACGGCGGATTGGGGCTATACGAATCTTGTTTTGAAAAACGTTGAAATCAAGGGATATGCGTCCCTTGAAGGCAGTGCACTCTATTTTGGTAATAAGTTTCGTGACGAAGCGCAGACGCTCTTGATAGAAAACTGCGATTTTCATGACAACGTGGCAAAACACGGCACGGTAAAAGTGTTCAACGACAAATTGACGACAAAAATCGAAAGCAGTAATTTTTATCATAACACCGTAGGTGCGGCGGGCGGTTTTGTCATCAGCAACGGAAAAGCCGAAATAAAAAGATGCAACGTTTCAGACAATGCGTTCTATCCGTTTGCCGATCTCGGATCTGAAGACCGTGGCGGCGGCGTTTATATCGGCGGCGTCGATCTTGATATGGCCGATTGCGTTATCACGGGCAATGAAACCAAATACGGCGGCGGGCTTGCGCTCACTTCCGTATTTGCGGGAAACGGTAGTATGCTGATAAAAAACTGTCGTATCGAAAACAACAGAGCGGAAGACGGCGGCGCGGTGTTTATCGACAGTTTGCAGGGACAACCTATAGATTTTGTAGGGTGCGAGTTCTACGGCAACACGGCGACGGTTAAAGGAAGTATTCTCTATACACAGCCCTATGCCTATTGGACGAAGAAATATAACGGCGGACAAATCAATCTTCTTTTTTCAAAAGCGGCGAACAAGACGGCGCCGGATCAAGGCACGTTCGGCTTTTATGAGTCGGACGGACTTCTCGGCTATATCGTTCTGCGCGGCTGTATGGTGATTGGCGACGAAGAATACGAGACTTCTCCTTCTGCCTATAATTATATCGCTACGGCAACCGAAGCGCTCGACAGCGGTGCAATAAACGATCTGAACATCGCAGATGGAGAAAGCGTTTACGCCGTAAAAGGTAGCGCCGCGGATATTTACGTCCCTGCAAACGTGTATCGAAGTTGGCACAGCGCATTTGCGGGTGCAACGCAATCCTGCGCCATCGGAGAATACAACGAAATTCCCGCAAAACCGCAAATCAATCTTACGCTTGTGATCGTTCTCGTCGTGATAGGCGCGGCGCTCTCCGCGTCGTTCGTCGTTCTCTTCGTGGTGTTCAGAAAGAAGAGAAAAACAAATGTAAAAGCCCTCGAAGCGCAAGAAACGGGAGTCGAAACGTCGGAAGCGGAAGAACACCACCCCGTTGCGCCTGTTATGACCGAAAAAGAGCGCATCGACACGCTGACCGAGAGAGAATACAAGATCGTCGCCTTGACGCTTTCTGGCAAAACGAGAGAACAA
>JAFSZO010000046.1 GCA_017455605.1 Clostridia bacterium
GATCACCGTCAAAGGGGACGACGAGATCAAGACCTACGAACTTTTGAAGTTCCAGCGCTCCAACCACGAGACCTGCATCAACCAAAAACCGGTCGTTACGATCGGTCAGTTCGTCAAAAAGGGAGAAGTCCTCGCGGACGGTCCCGCCACGCAAAACGGCGAACTCGCGCTGGGCAGGAACATCCTGATCGGCTTTATGACCTGGGAAGGCTACAACTACGAAGACGCGGTCCTCATCAGCGACGAGCTCGTGAAGGACGACGTCTTTACCAGCATCCACATCTGCACCTACGACACCGAAGCTCGTACGACCAAGCTCGGCGACGAGGTGATCACCCGCGACATCCCGCAGCGCAGCGAAGATATGCTGAAGGATCTCGACGAGGACGGTATCATCCGCATCGGCGCAGAAGTGCGTGCGGGCGATATCCTGGTCGGTAAGGTCGCGCCTAAGGGCGAGACCGATCCCACTCCCGAAGAGAGGTTGCTCCGCAGCATCTTCGGCGACAAGGTGAGAGAGGTCAGGGACGTTTCCCTCGTGGTCCCGCACGGCGAATACGGCGTGGTCGTGGACGTAAAGGTCTTCACCAAAGCGAACAAGGCGGACCTCTCCGCGGGCATCAACAAACTCGTGCGCGTCTACATCGCGCAGAAGCGTAAGATCTCCGTCGGTGACAAGATGGCGGGACGTCACGGTAACAAGGGCGTCGTGTCTCGCGTCCTCCCGAAGGCGGATATGCCCTTCCTCGCGGACGGCACCCCGCTGCAGATCGTTTTGAACCCGCTCGGCGTTCCTTCCCGTATGAATATCGGACAGGTGCTCGAGGTCCACTTGGGTCTCGTCGCGAAGATGCTCGACTGGAAGATCTCGACCCCCGTCTTTGACGGTGCGGAAGAGTCCGAGATCAAGGACCTCTTGGTCAACAACGGCTTCCCCGCGGACGGTAAGGTCCAGCTCTACGACGGTCGTACCGGCGAACCCTTCGAGAACAAGGTCACGATCGGCTATATGTATTATCTGAAACTCGCTCACCTCGTCGACGACAAGATCCACGCGAGAAGCACCGGTTCCTACTCCCTCGTCACGCAACAGCCGCTCGGCGGTAAAGCCAAGTTCGGCGGTCAGCGTCTCGGTGAGATGGAAGTTTGGGCGATCGAGGCGTACGGTGCGGCGAATATTTTGCAAGAGATGCTCACCGTGAAGTCGGACGACGTCATCGGCAGAGAGAATGCGTATGCCTCCATCACCAAGGGAACGAATATCAGCGAGCCGGGCATCCCGGAGTCCTTCCGCGTCCTCGTGCGTGAAATGCGCTCTCTGTGTCTGGACATTCGCGCTCTCGGCGACAACGACCAAGAGATCCCGGATATCGTCGAAGACGTGACGCCGAGCGACCTCTTTGCGGAGACCACCGAGAAGAAGGAGGTCGACATCTTCGGTATGGCGGACGACGTCGTCGGTGAGGATGACGCGGACAGCCCCTTCGAGACCATCGCGGACGAACAGGACATCAAGAATTACTTCGGCGGCGATGACGGCGACGACGATGACGGCAGCATCTTTTAATGGGGGGAACGAATCATGTTTGAAATCAACAATTTTGCATCGATCAAGATAGGTCTTGCCTCTCCCGATAAGATCAGGGAGTGGTCCAACGGTGAAGTCACCAAAGCCGATACCATCAACTACCGGACGCAAAAGCCCGATCCGGACGGTCTGTTCTGTCAAAAGATCTTCGGACCGATCAAGGACTATGAGTGCGCCTGCGGCAAGTATAAGAAGATCCGTCACAGAGGCGTCGTGTGCGATCGCTGCGGCGTCAAAGTCGAGCCCGCCAAGGTGCGCCGCGAGAAGATGGGTCACATCGAACTCGCTACCCCCGTCACCCACATCTGGTTCCTGAAGGGGACGCCGAGCCGCATCGCGACCATCCTGCAGATGGGACCGAAAGAGGTCGAGCGCGTCGTCTACTATTCGAGCTACGTCGTGCTGGACAAGGGCAAATCCGACCTCTACGTAAAGCAGGTGCTCAGCAACGAAGAGTACGAGCGCAAGGTCTCGGAGTTCGGCGAGGACGGTTTCCGCGTCGGTATGGGCGCGGAAGCGATCAAGGAACTCTTGGAGAAGATCGATCTCAATAAGGAGATCGCCGAGCTTCAGGCGCAGATCTCCGAGAAAGAGGCGGCGGAAAAGGACGCCGCCAAGAAGGTCGACCAAAAGGGCAAGGTCGCAGCGAAGCGCGGCGACGACAAGGACAGCGCCCTCTCTTCCAAAAAGCTCGACCTCGCTAAGCGTCTCGAGATCCTGGAGGCGTTCAAGTCGTCCGAGAGCAGACCCGAATGGATGATCCTCGAGGCTCTGCCCGTGCTCCCGCCCGATCTGCGCCCGATGGTGCCCCTTGACGGCGGCAGGTACGCGACCAGCGATCTCAACGAACTGTATCTCAAGGTCATCCGCAGGAACAATCGTCTGAAGAAGTTCCTGCAATCGGGCGCGGTGGATCAGATGCTTCGCAACGAGAAGCGTCTCGTCCAAAACGGCGTCGACGAGCTCATCGACGGCTCCAAAGCGGCGAAGTCCAGCAATGCGGGCAAGAATCGCGAATTGAAGTCTTTGACCTCGATGCTCCGCGGTAAACAGGGACGTTTCCGTCAGAACCTGCTCGGTAAGCGCGTGGACTATTCCGGACGTTCCGTTATCGTCGTCGGACCGGAGCTCAAGCTCTATCAATGCGGTCTGCCGAAGGAGATGGCGCTCGAACTCTTCAAGCCCTTCGTGATGAAGGAACTCGTGGACAAGAACGTCTGCAACAATATCAGGACGGCGAAGCGTTTCGTCGAGCGTTCTCGCAACGAGGTTTGGGACGTCCTCGAAGACATCATCAAGGATCATCCCGTGCTCTTGAACCGCGCGCCGACCTTGCACCGTCTCGGTATTCAGGCGTTCGAGCCCGTGCTCGTGGAAGGCAGGGCGATCAAGCTCCACCCCCTCGTTTGCGGCGCGTTCAACGCGGACTTCGACGGCGACCAAATGGCTGTCCACGTCCCCCTCTCGATCGAGGCGCAGGCGGAGGCCCGCTTCCTGATGCTCTCCACCAACAACATCCTGAAGCTTTCGGACGGCAAACCCGTTATGGTCCCGACGCAGGATATGATTCTCGGCAGCTACTATTTGACCATCGTCAAAGAGGACGCGGGCGACAAGTGCAGAAAGTTTATGAGCGTGGACGAGGCGAAACTCGCCTATGCGCATAAGGAGATCGGACTGCAAGAGATGATCGAGGTGCGCGTCTCCAAGGAGATCGACGGCAAGGTCGTCACGGGCAGGATCCGCACGACGCTCGGTAGGTTCATTTTCAACGAGGCGATCCCGCAGGATCTGCACTTCGTCGACAGGAGCAAGCCGGAGAATGCGCTCAAGCTCGAGATCGACTTCGAGGTCAAGAAATCTCAGCTCGGACAGATCGTCGAAAAGTGCTTTAAGTACAAGGGCAGTTCCGAGACCGCCGTCGTCCTCGACAAGATCAAGGCGCAGGGCTTCAAGTACTCCACCATCGGCGCGCTGACCACCAGCGTCTTCGATATGCACATCCCGAAGGAGAAGGACGAGATCATCAAAGGCGCGGAGCAACAGGTCGCCGCGATCGAGAAGAGTTTCCGCCACGGTATGTTGACCGAGTCGCAACGCTATCAGATGGTCATCTCCGTTTGGGAGAAAGCGATCGATCAAGTGACCGTAGCGCTGACCAACTGCTGGGACAAGTTCAACCCCATCAATATGATGAAGGAGTCCGGCGCGCGTGGTAGTATCAATCAGATCCGTCAGCTCGCCGGTATGCGCGGCTTGATGAGTGACCCGACCGGTAGGACCATCGAGCTCCCCGTCAAGAGCAACTTCCGCGAAGGCTTGTCCGCTCTCGAGTACTTCATATCTTCCCACGGCGGTCGTAAAGGTCTCGCCGATACCGCTTTGAAGACGGCGGAATCCGGCTACCTGACTCGTAGGCTCGTGGACGTCGCGCAGTCCGTCATCATCCAGGAGATGGATTGCGGCGATACGCAGGGTATGCAGGTCAGCGAGATCGCGGTCGGCAGCGACAAGATCGAGAAGCTCGTCGACAGGATCATCGGCAGATACACCATCGATCCCGTCG
The DNA here is from genome assembly GCA_017455605.1 of Clostridia bacterium. Classification (GTDB taxonomy): domain Bacteria; phylum Bacillota; class Clostridia; order Christensenellales; family CAG-1252; genus CAG-1252. The sequence continues at coordinate 4,155 of JAFSZO010000046.1, forward strand.
TCGATCCCTCTACGGGCGCAGTCATCGTTCCCGCGGATACCATGATCAGCGAAGAGGCGGCGGAGGCGATCGACAAGGCGGGTATCACCACCGTCAAGATCAGGAGCGTATTCTCCTGTAAGTGTGCGAACGGTCTCTGCTCCAAGTGTTACGGACAGAATATGGCGAGCGGCAACCCCGTCAAGGTCGGCGAAGCGGTCGGTACGATCGCGGCGCAGTCCATCGGCGAACCGGGTACTCAGCTCACGATGCGTACCTTCCACAGCGGCGGTATCGCGTCGTCCGAGGATATCACCCAAGGTCTGCCGCGTGTCGAAGAACTCTTTGAGTGCCGCACGCCCAAGGCGCAGTCCATCATTTCGGACATCGCCGGGACGGTCACCTTCAACACCAAGGGCAACAAGCGCGTCGTGGTCGTGACGAGCGGCGACGGTGCGATCAGCAAGGAATACGTCCCGCCCATCAACGCCAAGATCCTCGTCTCCGAGGGCGACGTGATCAGCCAAGGTGCGCAGATCACGGCGGGCGCGATCAACCTGCAAGACTTGCTCCGCACGCGCGGCGCGGTGGCGGTGCAGAACTATCTGATCCTCGAGGTCAAGAAAGCCTACCGTCTCGCGGGTGTCGCCATCAACGACAAACACGTCGAGATCATCATTCGTCAGATGCTCCGCAAGGTCAGGATCACCCATCAAGGCGATTCCTCCTTCCTCCCCGGACAACTCGTGGAGAAGGCGGAGTACACCGCCGCCAACCTGAAACTCGTTTCGGAAGGCAAAGAGCCCGCGCAGTGTAAGGCGGCGCTCCTCGGTATCACCAAGGCGTCCCTCAATTCCAACAGCTTCCTCGCTTCCGCCTCCTTCCAGGAGACCACGAGGGTGCTGACCGACGCGGCGATCAAGGGCAAGGTGGATAACCTCTGCGGCTTGAAGGAGAACGTGATCCTCGGCAAGCTGATCCCGGCAGGTACCGGACTCAAGCAATACGCGAACGTTAGCGTCCATCCCGGCACGCCGCTGGACAGCAACGCGGCAGATCCCAAGCATCCGTACTACACGGACTAAGGAGTGCGGCACAGCCGCTACGACAGGAGAAAAGAGGGGCGGCATTGTCGCCCCTCGTTAAAGAAAATATGCAAGACGTTAGATTGATTACCAGCGAAAGCATTACCGAAGGACATCCCGACAAAGTCGCGGATCAGATCTCGGACGCCGTCCTCGACGCGATCCTCTCGGAGGATCCCGCCGCGCGCGTCGCCGTGGAGACCGTCGTCACGACGGGCATCGCGATCCTCGTGGGAGAGATCACCTCTTCCGCCACGCCCAACGTGCAAAAGATCGTCCGCGACGTGGTCAGGGACATCGGCTACACCTCGAGTGAGATGGGATTTGACGCGGACACCTGTTCCGTGATGGTCTCATTGGACGAGCAGTCCCCCGACATCGCGATGGGCGTAGACAAGAGCACGGACAGCGCTTCGGGCGACAAGTACGACCTGATCGGCGCGGGTGACCAAGGCATGATGTACGGTTACGCTTGCCGCGAGACGGAGGAGCTGATGCCCCTGCCGATCACCCTCGCGCACAAGCTCACGATGCGCCTCACCGAGGCGAGGAAGCAGGGCGAACTCACCTACCTCCGCCCGGACGGCAAGGCGCAGGTCACCGTCGAATACGTGGACGGCACGCCTCGGCGCGTGCACACCGTGGTGGTCTCCACCCAGCACGATCCCGACGTGGACATCAAGACCCTCCGCAAGGACGTAGAGGAACAGATCATCAAGCGGGCGATCCCCGCCTCCCTCCTCGACGAGAACACGCTGATCTACGTGAATCCGACCGGTCGTTTTGTGACGGGCGGCCCGCACGGCGACAGCGGACTGACGGGCAGGAAGATCATCGTCGACACCTACGGCGGCTATTGCCCGCACGGCGGCGGAGCCTTCTCGGGCAAGGACCCGACCAAGGTGGACAGGAGCGCGGCGTATATGGCGCGCTACGTGTGCAAGAATATGGTCGCGGCAGGCGCGGCGGAGAGGTTCCAGCTCGAGGTCTCCTACGCGATCGGCGTCGCCCACCCGATCTCGCTCCACGTGAATAGCTTCGGCACGGGCGTCCGTCCCGACGGCGAACTGGAGGAGATCGTGAAGAAGGTCTTCGATCTGCGCCCCTCGGCGATCATCGACACCCTCGCGCTCAGGAGACCCATCTACCGCAAGACCTCGAACTACGGGCATTTCGGCAGACCCGGCTTCCCGTGGGAGCAGACGGATCGCGTTGAGGAGATCCGCGCCCTCCTTAACGAGCGCGGATAACGCGACATATACTTCGCTACCGTTTCAAAAAGGGGCAGTTACGTACAAAGGAGTACGCGCCTGCCCCTTTTATCACGGAGCGCTCGTCTCTGCCGCCTTCTCCGCGCTCGTTAGCATTATGTTAGGGTACGCGCCTGCGGGATTTTTTCGTTGCGCCTCGCATCTGCAACCCTTCTCCGCGCTCGTTGGGTGTGGGCTATGGCACGCGCCTACCCGCCTTTTTGATGAGCGTTTGTCTTCGCACCACTCTCCGCGTTCGTTAGTGATAGCAAAGTTCGAGCAAAGCGAGTTATCATTTGAGCGAAGCGAATTATCATTCGCCGACAGGCGTTATCATATCACGAAGTGATTATCATTCGACGAAGTCGACGAGCCCGCGCCTGCTCCCTCTTTCGTTGAGCGCTCGTCTCTGTACCGCTCTCCGCGCTCTTTTTTTGGGGGGGAATGAAAGCAAGATAAGAATAATACTCGTTTTTGGAGTCGGCTCCGCACTTTTGGGGAAGATAAAGTGGGGGAGGTAAAGCACCTCTTCCGAAAAAGAAAAAAACGTGGCAAAGAAAAGCAAGCCGAGCGGCTTGCTTTATCTATTTCTTGGAAGCGATTTCTTTCACGAAGTTTCCGACCGCGCGCTGCACCGGCGGGGCGAGTTTTCGATAGTCTTCGATCAAGGTTTTTTCCCGCGCGGAGAGTGCAATCGGCTTGTCGTCCTCTGCGAAGAATTGCGACAGCGTGATCCCGAGCGTGTCGCAAATCATTTCCAAATTCGCGATGGAGGGCACGGTCCCGCGGGAAAAGGTGTTTGCAAGGGTGGACTGATTGATTCCCGACAGTTCGGCGAGTCGATACACGCTGAGATCCCGCTCCAATCTGAGCTCATTCAACCTTCGAATAACGTCCATACTTTCCACCCCTCTGCATTTCTGAATAAATAGTACTCCAAAATCTAACTATATATTTCTAATATTGAATTGACATTATAGTTAAATTACACTATACTGGATGAAGGGAAAGCGTTTCCGTTTTTGATAAGCTTTTTCGAAAACGCTCTCAAGAAGGAGAAAAAGGATGAAAAGAATCGTTACGGTATTGCTGGCAGTGGTTTTTTGTGCGGCGCTGATGACCGTCGCCGCTTGCGGCGGCAGTGGCTCCGGCATCAAAGGAACCTACTACTTTTATGAAGACGGCGCCTCGACCTCGGATTGGCTCGAGTTGAGCGGCTCCACTTGGGAAACAAACGACGGTCTGTCCGGAACCTATGAGGTTTCGGGGGACGAGATCGTGTTTTATGCGGACGATCTTCTGCTCTTCGAAGGAACGATCAAAGACGGCGTTATCACGGTGCGGATGGATGGCGAAGTAGCCTATTTCTGCAAGAGCGGGTATACGCCGAGCGGCGGCTCTTCCTCGTCTTCCGGTTCGAGTGGTAGCGGCTCGCAGGAGGGGTCTTCCTCCGGCTCTCAAGGCGGAGGCTCAGGGTCTTCCGGTTCGGGCGATGATAGCGGCTCTCAAGGCGGGCAGGTCGAGGAAAAGGTGATGCGCACCGTCCGCTTCGATTATGCGGGAGGAAACGCCGGCGTCGCGTCTATGGAGTTTGAGGTCGGCAAGTCGATGGCCGCGCTTCCCACGCCCACGAAAAAGAATTACAAATTTATCTGTTGGACGGACGCCAAGGGGAAAGAGTACACCGCCTCCTCGGTGATGCCGTCGTCCGATCTGTATTTGACCGCCGAATGGGAGAAATTACTGTCCACCTACAGCGACGATTTCGTATCGCTGAAACCCGCGACCGAAGGCGTCAAAAGCGCTCGGGTCCAAGCGGAAGCGGAAAGCGCCATGCTCGATGTGGATAAATATATTTACGTGGAGATTACGAGCGACAACCTGACCGGCGAAGTAGGCACGGAAAATAACTTTGCGCTTCGCAATTTGGAAGGGATGGAGTACAGCGTGGCGTCCGGTTATACTTGGCTGTGGTATCAAGGCGACTTCAATACCCCCAACGGCGCGCAGCGCTTCCGCCTCTCCTATGGCAGCAATATCCAGCTGATCACGGTCAGTGACGGTAGCGGCATCGTGCAACAAAGATACCTTTTGGATATTTACGTCTTGCACGACTATTACATCAGCTTGTATAAAACGATCTTTGACGAACAGCCCTACACCAAGGTTCGCGTGATAGAAAACGAGTATTTCCCCGCCACTACAGCGACCGCGCCCCTCGGCTCCTTCGTCTTTGACAAGCGGGTGTACTATAATGAGGAGCGCGGCAAATACGCGACTTTCTCCTATTCCACCGCGATCCGCAAGGATTGGAGTCTGTATCAAACCTATCAGGCAAAGACCTTTACCGCGGAGCTTGACGGCGGCGCTCTTGAGGGCGAGATCTCCGTCAAACCCTACACGCAGTATTTTACCCTTCCCGTCCCGACCAAAGAAGGCTACGACTTCCTCGGGTGGCAACTGAAAGGCAAGTTTATCACGAACGCCAACGGTTATTCCGGCGTGAATTACCTTTCCGCCGCCAATGACGAGGAGACGATCACCGCCGTTTGGGCAGCCAAGAGGTATTATTACGAACCGGACGGCGACGTGCTGACCACCAAGGCGACCACCCCGATCGTTACCTATGCGGACGCCGCGATGACCGAACTGCTCGCCGTTGCCTACACGCCGGTCGGCGCGGACGTGACCTTGCCCACCGTGGTCCCCTCCGTCCAAAGCGCGATCTTTACGGGATGGCAGTATTACTATTATTCCGAGGCAAACGGCTACTCGACACACCTTTCCGATTATACCTTCGAAGGCAAGCAGACGGGGACCATCTGCCTCGCGCCCGAAATGAGATATTTCTCGTCCGAAAACGGTTACGGCGGCTATACCGCGGTGCCCCTCAATAAGGAGAGCACCTATTCGCAGAGTACAACCTACGCGATGTACTTCCCCGCGGATAAGCCCTATACCCTGCGGATCACCACCGAGGGGAGCGTCGGCTTGAAGATCAATCCCTTCGGCTATCAAAATACCACCGAGCGCACCTACACCGTGACGGCGGACAGTCCCTTGACCGTAGATTTGCAGGTTTATACTTCCAACCTCGGGGAGGCGGTGCCCTCCCACGGCATGGTGACCTTTACGGTGACGAGCCGCAGCGGGGACTTCACCGTCCTGTACAGCGGCGCGACGGCAAATCACGAAGGCGAACCCCTCGCCGTGACGGAGGAGAACGTTGCCGCGGTCGGGGCGGAGATCTCCGTCCTGCCCGAAAAGCCCGGCTACGCCCTCCTCGGATGGAAGGAAGGGGAGGAGCGTGCTTTCACGGGTTTGCCCGTCACCATCCTTGACCGCGAGCAGACTCTGACCGCCGAATGGCAGGAGGTCGCTATCCAAAACGACGCGGAGGCAGGCTCCTTTACGATATCAAAAGGCGAGGTGATTAACAGCACTTACGCCCTTGGGGACGAAGTCACTTTGACGGCGGAAACCAACACGGGCTATACTTGGGTCGGTTGGTTTGACGGTGACGCTAAAGTTAGTGAGGACGCAGAACTCACCTATACTTTCACGATCACGGAAGGGAAGACCTACACGGCAAAGTGGATAGCTTGTCCCATAATGCTTGGAAAGAACATTGATGAAGCGGGTATAATCAGCGAGATATCGGGCACTACGGCGGTCGGGGAGGAAACGATGATCTCTGCCGTAACAAATAACGGCTATACTTGGCTCGGCTGGTATGACGGCGAAACCAAGGTCAGCGAAGGCACGAGTCTGACCTATACTTTCGCAATGCCTGCGGAGAGTAAGACCTACACCGCAAAATGGTCGTCATGCCCGGTGGCCCTTGAAAAGAATATCGCCGAAGCCGGCACGGTCGGCGGCGTATCGGGGGCAACAGCGGTTGGCGCGGAAACGACGATCACCGCCACAACGAACGCGGGCTATACTTGGTTCGGTTGGTTCGACGGCGAGACCAAGGTCAGCGAGGGAACGAGCCTGATTTACGCTTTCAATATGCCTGCGGAGAACAAGACTTATACAGCGAGATGGTCGTCATGCCCGGTGGCCCTTGAAAAGAATATCGCCGAAGCCGGCACGGTCAGCGGCGTATCGGGGGCAACGGCGGTCGGCGCGGAAACGACAATCACGGCGGTAACAAATAACGGCTATACTTGGGTCGGCTGGTATGATGGCGAAACCAAGGTCAGTGAGGGCACGAACTTAAACTATACCTTCACAATGCCTGCGGAAAGCAAAACTTATACGGCAAAGTGGATGGCGTGCCCCGTAACTCTTGCAAAGAACATTGACGAAGCGGGCTCGGTCAGCGGCGTATCGGGGGCAACGGCGGTCGGCGCGGAAACGACGATCACCGCCACAACGAACGCGGGCTATACTTGGCTCGGTTGGTTCGACGGCGAAACCAAGGTCAGCGAAGGGACTAACTTGACCTACACCTTCACAATGTCTGCGGAGAACAAGACCTATACGGCAAAATTTGAGTTATGTACGGAACATACGCCGGATGAAAACTGTATTTGCACAAAGTGCGGAGCAGTGGCGCATACGCCGGATGCAAACGGATTGTGCGAAAATTGCGGATTCAAGCGCGAAGAAAACTATATTTATTTCGGCACCTATCCGCAAACCATAGTGACGGATAGCTCGATTACGAGCGCGCTTTGTTCCTTGGCGGGAACCTTGCCGACGTCGAGCAACAGTCAAGCTTGGAGTTCTTACGGCTACTATCTCAACGGCTCTGTCAGCAATTATATGTGGTATATCGACCTCGAATACTCTGGCGAGAAGTACCGCGGCGTGTACTTCACCAAGTACAGAGACAGCTATGCGGCTTATGTCTATCCCGAGAGCTACAGTGGTTATTTCGGTTCTGAGATCAATAGCGATCAGGACGAGAACGGCTACAGCAGCTACACGGTCTATTGGTTCAAGTACGAACCGATTAAGTGGCGCATCCTGTCGGAAGCGGACGGCGAAGCCCTGATCCTCTGCGAAATGATCATCGACAGCCAAGAGTACTATACGTCAAGAAGTTCGTCTTCCTTCAGTCACAATGGCGGCACAGGTTACGCAAATAACTACGCGCTCTCCAACATCCGCGCTTGGCTCAACGATACCTTCTATAACACGGCGTTCACCGATCTGCAAAAGCAACTGATCGTCCTGACCACCGTGGACAACAGCGCGCGTAGCACCAACCCGAACAATAACGCCACGGCGTCCAATAGCGGCACCAACACCTATGCCTGCGCGGATAGCGAGGACTATATATTCCTCCTCAGCAAGCAGGAAGTCACGAACAGCGACTATGGCTTCAATAGTAGTGATCCCTCCTACAACCGTGATACCGCCCGCCGGAAGCAGAATACCGACTATGCGAAGTCGCAGGGAGTGCTGACAAGTACGGATTCGGGATATGAGGGGAACGGTGATTGGTGGCTCCGTTCGCCGAGCTACAGCAATAGTCGCTGCGCGTGCGGCGTGTCCCGCTATGGCGATACCCGTGGCGGCGGCGAAGTGGACTACACGCCTTGCGGCGTTGTCCCCGCTTTGCGAATTCGGCTGTGAGGATGTAAAAGGCAAAGATCAGTCGTCAGAAAAGAGCCTTATTGAAAAGTCGATCATAAATTCTGAGCCAATAGGTTTTTATCTGAAATCAAGGGAAGAGAAGTTCGTTTTGCACCGCTCTTCCCTTGAATAACCGTAATTAAGAATGAAATCCAAAACAATTTTCAGAGTAATGTATATAATATCAGCAATTCTTGAATCGTTGGTGTTGGTATGGTTATTATTAACGGTTTTCGGTGTTTCTTTACAAGCAAACAAAGAAATCATAACTTTGATAGTTGCAATTCTTTCTTTTGTGGTTGCAATAATATCGATGATTTCTTCAATCTATTACAGCAACACGTTGATCAAGTTCCAAGATGAAGAACATAAATATCGGAAAACAGCAGTAGAAAATAGGATTAAAAACTCTTTCCAAATAAGAGAACTTTATCTACATCAATATTTGGTTCCAAATCAAACAACCCATAAAAATGCAAATTTTGGGGAACTAAACAAAGATCATTTAATGATTGACATAATAAGTGAAGTCGATGAATTGGATAAAATTAATAACCTATGTTTAAATAACTTCGATCTTTTTGTGACACCGTGCAAATTGGGAAATCCCGGCATTCCCGATGCTGAACTTAAAATAATAATAAAGTCAGAAAAGTTTGATGGTTTTGAATGTTTGTCAGGAAATACTTTTAAAAACAGAATCATCGTTTCCGTTCCGAAAAATGTGGCTAAAAAACTCTTATGCTTGCTAAATAACGGTTTCGGATATGCTTTGATTAGCGGAAATATCAGTTTGTTTACGATCGATCAAGGCAGGGTTGATATTTCTATTAGTAAAAAAAGACTTCGATTGGATAATAACAGTACTGTATATAAAAAATGGTGTTTCGATTAATATATAAGGGCGGCTATTAATTGATCGAAAGGGATTTTTGAATTTGTGAAACACAAACGTGAAAAAAATTTCACAAATTCTTTATATAGTGCTTTTCATCGCTTGTGAAACGGGGAGGCACTTTACTTTTTTTGCTTTTTATGTTATAATAATTAAACTATGGAGCTTGTCGGCAACATCGAAAGTATCGTCTTCAGGAACGCGGAGAACGGGTACACCGTCGCGCACGTCGCCACCCCGAAACGGGTGACCTGCGTCGGTATCTTTCCGCCTGTCACCGAGGGAGAGCGCGTCGTGATGACGGGGGAGACCGTCCTCAATAAAAACTTCGGCGAGCAGTTCAAGGTCACGAGCGTAAAGGTCTCGCCCCCCACGGGCAGGGAGAGCATGATCCGCTATCTGTCGGGCGGTCTCTTCAAGGGGATCGGCGAGATCACGGCGAAGAACATCGTGTCGCTCTTCGGCGACTTGACCTTTCAGATCATCGAGTTCAGCCCGCACGACCTCGTGAAGGTCAGGGGCATCAGCGCGCAGAAGGCGGAGAGCATCGGCAATCAGTTCGCCGAGTTCCGCTCGATGCAGCAGACCATCATCTTTTTGCAGGGTTTCGACATTTCGCTGAATCTCGCTCTCAAGATCTATCGCACCTACGAAGGCTTGACCGAGAACGTCGTTCGGAACAATCCGTTCCGTTTGATCGAGGACGTGGACGGCGTCGGGTTCGCGACGGCGGATATGCTCGCGATCGCGATGGGGCTGGACAAGGAGAGCGACTTCCGCGTCGGCGCGGCGGTCGTGCACGTGCTCAAGAACGCGGCGTCCACCAAGGGGCACACCTATCTGCCTCTCGGGATGCTGGTCAGGGAGACGATGAAGCTCCTCGCCTTCGACGCGGACAAGGAGCACGTCGTCCTCGCCGCCATCGACGATATGCAGTTGGAGGGGACCCTCGTCTATCTGAACGATTACAAGATGAACGGCGTGATGCTGGCGACCTACTACAAGCTGGAGAAGTCCATCGCGAAGAACCTCGAACGCATCATGGGGCACAGCGTCGAGCTGGACCTCGACCTCGACGAGGAGATCGCCGCCTTCGAAGGGCGGCAGGGCGTGACCTTGCACCCCTCGCAAAAGGAAGCGATCACCGCGGCGGTGAACAGCGGCTGCGTCGTGATCTCGGGCGGCCCCGGTACGGGCAAGACCACCATCATCAAGTGCATCATCGAGATCCTGCGCGGGCAGGGTTACAGCTATGCGCTCACCGCACCGACGGGCAGAGCGGCGAAGCGTATGAGCGAGGCGACGGGCTCGATCGCGAAGACCATCCATCGCCTGCTCGACCTGCATTCCAACGACTACTCGAGCGATCAAAAGCTCGACGCGGACGTCGTGATCGTGGACGAGATCAGTATGGCGGACGAGTACGTCTTCAACGCCCTCTTAAAGGCGATCCCCGTCGGGGGCAAGATCATTCTGGTCGGCGACAAGGACCAGCTCCCCTCCGTGGGCGCGGGCAACGTCCTCGCCGACATCATCCAGTCGGGCATCGTTCCCGTCAAATATCTGACTCACATCTATCGCCAATCTTCGGACAGCAACATCGCGATCTACGCGCACATGATCAACGGCGGCACCGTGCCGGAGTTCGACAACCGCTCTCGCGACTTCTTTTTCGACAACGCGGCGGAGCCCGACGCGATCCTCTCGGACGTGCTCTCGCTCTGCACCGTGCGCCTCCCGCGCTACTTTGGGGTGGACCCTGCCGACGTGCAGGTCCTCGCTCCGCTCAAGAGGGGGGACGGCGGCGTAGAGAGCCTGAACGTCGAATTGCAAAAGGTCGTCAACCCGCCTGAGAAGGAGAAGGGGGAGATGATCTCGGGCGAGCGCATTTTCCGCGTCGGAGACAGGGTGATCCACACGGTCAACAACTACCAGCTCGGCTGGGTGCAGAAGGTCGGCGACCGCTTCGAGGCGGGCGAAGGGGTCTTCAACGGCGATATCGGCAAGATCCTCGAGGTCTCCCGCGCCGAGGCGCAGCTCAAGGTGGAGTTCGAGGACGGCAAGGTCGCGACCTACACCGCGGGCGATCTCGATCAGCTCACCCACGCCTACGCGATCAGCGTGCACAAGTCGCAGGGGTCGGAGTTCCCCGTCGCGGTCGTCGTGATCTCGCGCTACAACCCCATCGTGACCTCGCGCAACCTCCTCTACACCGCGATCACCCGTGCGAAGCGGGCGGTGGTGTTGGTCGGCGACAAACAGAACGTCGTCAAGATGATCAAGAACAATTACACCGAGAAGCGGCACACCGCATTGAGCCTCTTCCTCAAAGAGAATGAATACTAAGCTCCGCGGGTGGCTGTCCCGCCTGTTCGTCAAGGACTACAACTGCATCGTCTGCGGTCGCGAGCTCGCCGCCCCGGGCAGGTACCGCCTCTGCTCTCCCTGCTACGTATTGATGGAGGTGATCGGCGAACGCACTTGTCTGAAATGCGGCAAGATGCTCTTTGCGGAGGAGCAATACTGCTTGGACTGCCAAAACAACGAGAGGTCCTTTGACCGCGCCCTCGCCCCCTTCGCCTATTCGGGCTCGGCGGCGACCCTCGTGCGGCGGTTGAAGTTCGGCAGACAGCGCTATCTCGCGGACGCGATGGCGAACCTGATGACGGACAAGCTCCTCGAAGCGGAGATACTCGCGGACGTCGTGATCCCCGTCCCGCTCAGTTCCCAAAGGCAAAAGGAGAGGGGCTTCAACCAGAGCGAGCTGCTCGGTGAGGTGATCGCGAACGGGCTCAATCTCCCTCTCGACCTCACTTCGGTGCGCCGCGTCAAGGACACCCTCGCATCGAGCGGCCTTACGGGCGGCAGACGGGCGAGAGAGGAGAATATGAAGGGTGCTTTCGTGGTCACGGACAAGGCGGCGATCAAGGGAAATGTCGTGCTCGCCGTGGACGACGTTTTGACCACGGGTGCGACGATGAACGAACTGTCCGAGACCCTCAAAAAGGCGGGCGCGAAGAAGGTCGTGGCGTTGACCTTCGCCACCACGAGCGAAAAACCGCCGATACAAGAGGGATATTGACAAAGAAATAAAAGATTTTACATATCTTATCCCATATAGTAAAATAACGGTAGAGGTGAATTATGTGCATTTTCTCGAGTTATAACGACAGACAGCTCAAAAAGCTGAGAAAGATCCTGACCAAGATCAACGATCTCGAAAGCCATTACGCGGCGATGACCGACGTCGAGCTCAAGGCGATGACGCCCGCGTTCAAGGCGCAGCTCGCGGAGGGCGCCACGTTGACCGATCTCCTTCCCGATGCGTTCGCCGTGGTGAGAGAGACCTCGAAAAGGGTGCTCGGGATGCGTCACTTCGACGTGCAGATCCTCGGCGGCATCGTGCTGCATCAGGGTAGGATCGCGGAGATGGCGACCGGTGAAGGTAAGACGCTGGTCAGTACGTTGCCCGCCTATCTGAACGCCCTCACGGGCAAAGGAGTACACGTCGTGACGGTCAACGATTACCTCGCGAAGCGTGACGCCGAGTGGATGGGCAAGATATACGCCTTCCTCGGGCTCACCGTCGGCGTGGTCTACGATCGCATGGGCTTGCGCGAGAAACAGGCGGCTTACGCCTGCGACGTCGTCTACGCGACCAACCATGCGTTTGGGTTCGATTACCTCCGAGACAATATGGCGAAGGATAAATCCTTACTCGTTCAGAGGGAACTCTATTACGCGATCATCGACGAGGTGGACAGCATCCTGATCGACGAGGCGCGCACGCCGCTCATTATTTCCGGTCCGACGGCGGAGCGGACGGAGATGTACCTCTCGGCGCATCGCTTCGCCAAGACCTGTACGCCCGACGACTACGAGATCGACGAGGAGAAGAATACGATCAACCTGAGCGACTCCGGCATTCAGAAAGCCGAGAAGTTCTTTGAACAGAAGGCGGCGGAAGGCGCCGCTCCTTCGGGCCCCGAGGGCGCGGGCGAAGCCGCGGACGTGGAGGCAGTCAAGCAGCCCGTCAGCGCCGAGGTCCTGCATTACGTCAACAACGCGCTCCGCGCCAATTATATGATGAAGAGAGACGTCGATTACGCCGTCGTGGACAAGAAGGAAGTGGTCCTGATCGACAAGTCGACGGGTCGCTTGATGGTGGGTCGCCGTTTGAGCAACGGACTGCATCAGGCGGTCGAGATGAAGGAAGGACTCATCGTCCAAAACGCTACCTCCACGCTGGCGTCCATCAGCTTGCAGAACTATTTCAGACTGTACAAAAAGATCGCGGGTATGACCGGTACCGCCAAAGAGGAGGAGATCGAATTCCGCAAGACCTACGGTCTGGACGTCGTCTGCATCCCCACCAACAAGCCCGTTTGCCGCAAGGACGAGGAGGACGTCTTCTATCAGACGAGAGAGGAAAAGATCGGCGCGATCCTTCGCGACATCAAGGCGTGCTACGAGAAGGGGCAGCCCGTGCTGATCGGCACCACCTCGGTGGAGAAGTCCGAACAGCTCTCCGCTCGCTTGAAAAAGGAAGGGGTCCCGCACAACGTCCTCAATGCGATCAATCACCAAAACGAGGCGGAGATCGTCGCGCAGGCAGGTCGTTTCGGACAGGTCACGATCGCGACCAACATGGCGGGCCGCGGTACCGATATCATGCTCGGCGGCAATCCCGATTTCGGGACGCGGGTGGAGCTGGAGCGCGGCTACTTCGAGGTCGCGATGGCGCCCCGTGCGAAGGACGAGCCCTTGCTCGCTCGGAAATTGAAGGAACAAAAAGAACAGATCGACGCCCTCTATCAAGGACTGAACAAGAATGACAAAAAGGAGTTCACCGCCCCCTTTGCGGACAGAGCGAAAAACGAGAAAGAGGCGGTGGCGATGGCGAAAGCGAATCTCCTCGCCGGGTTTATCCACCACTTCGTCGACGCGGCGGTCAATCCCTTCCGTTCCGCGGACGAGTTGCAGGACGAGGTGATGAGGAAATATGAGGAACTGTTCGAGAAGCACAAACAAGAGGCGGAAGCGGACAAGCAAAAGGTCTTGGAGGTCGGCGGTCTCCGCGTGATCGGCACCGAACGTCACGACAGCAGGCGCATCGACAACCAGCTCCGCGGCCGTAGCGGCAGACAGGGCGACGTCGGCTCCTCGATCTTCTACGTATCGATGGAGGACGATCTCCTGCGCATCTTCGGCAAGAAGGGGTCGCTCTTCGGTATGCTGGACGCTCTTCGCATGAAGACGGAGGAGGGCTCGGGCGAGATGGTCGGTGCCTCGCGTTTCGTGCAAATGGGTGCCGACGGACAGTATTCCGGCAGGATGGTGACCAACCTCATCAAACGGGCGCAGAGCAAGGTGGAAGGCTACCACTATTCGATGCGTAAAAACGTGCTCGCCTACGACGACGTGATGAATCGCCAGCGCGAGATCATCTACGAGGAGAGGCGTAAGGTGCTTTTGGGCGAGGACGTTCACGAGGAGATCGTGAAGATGGTCCCCTCCGTGGTGGAGGATAGTCTCGTGGGACTCATCGACTACGGCATCGACGACGAGAATTGGGACTACGACGCCATCAATCGCGAACTCGTCAAGAGGTTTTTGCCTTGGGGCAGCAGAGTCGTTACGCCGGAATTGGCGAGGGAGCGCAGCTTCCGCCTGATCTCGGACGCCGTCACCGAGGCGGTCCTCGCCTTCTACGAGGAGAAATACGCCGAGAGCAAGGATCGCGTCCTGCTGCTGAAAGAGATCACGTACGAGGTCCCTGCGGAGCTCCTGCCTCCCGTGCCGAACAACAAGAAAGCGGTGCGGCGTTTGATCGCGATCAAGAGATTCTTCTTCAAGGATCCCGCCGAGGTCGAGGAGAAGGAGCGCAATTATTGCAGGACGTTGTCGGCGATCGAAAAGGACGCTTTGCTGATCTCGGTCGACCGAAATTGGCAGGAGCAAATGGTCGCGATGGAGGAGCTGCGTAACGGCATCGGCTATCGTGCGCTCGGCAACAAGGACCCCGTGATGTGCTATGCCTCCGAAGGGTTCGAGTTGTTCGATCAGATGAGCGACAACATTCGGAAGCAGACGGTCTATAACGTCTTTGACAAGCTGAAGGCGATCTCGACGCCCGAAGGAGCAGAGACCATGCCGCCGGAGCTTCGAGAATACCTCGAAGAGCAAAAGCGCAAAGAAGCGGAGAAAAGGCAAAAAAAGGAGCATAGGTGAGCCTGCGGCGGTCGCGGTGACAGACGCCGCGCCCGAAGGCGACGAACGAATAAGAATATGGTTGAATTCGACGAAAGCAAACAAAAACTCGCGGCACTCCGCGAGACGATAGAGGAAGTGGCGGACGCTCTCGACCTCCCCGCGCTCGAAACGCGCAAGGCGGAGCTGACCGAAGCGCAGAACGAAGAGGGTTTTTGGAGCGATCAAGCCAAGAGCCAGCGCGTCAATAAGGAACTCAAGCAGGTGGATGACAAACTCACCAAGGTCGCGAAACTTCGCGCCAAGGCGGAGGACATCGACGTGCTGATCGAACTCGCGGAAGGCGAGGAGGCGCTCGAGGAACTCCCGGGCGTCGAGGAGGAGCTCGCGAAGCTGTCCGAAGAGGCGGAGACGATGAAGATCGCCGCTCTCTTGAAGGGCAAGCACGACGCTTGCGACGCCATCCTGACCCTGCACGCGGGCGCGGGCGGCACCGAGGCGCAGGATTGGTGCAGTATGCTGTACCGTATGTATACCCGTTACGCCGAGAAGCGCGGCTACTCGACCAAGGTCCTCGATATGCTCCCCGGCGACGAAGCGGGCATCAAGACGGTCAGCTTCGAGATCGACGGCGACAACGCCTATGGGTATCTGAAGGCGGAGAAGGGCGTGCATCGCCTCGTCCGCATCTCTCCCTTTGACGCCAACAGCCGCAGACATACCTCCTTCGCGTCGCTCGAGGTCATGCCCGTGATACAGGACGAGACCGAGATCCAGATCCGTGCGGAGGACCTCAAGGTGGACACCTATCGAAGCGGCGGCGCAGGCGGACAGCACGTCAATAAGACCGAGTCCGCGATCCGCATCACCCACATCCCGACGGGCATCATCGTCGCCTGCCAAAACGAACGCAGTCAGATCCAGAATCGCGAGGTCGCGATGCAGATGCTCAGGAGCAAACTCGTGGAACTCAAGGAACGGGAGCAGATGGAATACGAACAGTCCCTCAAAGGCGATCTCAAAAAGATCGAATGGGGCAGTCAGATCCGCTCCTACGTTTTCTGTCCCTACACCCTCGTCAAAGATCACCGCACCGGCTACGAGAACGCCAACGTGCAGGCGGTGATGGACGGCGACTTGCAGGACTTCATCGTGGAGTATCTGAAGAAGGCGTAAGATGACCTTCGAGGAGCTTCGCGGGAAAGAGAGCCTGACCGTCGTCGCGCTGGAGAGCAGCTGTGACGAGACGGCGTGCGCGGTCCTTCGGGACGGTCGCGTGCTGTCTTCGGTCATCTCTTCGCAGATCGCGATCCACAAGGAGTACGGCGGCGTCGTACCCGAGATCGCGAGCCGTAACCACGTTTTGAACGTCGAACCCGTCGTGAGGGAAGCCCTCGACAAGGCGGGCGTCACGGCGGCGGACGCCGATTGTTTCGCCGTCACCTACGGCGCGGGGCTGCTCGGCGCGCTGCTCGTGGGCGTCAGCTATATGAAAGGGCTGTCCTTTGCCCTCGATAAACCCCTCCTCAAGGTCAATCACATTCGCGGACATATCGCGGCGAATTATCTCGCCGATCCCTCTCTCACCCCTCCCTATATCGGGCTTATCGTTTCGGGCGGACACACCGCCGTCGTGAAGGTGGACGACTACGTCTCCTTCACCTACCTCGGCGGCACGATGGACGACGCCGTGGGCGAAGCCTTCGACAAGGTCGCGCGCGTCTTGTCCCTGCCGTACCCCGGCGGCCCCGAGATCGAGCGGGCGGCAAAGGGCGGATCGCGCACCGTCTACATCCCCGTGCCCAAGACCGAGAACCCCTACGACTTCTCGTTCAGCGGCATCAAGACTTCGGTCATCAACTACGTCCACACCGCGGCGCAGACGGGGGAGGAGATCAATGGGGCGGACGTGGCTTGTTCCTTCCAGAGCGCGGTCGCGGAGATGCTGGTCAAGGCGGCGGTCCGCGCGGCGAAGGAGTACGACCTCAAGGACGTCGCGCTCGCGGGCGGGGTCGGCGCGAACGGGGAGATCCGTCGCGTCCTCACCGAGGAATGCGAGAAGCGCGGCTTGCGCGCTCACTTCCCGACCAAGGAGACCTGCACCGACAATGCGGCGATGATCGCGATGGAGGCGTACCTGCAGATCAAATACGGCGACGGCTCCGCCCTCGCGGAGGATACGTTGGACGCGAAGGCGAGCTTGCCCTTGACGAAGAAGTAGGAATCGCGGCGCATCGTTTCCCCGCGTAGGTTTTTCGGTTTCATCGCCGGCGCACGCACGCCGTCGTCGGTCGGCTTTCGGGCGAGCGGATCTCGGACGGCGAGGCAGGGTTTCCCCTCGAAGGAGAGAGCGGGGCGCCCTTGGCGGGATCCGAGAAAAAACTCGCCGATCGCCGCAAAAAAATCTCTTTATTTATTTGACTCTTCGCGATATTATTGATAAAATGAAAGAACTTGCGAGTAATTGCAAGTTATTTTGTCGTCAACAGAGGTGTAACGTGGCTGACGATTATAAAAAGTTAATCGATAATTCTCCCAAGAAACTTGTTGGGCTGAAACAGGTTTTGCGGGGTATTACAGACGGCACGGTATGGTGTGTAATAGTGTCGTCCGACTGTGAAGACTTCATCAAGGAGAGGCTTCGCGGCGAAGCGCAAGGCAAGAACGTAGAGTTCAGGAAGGGTCCCCAAATGGCGGAACTCGGATCGGCTGTGCGGATCGACGTCGGCGCGGCGGTCGTGGGACTCGTCCGTTGAAGGATAGCAGCCGATCGCGAAGGCAACTTCGACATGCACGCGCCTTCGGGCGCAGAAATGCCGATCTCCCAATGGGTTGACGGGAGTGAAGCGCAAGACTATAAGGAGGTAGTATATGCCAACAATCAATCAACTTATTAGGCACGGTAGAGAAAAGCAGGAGTCCAAGACTCTCGCGCCTATCCTTCAGAGCTGCCCGCAACGTCGCGGCGTTTGCCTGTCGGTCACGACCACCACGCCTAAGAAGCCGAACTCCGCTATGCGTAAGATCGCGAGGGTGCGCCTCTCCAACGGCATGGAAGGTACCGTCTATATTCCCGGTATCGGCCACAACCTGCAGGAGCACAGCGTCGTCCTGATCCGCGGCGGCAGAGTGAAAGATTTGCCTGGTGTCAGGTATCACATCGTGCGTGGCGCGTTGGATACCGCAGGCGTGGCGAAGCGTAAGCAAGCCCGCAGCAAATACGGCGCGAAGAAACCCAAATAATCATTCGTTTTAACACTAAGTATATAAGGAGATAATAAGTATGCCAAGAAGAAGTGGTGTGCCCAAGAGGGACGTGCTCCCCGATCCGATCTACAACGACAAGGTCGTGACCAAGTTGGTCAATCAGATCATGCTCGACGGTAAGAAAGGTACGGCGGAAAGCATCGTTTACGGGGCATTTCATATCGTAGAGGAAAAGACCGGAACCGGTGCGATCGAGGTGTTCAAGAAGGCGCTTGCCAACGCGATGCCGCAGGTAGAGGTGAAGGCGAGAAGGGTCGGCGGCGCGACCTATCAGGTCCCGCAGGAGATCCGCGAGGAGAGAAGGCAGACCTTGGGCATTCGTTGGCTCGTGAACGCGATGAGAAAGCGCGGCGAGAAGACCAGCGACCAGAGGCTTGCGGGCGAGCTCATGGACGCGTCGAACGGCGTGGGCAACGCAGTGAAGAAGAGAGACGAAATGCATCGTATGGCAGAGGCCAACAAGGCGTTCGCTCACTATCGTTGGTAGGATAAAGATGAGAGAGAATCCGATTGAAAAAACCAGAAATATAGGCATCATGGCGCATATCGACGCCGGTAAGACCACGACCTCCGAGCGTATCTTGTACTACACCGGCAAGACCCGCAAGATCGGCGAGGTGCACGACGGCGGTGCGACGATGGACTGGATGGAGCAGGAGCAGGAGCGTGGTATCACGATCACTTCCGCCGCGACCACCGTTCATTGGAAAGATTGCGCGATCAACCTGATCGACACCCCGGGACACGTGGACTTCACCGTCGAGGTGGAGCGTTCCCTGCGCGTTCTCGACGGCGCGGTCGCGGTTTTCTGC
>JAFSZO010000047.1 GCA_017455605.1 Clostridia bacterium
AGCGGAAAAACTGCGCGAAGCGGGCGGGGAGTACGGCGCGAAGACGGGGCGCCCCCGCAGAGTCGGACCGCTCGACCTCGTCGCGACGCGTTACGGCGTCGAACTGCAAGGCGCGACAGAGATCGCATTGACCAAACTTGACGTTTTGAGTTATATGGACGAGATCCCCGTTTGCACGGCGTACGAAGTCGCGGGAGAAAAGACGGAAGAATTCCCCTTCCCCGCCTCGCTCGACGAAGCGCGCCCCGTGATCGAGTACCTCAAAGGCTGGAAGACGGACGTTTCCGGCGCGCGTAAGTGGGAAGACCTTCCCGAAGAGGCGAGGGCGTACGTCCTATATATCGAAAAAAAGATCGGGTGCTTTATCTCGTACGTTTCGGTCGGCGCGGAGCGCGAAAGCGTCGTCGTCCGTTCGAGAGAGGATCGCTGAGGAGAAAACGATGGATAAGATTTTGGTGTTGGATTTCGGCGGGCAGTACGATATGCTGATCGCGCGGCGGGTCAGAGAGCGCGGCGTGTATGCGGAAGTCGTCCCTTTTCACAAGATCACGGCGGAAGAGATCGCCTCGCGCGGCTATACGGGAATCATCTTTACGGGCGGTCCGAACAGCGTTTATGAAGACGGCGCGCCGACCTTCTCCCCGCGCGTCTTGGCGCTCGGCGTTCCCGTTCTCGGCATTTGTTACGGAATGCAGTTGACGGCGCATCTCGCGGGCGGCAAGATCGCTTCGGCGGAAGAGTCCGGAGAGTACGGTAAGGTCGAGCTGACGGTCGAAGATTCCCCCTTGTTCAAGGGAGTCCCCAAGGAGAGCGTCGCTTGGATGAGCCACCGCGATTACGTTCAAGCCCTTCCCGCGGGGTTCAAGGTCGTCGCGCGGACGGAGAAATGCCCTTCGGCGGCGATGGCGTGCGAAGAAAAGAAATTATACGGCGTTCAATTCCACCCCGAAGTTACCCACACGGCGTTCGGCGGCAAGATGCTCGAAAACTTTTTGTTCGAGATCTGCGGCTGTAAAAAGGATTGGAATATGGAGAGTTTCATCGAGAGCGCGGTCGAAAAGTACAGGGCGAAATGCGCGGGAAGAAAGGTCCTGCTCGCCTTGTCCGGCGGCGTCGATTCCTCGGTTGCCGCCGCGCTTATGCACGAGGCGGTCGGGAACGATCTCGTCTGCGTGTTCGTCGATCACGGACTGCTCCGAAAAGGAGAAGGCGATCTCGTCGAGCGGACGTTCAAAGATAAATTCGGAATGAACCTGATCCGCGTGGACGCGGAAGACCGCTTCCTCGCCGCCCTCGACGGCGTGACCGACCCCGAAAGCAAGCGAAAGATCATCGGAGAAGAATTCATTCGGGTTTTTGAAGAGCAAGGGCGCGCGCTCGGCAAAGTCGATTTCCTCTGCCAAGGGACGATTTATCCCGACGTCATCGAGAGCGGAAAAGGGGACGCTTCGACGATCAAGAGCCATCATAACGTCGGAGGGTTGCCTTCGGTCATCGAATTCAAAGAGATCGTCGAGCCTCTCCGCGACTTGTTTAAGGACGAGGTCCGCGAAGTCGGGATCAAACTCGGACTTCCGCGCGAACTCGTTTGGCGGCAACCCTTCCCGGGCCCCGGGCTTGCGGTCAGGATCATCGGCGCGATCACGAAAGAAAAAGCCGATCTTTTGCGCGAAGCGGACGCGATCTTCCGCGAAGAGATCGCCGCCGCGATGAAGGAAAACGCCCCCAACCAGTTCTTCGCCGTCCTGACCGACACGAGGAGCGTCGGCGTGATGGGCGACGCGAGAAGTTACGGTCACGTCCTCGCCTTGCGCGCCGTCACGACGGACGACTTTATGACCGCGGATTGGACGAGGATCCCCTTCGACGTCATCGAGAAGGCAAGTTGCCGCATCACGTCCGAAGTCAGAGGAATCAATCGCGTGGTGTATGACGTTACGAGCAAACCGCCCGCAACGGTAGAGTGGGAATAGTCCCAAAGTGAGGTAAGTATGAAATATATATTCGTTACAGGCGGTGTGGTTTCCGGTCTCGGCAAGGGCATCGTGGCGGCGTCTCTCGGTAGGCTCTTGAAGCTAAGAGGGCTCAAGGTCGCGGCGCAGAAGCTCGATCCCTATATGAACGTGGATCCCGGGACGATGAGTCCCTATCAGCACGGCGAAGTCTTCGTCACCGAGGACGGCGCGGAGACCGATCTCGATCTCGGACACTATGAGCGCTTTATCGACGAAAACCTTACGAAGTACTCCAATCTGACCTCGGGCAAGGTCTATTGGAACGTCCTCAATAAGGAGAGGAACGGCGAGTATCTCGGCGAGACGGTGCAGATCATCCCGCACGTTACCAACGAGATCAAGGCGTTCATTCTGAAGAATGCCGAGGTCACCGAGGCGGACGTCCTCATCACCGAGATCGGCGGCACGATCGGCGATATCGAAAGCCAGCCTTTCCTCGAGGCGATCCGTCAGCTCTCCCTCGAAGTGGGCAGGCGGAACTGCCTGTTCGTGCACGTCTGTTTGGTCCCCTACATTTCGGGATCGGACGAGTTCAAGTCCAAGCCCACCCAGCATTCGGTCAAGGAACTGCAAGCGATGGGCATCCATCCCGACATCATCGTCGCGCGGTCGGATAAGGACGTCGGCAAAGAGATCCGCAAAAAGATATCGATGTTCTGCAACGTCGCCGAGGACTGCGTGATCTCCAATACCACCCTCGACTGCCTGTACGAGGTGCCTGTGATGCTCCACAACGAAGGGATGGACGACGTCGCCATCCGCGAGCTCGGTATCTCGCTGCCCAAGGCGGATATGCGCGAGTGGCAGGATATGGTGGACTCGGTGCGTGAAAGAAAGGGCGAAGTCACCATCGCCCTCGTGGGCAAATACGTCAAATTGCACGACTCCTATCTGTCCATCGTCGAGGCGCTCAATCACGCGAGTTTCGTCGTGGGGAAGAAGGTAAAGATCAAATGGGTGGAGAGCGACAAACTCACCGAGGAGAACGCTCCCGACGTCTTCAAGGACTGCGCGGGTATCCTCGTCCCCGGCGGCTTCGGCGACAGAGGCATCGAAGGGATGATCACCGCCTGCAAATATGCGCGTGAGAACGGGCTGCCCTATTTCGGGATTTGCCTCGGGATGCAGATCTGTGTGATCGAATACGCCCGCCACGTCCTCGGGTTTAAGGACGCGAACAGCCGCGAATTCGACGAGAAGAGCGAGCACCTCGTGATCGACCTGATGCCCGACCAGCACGGCGTCATCAAGGGCGGCACGATGCGCCTCGGCGCCTATCCGTGCAAGGTGAAGGAGGGCACCACCCTCCGCGCATGCTACGGCGAGGACCTCATCAAGGAGCGCCATCGCCACCGCTACGAGTTCAACAACGAGTACAAGGAGGCGTTCGAACGCGCGGGGCTGACCGTCAGCGGCACCTCGCCCTCGGGGCACATCGTGGAGACGGTGGAGCTCTCGGATCGCGACTTCTACGTCGGCGTACAGTTCCACCCCGAGTTCAAGTCCCGCCCCAATAAGCCCCATCCCCTCTTCGTCCGCTTCGTCGAGGCGGCGGCAAAAGAATAGCCTCCTCCATCATCCAATCGGTGCAAGAGAATCCCTCTTGCACCTTTTTTTTGTAGGAGTAGAAGATGCGAGAATCGAAATTCTGAATCTCTATTGAGAATAATTGCTACATTTTTACAAGAATTCTCAATCGCTATATTGACTTGAGCATAGCTCAGTGGTAAATAGATTAGCAAACCATCATAAAGTGCCAAATGAAACGGAAAGATTTGCGTTAAGGTTAAACGATCTTGGAGATTCGAATTA
>JAFSZO010000048.1 GCA_017455605.1 Clostridia bacterium
ACTTCACTTATTTGTATCGCCTACGGCGACATGATGTATCTCGCGTTGCTCGACGTTGCTCCCGTCTACGGCATCCGCGAGCTCCACTCTCCACTCTTCACTCTTGCGGAGCGCAGCGACCCGCAACTTGTGCCGTCTGGCACAAACTTCACTACGTAGTAACTTCACACGGCGTTAGCCGTACTTCACTGCGCAGCAACTTCACTTATTTGTATCGCCTACGGCGACATGATGTATCTCGCGTTGCTCGACGTTGCTCCCGTCTACGGCATCCGCGAGCTCCACTCTCCACACTCCACTCTACAAAAAACACCCCGCGACGCCGCGAGGTGTTTTTGTTTGGTGGATTTTTTTACGCTTTGAAGTTCTTGGTGTACTTTGCCAGCTCGTTGAAGATGACGTCCAGACCGTGCGCGCCTGCGTCGGGGTAGCCGATGCTGCGCTCGCCGACCGTGCCCGCTCTGCCGAGGGTGGCGACGTGGGTCTTGGTGGCTTCCGCGCCGTCGTGCGCCGCCTTGGCGCCGAGGTCGATGCCTTCCTGCAGCTTCTTGCCTTCTTCCGCCGCTTTGGTCAGAGCCATCGCGCAGGGCTTGAGCGCGTCGACGAGGGTCTTGTCGCCGATCTCCGCGCCCTTGCCGAAGCTCTTCTTGCCCGTCTCGTAGACGCCGCGATTCGCCTCGGTGAAGAGGAAGGCGAGGTCGGTCAGGTTGATCTCCTTCTTGCCGAGCATCGCTTTGCCCGCGTACTTGAACGCGCTGCCCCAGATGGGACCGGACGCGCCGCCGCAGTACTCCTTGATGATCTCGGAGCAGCTGACGAGGAACTCGCCGATGTCGCCCTTCTTGCGGGTCGCCCAGTCGGCTTTGAGCTGTTTGAAGCCTTTGGCGATGCTCATGCCGAAGTCGCCGTCACCCATCTTGTCCGCCTCGCAGAAGGGGACTTCGTTCTCGATGATGACGTCCGCCATCTTGTCGACGATCTTCACGAACGCCGCGGTGTTGATGGTCTCCTTGATCTCGGGCGTGCCTTCGACCTCGTAGACGGCGTTGGCGTCCGCCTCTTCGGCAACCGCTTTCTTCGCTTTCTTTGCTGCGGGAGCCGCCACGTTCGTGACGCCGAGAGCCTTCGCGATCGCGTTCATCGCTTCGACCGCCGCTTCCGCCTGTTCGCTCATCGCCGCGCCCCAAGAGAGGGCAGGGGTGGTGACGGGATAGTCGACGTACTTCTTGAGGTCATCGTCCACTTTCAGGACGGTGATGGACGCGCCCGCCATATCGATGGAGGTCATATAGTTGCCCACGATGGTGCGGTGGATCTTCACGCCCAGCTTCTCGAGCGCCTTGGTCGTGCTGTAGTTGAGGATATACAGCTCCTGCAGGGGGGAGCCGCCGAAGCCGTTGATCAGCAGGACGATCTCGTCGTCCGCCTTGAGTCCTAGGTCCTCTTTGAGGTCCTTCACGATCCTCTCGGCGAGGTCGTCGCTGAAGGTGCCCTTGGAGTAGTCGATCTTCTCACGGAAGCGGCCCGGCTCGCCGTGGATGCCCACGCCGAACTCCATCTCGTCGTCGCCGATGTCGAAGGTCGGATGTCCCGCCGCGGGAACGGTGCAGGAGGTGAAAGCGAAGCCGAAGGAACGGACGTTCGCGATGACCTTGTTCGCCACCGCCTTGACTTCGTCGAGCTCCTTGCCCATCTCCGCCGCCGCACCGGCGCACTTGTGCACGAGCACGGTGCCCGCCACGCCGCGTCTGCCGACGGTGTAGAGGCTGTCCTTCACGGCGATGTCGTCGTTGACGTAGACCGCGTCGACCTTGATGCCGTCGTCGATCGCGTCGCTCATCGCGTTGTTAAAGTTCATGCAGTCACCGGAGTAGTTCTTGATGATGAGCAGCACGCCCTTGTCGGTCGCGCATTTCTTGATCGCGTTGTAGACCTGCACCTGCGAGGGGGAGGCGAAGACGTCGCCGCAGACCGCTGCGTCCAGCATACCCTTGCCGACGAATCCGGCGTGAGCGGGCTCGTGCCCCGAACCACCGCCCGAGATCAGGCTGACCTTGTCGTCGTTGATCTCCTTCTTTTTGACGATCTTGAACTTTTCCACGAACTCGAGGTCGGGATGCGCCATCGCGATGCCGTGGCACATATCGTACACGAAAGTTTCGGGGGTATTCATTATTTTCTTCATAGTTTTCTCTCCTTTTTATGATATTAGCCGAGATCTCTCTCGGCTAATAATTGTCTGTGGACGATCAGTCGTCGTAACCCTTGTACTCGCGACCGATCTTGTCCGCGGTCTTGATCGCCGCGACGACCATTTCGGGCGTGACGGGGAAGGGCATATTGTGGATGGACTCCTCGGGGATGCAGGTCTTCTTCGCCACGGCGAGGAGCTCGTCATCGGTCAGGGACTCTCTCGCCACCTCACCGGTCTTCTTGTTGGTCATCAGGTCACGGAGGGTGATCGGCAAGCCGACGGTGTCGCAGAAGTCGAGGACCTCATAGAGCTCGTCTTCGGGGCTGTTCTCGAGGATCAGCTGGCAGATGGTGCCGAAGGCGACCACTTCGCCGTGGAAGTTGTTCGCGTGGATCTCGTGCACGATCGTGATGCCGTCGTGGATCGCGTGCGCCGCGGCGAGACCGCCCGACTCGAATCCGAGACCGGACAGAAGGATGTTGGTCTCGACGATCTTCTCGAAGGCTTGGGTCACGGCGTGCTGGTCACAGGCGACCTTCGCCTTGTAGCCGTCCGAAATGAGGTTCTTGTAGCAGAGCTCCGCGAGAGCGAACGCGGTGTGGGTGCCGTAGCCGAGCAGGGTGCCCTTCGCACGGTTCGCGCCGCAGGGGAGACCCGCGTTGACGTTGCTGACGCTCTTCACGTTGGCACGCGCCTCGAAGTAGGTGGAGAGGGCGTCGCCCATACCGGATACGAGGAAGCGGGAGGGCGCGTTCGCGATGACGTTCAGGTCGATGAGCACGACGCTCGGGCTCTGACGGAAATAAGCGTAATCGTCAAACTCGTGGTCGTCGGTGTAGAGCACCGCGCTGTGGCTCGTGGGAGCGTCGGTCGCCGCGATGGTCGGGCAGATGATCAGCGGGTTGCCCGCAGCCACGCACTTACTGGTGTCGATCGCCTTGCCGCCGCCGAGACCGATGGTGCAGGCGCACTTGTTCTCTTTCGCGACTTCCTGGAGCTTCGCCACGACGGTGCGGGAGCATTCGCCCTTGAAGATGTCGCCCGCGGGGACGAACTCGATCTTGTACTTCTCCGCAGTCGCCGCCAGCTTGTCCTTCACGAGGGACAGAGCGAACGGATCGGCGATCAGGAGGGCTTTCTTGCCGAAAGTTTTGACGAAATAACCCAAATTGAGCAATTCGTCTTCACCTTGAACGTACTTGGTCGGGCAGATAAACGCTTTTCTCATAAAAAATCTCCTTGAAAAATTTATTTTACAGCAAACGCTGCAATTTACTCCTTTACGGGTGAAAACCCATATACTAATTTTACCATAAAAAAAAGATATGTCAATACTCATTTTTATGTTTTTTCGGGAATAACCCCTTCAAAAACGCACTTTTTTGAGCGGAGACCTTTGAAAAATGCGAAATTTGATATCCTTTTTCGCAAAAAGTCTCAAAATCGGCTGACCCGCACCTCGCCGTGTGAGGCGCCCGTGAGGGGGCGATTTACCGCCGAAGCGCTCGACTTCCTTCTGATAAAAGGTGGGATAGAAATTCTTTTAAAACGTAGTTATCGATTATCCCGTTATGAACCCGAAGATCTTTCGCCCCTTCTATGCTCCGATACGGGATGACGAATGCTGTTTTCATTCTGAGCGTAGTCGAAGAATCGCCGAGTAATTGGTGTCGCTTTACTCGTCCGCAACCTGTGCCTTGTGGCACAAACTTCACTACGCAGTAACTTCACACGGCTCCCGCCGTACTTCACTACGAAGTAACTTCACCATCACCTCTCCATCCACAACTTGTACCAATCGGTACAAACTTCACTGCGTAAGGCTTCACTCGGCGCAAGCCGTACTTCACTGCGCAGCAACTTCGCTTATTTGTATCGCCTCTGGCGACATGATGTATTTGCTACGCAAACATGATGTATTTGCTACGCAAACATGATGTTTTTGCTACGCAAACATGATGTATCTCGCTACGCTCGACATTGCGGAACGCATTCCGCAGCTCCACTCTCCACTCTCCACACTCCACTCTCGCGGAGCGTATCGATCCTTTATTCCGCATTCCGCATTAAATACGCGGCGATCCCTCCGCTACGGTCGGGATGACAAATAATATTGTCATGTTGAGC
>JAFSZO010000049.1 GCA_017455605.1 Clostridia bacterium
CGCGGCAGCGACGCCGACGCGGCGGTCTATTGGATGGAGCGACTGATCTCCTCGGGGTGCGATTCGATGCTCGTGTGCAGGCGGCTCGTCGTGCATTCCGCCGAGGACGTCGGCATGGCGGATCCCTATGCTTTGACCCTTGCAGTCTCCGCGATGACCGCGATGCAGAACATCGGTCTTCCCGAAGGACGCATCCCGCTGACCGAGGCGATCATCTACGTCTGCGAGGCGTCGAAGAGCAACTCGGTCGTCGGCGCGCTCTATTCGGCGCACGACGCGGTGGAGAAGACCTACGGAGATATCGTCCCTCCGCACCTTAAGGACGCGAACTACAAGCAGGAAAAGGTGGAAGGGTACAAGTATCCCCATTCCTACGGCGGCTGGGTCGAGCAGCAATACCTTCCCGATGCGATCAAGGACGAGACTTTTTACCATCCTTCTCAAAACGGATTCGAGAAGACCCTCGTCAGAGCGAAAGTCATCAAAGGGAACAAGGGTTGATCGTTTGCCATTCCTTCCCGCGCGTGATATGATTAAGGTATGAGAGTGTTGTGTTTGGACATCGGCGACGTGCGTATCGGCGTCGCGATCAGCGATCCCCTCGGGATCAGCACGAACGGCATCGAGACTCATCGTTCCGAGGGCAGGGAGCGCGACGTGGCGTACTTCTCCGAGATGGCGAGGTCGCGCGGTGCGGATTTGTTCTTGCTCGGGCTTCCCCTCAATATGGACGGCACGGAGGGGGACAGAGCGGCGCTCGTTCGTGACTTCGGCGCGGCGCTTGCGGCTGCGTCCGGGCTCCCTGTCGAGTACGAGGACGAACGCCTGACCACCGTCGAAGCGGAAGAGATGCTGATCGAGGCTGGGCTCAGCCGAGAAGAGCGCAAAAAGGTGATAGATAAGGTAGCGGCGGAGATCATCCTTCGCAGTTATTTGAATAAATAAAGAGGTGCGATTATGGACGAAGAAAGAGACATCATCACGATGACGGACGAAGAGGGCAACGAGATCAAGTGCGAAATGCTCGATACCGTGGAAAAGGACGGCAAACTGTACGTGGTCGTTTCGCCGATCGGGGACAGCTCGGAGTTTGAGGAGGGCAGTTGCTACATCTTCCATGCCGAACAGAACGGCGACGAGACCTTCGATCTGACCCCCATCGAAGACGAGGCGGAACTCAACGCCGTTTTCGAGTTGTTTTTGCAGAACAATTCCGACGAAGGTTGCTCGGGCGATTGCTCCGGTTGCGCGGGGTGCGGCGACAAAAAATAATTTGCGCAAAGTGCGGAAAAACCGTTGCCAAATACTTTTTCCGTATGATATCATTATAAAGCTAATAAAAAGCACTGCGTCCGAGGTCGTACTGTTGCTCGTTTGAGTTGTGGCGGCCGCAGAAGTCGCAGGAAGAAAAAACAGGAGGATTTTTTAGTATGTCAGTAATCACCATGAAACAGCTGTTGGAAGCCGGCGTCCATTTCGGTCACCGTACCTGCCACTGGAACCCGAAGATGAGCAAGTATATCTATACTGCTCGCAACGGGGTGCACATCATCGACCTCGAGAAGACCGTTCAAGAGATCGAGAAGGCTTATGCTTTCGTGCGCGATGAGATAAAGTCCGGTAAGACCATTCTCTTCGTCGGTACCAAGAAGCAGGCGCAGGAGGCGATCAAAGAGGAGGCGGAGCGCTGCTCGTTGTATTACATC
>JAFSZO010000050.1 GCA_017455605.1 Clostridia bacterium
GCGATCCGTCACGGCATCGCCCGCGCTCTCGTCATCGCGGAACCCGACCTCAAGTCTCAGGTCAAGGCGGCAGGTTTCCTGACCCGTGATCCGAGAATGAAGGAGAGGAAGAAGTACGGCCTCAAGAAGGCGCGTAAGGCTCCGCAGTTCAGCAAGCGTTAATCTCGCAAAATCGATATTCGCCTCACCCATCGGTGGGGCGTTTTTTCGTATACAGAACCGTCGAATGCGCCGATCCCCTTTTATGATCGATCGCGCGGGAAGGAATGCACACGCCCGTAGCAGGGCTTCACGGGGATGACCTGCGCCGATTCGATCTACAAGACGTATCTCTCGACAAGAACGTGCCGAACGACATTTTTATCCTATAGCTCACCGCCTCCGATCAGGGAGAACGTAGGGGAGTGGTCGTGGTTCGATGCCGTTTCTTTCCACGCGCTTCGAGGAGCCCGCCGCTCGCGAGGGCGCGGCGAACGCATCTTGACAACGCCTTCGACGGAATATATAATAAATAGGTGTTCTCGCCAAAAAGGCGAGAAAGGAGGATCTATGAAAAAAACCGTATTTTTGACGATCGCATTTTTGATCGTCGTCGTGCTGGCTTTCGGACTGGTCGCTTGTAAGCGGTACGAACCCGTGCCCGACGTACAGTTCACCGTCGACGATGACGCAGTGTACACGTTGGACTCCATATCGGACGACATCGAAGGGCTCAGCGTGGAACTCGTCACGGACGGCAAAGCCGAGAAGGTGGACTATCACGTCATCAATTCCAAAGTGAGCGACGACGGCGATTACATCGAGGTTGACGTGTCCGTGGCAGGTGAGGTGAGGACCGTCCGCTTGCCCTATGCGGGCGAGAACGCCTCTCTCCTGCGTGAGGAACTGAGACCGCTCTACGCTCTCTTGAACAAGAGCGAGGACAAGTCCTATGCCCTGACGGTCAGCGGGGACGGATTGCTCCCCGATACCAAGGAGCACCGAGGTTTCGGCGTGAAGGCGATCCTCGATCTCGAGGATGCGGGCACTCGTTTCGCCCTGTTGAGCGGCACGCCGAACGATCAATTCGTCGTCACGAATTACGATAACGTCGTGATCTCGATCGGAGATTCGGGCGTAAAGACGGAGCTGCTCGATGCGCTGTTCTCCGAGTTGCTGGCTAACGTCGAGCTCGATCCCGAGTCGTTGATCGGCGACGAAGATGCCGCAGGTGACGAGGATGCCGCAGGTGACGAGGATGCGACGGTCGAGGGCGAAGATGCGGAACAGCCCGCCACCGAGCTCGACGCTCTCACGTCGCTCTTTAAGGGAGTCTCTGCCGTGATGGATTACTTGGATCGGATCGCCGAGACCCCGAGCCTGCAGAAGCTGCTCGGCGTTACCGTTGAAACCGACGTCAACTCTTACGTCTTGACTACGAATTCCAAAAAGCTCGCCACCCTGTTGCAGACGGTGACGGGTGGCATAGGGGCGATCCCGGGGATCGATCTCAACGATATCTTCGACGTGATCGACAGCGCTACGGACGGAGCGTTCAAGGAGGGAAAGATCGCGCTCACTTTCTCCGTCGAGATCAGGGCGAACGGCGTAGCTTTCTCCTGCTCTTATGAGAACAAAAAGACGGAAGTGAGCGGCAAGGTCTCCGCGGCGCTCGAGGTCTCCTTGACCCCCTTCGTCATTCCGGGCGAGGAGAGCGCGAAGAGTGATCTCGAGATCTCGGTGCCGTTCTCGTTGCCCGCAAAACAGCTCGATCTGAATCTGACTGCGGTCGTGCACGTGAAGGATCTCTTTGAAACGAAGGGCAAGGAGCTCGCGACGCTGTCTCTCGATTACAAAGACGTTCGGGACGCCATCCGCGTCGTGCTGAACGACAGCTATCTCTACGTCGATATGACTCCGTTGATGCAGCTTTCCGACTCCGAAGAGGGGGAAGAAGTGAATGCTTCCTTCTACTATGCCTTCGAGGAGGAAGGCAAGCCCGTAGGGTTCTACGACGCTTTGCCCGGGCTGCTCGGCAAGATCTTCGGCGGGTTCGGCGCGACGGATCAAGGAGAGGATGGATCTGACGGCGACGACGGTGACGACGCCTCCTACGGCGGTATCCCCGAGGGAGACCCCCGATTTGAGTATGGTTTCGGTTGCCGCTTTGCCGATGAGGAGGACAACGTGCTCGTGTTGCCCATCGGATCGACGGAACGCGACTTGCGTGCCAAGTTGGTCGTCTTCGTGATGGACGAGGATGGGGCGGAGATCCCCTACGGCGATTACACCGTAGAAGATTTCGACGGATCCGCTTCTTTCGTGGGGAATGTCACCATCGTATTCGCTCCCGGCTATTCCGCCTCCGTCGACGTCAGGATCTGCGATCTCGACAAAATCGAAATGAGCTCGCTGGAGATGGAACCGAAATACTATTATCCCGTGGGAACGACCCTCGAGGAAGCACAGGAAAACTGCACGTACGGCATCAATATGACCGACGGTACTGTCTTTTGGACAGAAGGGGCGATGGGGCTCATCATTAAACAAGCCGCCATCTCGACGGGCGGCGATATGCTCCTCCCGGGAGGTTCCTTTAACGTGACGGGCGATTACATATGCTTAGTCGAGAAGGACGGCATGACTTCCATACTCTACGCGCACGTCTACGATCCGGAAAACGTCGTGATCGAGGAGCTTGATTGCGACGACTCGATCGAGGTTTGGACGGACGACACCGAGGAGGATATCCGCGAGCGCCTGTACGTCACGGTCAACTACGACGATGGAGAGTCGGAGGAGATCGAAGACTACGAGATAGAGGGATTCGACGTGAAAGGCGAGAGTTTCACTGTCAAATACGGCACCTTCTCCAAGACCGTATCGATCTGCCTCGCAGACGCCGACCCGGAAGAGGAGGATGAAAAACCGGACCTCACCAAGTATATCCGTTTCGTCACACTGACCGACGACGGCACCGTGGACGGGGAGAAAGCCCTCGTTGCGGCGAAGAAATTGCTCACGGACAACGCGGATCTCATTCGCTCGATCTATCGTGTGACTTGGACGTCGGGTCGCGGCATCACCCTGAACCTCGCGATCAACGATGCCTCTGACAAGGATCTGCTCACGGTGGTGAACCTCTTTATGGGTATCCCGACGGAGGACGGTTGGGAGGACTTTGACGCGGAGAGCCTCTCAGACCTGCTGAACGAGCTGGTCGGAGACATTAATTTGTTCGATTTCAAGACCCTCTTCAAAAATGTGATCGGCGCCGAGCTGTCGGACGTCCTTTCCGATCTCTCGCTCACCGCGGAGCTCGGTTGGAAGGGCGGCATCTCCTTCCTGCTGACCCTCGGTAACAACGCGGAAGGGGAGACGGCGGCAGAGTATCTGCGCTTCGGCATCTCCGTCAGGACGGTCTCGGCGACTCCGTTCGTCCTCACCGAGGAAGCGATCGAGAAGGCGCAGGGTATCGAGTCGTTGCCTATGGTCGCGCTCTCCGCCGTGCTCAAGTTCTTTATGGCTTGATCGCATCGAAATAAAGCGCAGGGGCTGCCGAATTCTCGGCAGCCCCTATTTTTAGTCTCCTGCAATTAAGAGGAAGAGGAGAACTTATTCAGCGCAATAATGCCTGCATAAAACCGAGTGTTTGCAGTCGGTCTTCCTGTGATAGTTTTTCGAAAAGGGAGAGCATTTTTTTATGCAGAGGGGAGTAATTGCGGATCTCTTCTACGACTCCGCTTTCGTCGGTGCGGCAAAGTAGGTAATCGAGAGATACTTCGAGTAGGTCGGCGAGTTTTACGAGGTCGTCGATGCTCGGTTCGGTCTTTCCCGTTTCCCAAGAAGAAATGCAAGCGGGCGTCCGATTCAGCCTTTCCGCGATCTCCTTTTGCTGAAGATTTTTCTCTTCGCGTATTTCTTTCAGATTCAACACTTTGTTTACCTCCGACGCTTCTATCTTCGCATAATAAACAGAACAATTATTGACAAACAATAAAATATTGAGTATAATACAAGAAAAACAACAAAACATTGTTTTTTGAAAGGAGGAGATATGGGAGAACAGAACGAAAACAGGAATAGTAAAATAAACCCGATCGTGGTAGTGGTTATCGTTGTTTTGTTTGTATTGGCGGTTTATTCTATCACTTCATATTTAATAAAGTTAAGCGGGGGTGGAAGTAGTGATCGTGGAGCGTCTGATTCGGCAAATTCCGCTTTAACACCAAAGTACAATGATGAAAACTATCAAGGGTCTAATCTGTTTTATGATGTGAGTTTGTCATTAAAGAAAGATAAAACTTTTTCACTTAAAATAGAAGACCTTTCTACAGGAAAAACAAAGAATTATCTTGGCTCGTATGAATATTCAGATACGGAAGGCAATCATATTGATTTTTCCTTTTATTCGACCGGGGAGACATTTAATTGTATGCGGACTTCTGTCGGCGGAGAAAACATTATATTATCTAGTATCAGTACTCGTTTCCCTGTGGTATATAAAAAGTAGTATTCTCAGCGGCATTAGTAATAAACAATCTAAATGAAAAGGAGTGAAGGATATGATTAACCCCTATGAAGTTCGCTATGATGGAATTAAAAATTTGAAAATACTCTTTATAAGTGAAACAAATAGTTACTCGATTGCCTCTTTGACTTGGAAAGGGAAACAAAAACTTGCATTCAGATGGAACGGGAACGAATCCGATGATTCTCTCGGCACGCCAACCGCAAACGGGAAAGCGACGTGGATGTTTCTCCCCGAAGATTTCTTGGAGCAATTAGGCGCGGTTTTGGATAAGATCAGGAAATAGCGGCGAGCTTCTCCGCGAGCCGGTCGTACAGGGCGGCGGTGGCGTCATAGGACTTTTGATTAAAGACGGTCACAGAGCCGTCTGTTCTTTTCAGTAGGATGTAGTTGTGCTTGTTCTCCGAAAAGGTCAGGCGGAAATGCTCGCCGTAGACTTCGTTTTTATACGTGCCGAAGTCCTTGCTGATGCCGCCGTAGGACCGGATGCGTTCGGAGGTATAGCTTTCGTCCAACAAGTCGATCTGCTCGAGGTCGGCGTAGAGCCCGCTCTCCTTGTGGAAGAGGAAGGACAGGGTGTAGCCGTCCTCCTCGAGCGAGAGGTTCACGGGGGCGAAGACGATGGCGAGCGCGAGCGCCAGTCCCGCCGCCACGACCAAGAAGACGATGAAGAGTACGACGTGGAGCACCGTATGCCTTGCGCCCGTCATCTCACCACCAATCCTTTTCCTTGAACTTGATGTCGTCGTAATAGGCGCCGTACTTCTCCTTGAATGCCGCCGCGTTCTGCTCGTATTCCTTGAGGAGGTCGGCGAGGTCGAAGTCCTCGTAGTGGAGGGCGTCTTCGTCCTGATATTCTGCTAACTTGGCTAATTCACGTTCGTTCACTGTCGTTCCTCCGTTTAGCGACCGCCCATAAGGGCGCATCTGCTTTGTTTCTGTCTGCGGCGCCGCGAAATCACGTACGCCGAGTACGCTCATTCGTGTCGCCTTGCCGAGCCTCGCATCTGCAACCCTTCTATGCGGTCGCAATGATGCGGATATGAAATCTATTTTTTTCTCTGCGTCTCCTACTCATTCTCCGAGTTCGCACGTTGGGGAATGGATATAGAGGCTCGAGAGCAGTTTGTTGATTTACGGTTATGACTCGGCGAGCCTTGTCTCCGCACGCATCTCTGCGCTCTCGGTCGTGTGTGAGACGGGCTTCCGTCCGTTAATTTGTTTTATTATACCTACATCAGCAAGCGATTTTGAGTGGTCGCAATGATGCGGATATGAAATCTATTTTTTCTCTGCGTCTCCCACTCATTCTCCGAGTACGCACGTTGGGGAATGGATATAGAGGTTCGAGAGCAGTTTTGTTTTATACGAATCTGTAACCCTTCTGTCCGCCTGTACCCCACAAAATCTTTGATTTTGCGTGGACCCCAATGGCGGTGATGCGATCGCTACGATGCGGAAGCTATTTGTTTTTAACCGAAGCTTTCCATTTTTGAGATCGGTGATCGATCAAACGGAAGTGGCTCAATGGTTCGTTGTTATTCTCACTCCGTGGTGACGGCGGAGAAAGGTACAGATGCAAGGCTCGCCGAGGAGGCGGATAGGCGCGTACTCCTTGTACGTAACTATTCGGTGACGAAGGCAGTAACGCGGCAGATGTGCCTTAATGCGTCGTCACTTATGATAGGCGGCGTTGTGCAGTATGGTCTCTGCTCTATATAGCTGTTCCAGCAGCACCACGCGAAACAGCTGATGGGGCAGGGTGATATCCCCGAAGGAGATGACCTCATCCGCGCGGTCCTTGACTGCCTGCGCCACGCCGTTGCTGCCGCCGATCACGAAGGTGATCTCGCTGTCGCCCGCGTTCACGTAACGCTTGAGCAGGTCGGCGATGCCCTCGCTGGTGATGCGACGACCTTTGACGTCGAGGAGGACCGTTCGTCCCTTGAGTCTCCTAAGGATGCCGTCCGCTTCCGCTCCCGCTTTCGCCGTCGGATCGTCGATCCGCGACGCTTCTTCCGCCTCGAGGATCTCGACCTTCGCCCACTTGCCGAGGCGCTTGACGTACTCCGCGATCGCTTCGCGGTAGAAACTCTCTTTGATGCCGCCGACGGCGACCACTCGCAACTTTACCATGCTTGTATTATAGTTCGTGCGGAAAGAAAAGTAAAGCGGAAAGACGGCGTATCGGGGCGCATCGGCTGCGTTTCCGTCGGCGTCGCCGAAGGGTGACGTACACGGAGTGCGCGCCCATCCGTCTCCTTGCCGAGCCTTGCCGCTGCGACCCTTCTCCGCCGTCTTTCCCACGATGCGTGCTCCCATTCGTGGGCGAAATTGAAATCGGGTCGGTCCCATCGTGACAGAATGGGCGTTATCGTCTCGGTTCGCAAGGTTTTTTCGCGAAGCGCGTAAAAGCGTTTTACATACGCGCGCAAACTGCTTTATAATAATAAAGTTATTATAAATAACGGAATAACGAAAAAGAAGGACAAACGAATGATCGGAATAGACATTGCTGTGATCGCCCTCTATCTCGTGGGAATGATCTTCATCGCCCTCTACACTCGCAACAAGGCGAAGACCGTCAAGGACTACCTGCTCGCGGGCAGCAAGGGGCTCAACGGTTGGATGAGCGCCTTTGCGTACGGCACGACGTATTTCTCCGCCGTCATCTTCATCGGTTACGCGGGCAAGTTCGGTTACGGCTTCGGACTCGCCGCGGTGTGGATCGGCATCGGCAACGCCATCGTCGGCGCGTTGCTCGCCTGGATGGTCCTCGCGAAACGCACCAAGAATATGACGGTGCGCTTGGATGCGAAGACGATGCCGGATTTCTTTTTCAAGCGGTACGGTGACGAAAAGCTGAAGCTCGTCTCGGCGGTCGTGATCTTTATCTTCCTGATCCCCTACGCCGCGTCGGTGTACAACGGTCTCGGCAACCTCTTCAGCATCGTCTTCAACATCCCGAGCTGGGTCGTGATGCTCGTCCTCGCGGCGGTCACGGCGCTCTATCTCTTCCTCGGTGGGTACATTGCGACCTCTCTCACCGACTTCATTCAGGGCATCATCATGTTCGTGGGCGTCATCATCATGTTGTTCTTCTTCCTTGCCTCGCCGCAGGTGAACTGGGGCGAAGGGCTCGCCAAACTCTCCGAGGAGGGTATGGGGCTCTTTATGGGCAAGGCGTCCACTGCGACGAACTTCCTTTACGGGAATGAGATGACGTTGGTCTTCCTCGTGCTCCTCACCTCTTTCGGCGTGTGGGCGCTCCCGCAGACCATTCACAAGTATTACACCGTTCGCGACAAGCACGCGATCAAGCAGGGCACCATCGTCAGCTCGATCTTCGCTCTCGTGATCGGTTTCGGCGCGTACTTTATCGGCGGTCTCGCGACCCTCTTCCCGAAAGAGTACGCGGCGGGCACGACCGACAACGTGATCCCGCATATGATCAAGGACGTCCTGCCCTTCGGCTTGCTCGGTCTCATCGCCGTGCTCGTCCTCGCGGCGTCGATGTCCACCCTCGCCTCGGTCTCTCTCGCCTCCTCTTCGGTGGTGACGATCGACATCTACAAGACGGTCAAGAAGGACGCTTCGGACAAACAGGTCACCCTGCTCATGCGCATCCTCTCTCTCGCCTTCGTAGTCATCGCGACGCTGATCGCCTTCCTGAACAGCAAGTATAACGTGGCGGCGATCGCCTATATGATGGGTCTCAGCTGGGGCACCCTCGCGGGCTGTTTCATCGGACCGTACGTGCTCGGCGTCGTATGGAAAAAGACGACGCGTGCCGCCGCCTGGACCTCGGTCATCGGCTCTCTCGTGCTGACCGTCGTGCTCATCATCGTGATCGGCTACGACAAGGCGGGGTGGGGCGCCGCGACCTTCGGCACCGCGCTCAAAGAGGGCGTAGGCGCCTCCCCGATGATCGGCGTGATCTGTATGGTGTATTCGATGCTTTCCACCTTCGTGGTCAGCCTCTTTACCAAGCAGCTCCCCGAGGAGAAGATCAAGGAAGCCTTTGAAAAGGAAATACCCAATGAGATCGTCTGATCCCGTTGCAACAACAAGGAGAAAACTATGATTTGGTCAAAAAACGAAACCTTACCGAGAAGTGAGATCGAGAAGATCCAGCTGGAGCGCTTGCAGGAGACCGTAAAACGCGTCTACGAGAAAGTCGCTCCCTATCGGAAGAAGATGGACGAGGCGGGGGTGAAACCCGAGGACGTCAAGACGCTCAAGGATCTCGCCAAGCTCCCCTTCACCACCAAGGCGGACCTCAGAGACAACTATCCCTTCGGACTCTTCGCCGTGCCGAAAAAGGACCTCGTGCGCGTGCACGCCTCCTCCGGTACGACGGGCAAGCCCACCGTGGTCGGCTACACGAAGAGGGACCTCGAAGTGTGGACGGAATGCGTGTCCCGCATCGCGGCGATGGGCGGCGCGACCGCGGACGATATGGCGCAGATCTGCTTCGGGTACGGGATGTTCACCGGCGCCCTCGGACTGCACTACGGGCTGGAGAACATCGGCGCGACCATCGTGCCCTCCTCGACGGGCAACAGCGAAAAGCAGATCATGTTTATGAAGGACTTCGAGACGACGCTCCTCGTCGCGACTCCTTCCTATGCGCTCCGCCTCGCCGAAGTGGCGAAGGAGATGGGCGTCGACGTCAAGAAGGAGCTCAAGGTCCGCATCGCCCTCGTCGGCAGCGAACTCTTGACCGAAGCGATGCGCGGCGAAATGCACAAGGTCTGGGGCGACAACGTCCTCGTGACCAGCAACTACGGCATGAGCGAACTGATGGGTCCGGGCGTGTCGGGCGAATGTGAGTA
Source organism: Clostridia bacterium (assembly GCA_017455605.1). Lineage (GTDB taxonomy): Bacteria > Bacillota > Clostridia > Christensenellales > CAG-1252 > CAG-1252. The sequence continues at coordinate 9,346 of JAFSZO010000050.1, forward strand.
TATGGACGGCATGCACGTCAACGAGGACTATTTCATCCCCGAGATCATCGACAGCGAGACGGGCGAAGTGCTCCCCGCCGGCAGCAAAGGCGAGCTGGTCGTGACCTGCATCTACAAGGAGGCGCTCCCGCTCATCCGTTACCGCACCAAGGACGTGACCCGTCTGATGTACGAAAAGTGCAAGTGCGGCAGGACGACCTGCCGTATGGAGAACCTCGACGGCAGGACGGACGATATGCTGAAGATCCGCGGCGTGAACGTCTTCCCGGGGCAGATCGAGGAGGTGCTCCTCCACACGGACGGCATCGGTCCGCACTACGAGATCGTGGTGACCCGCGAAGGGTTCTCGGATAAACTGGAGATCCGCGTCGAACTTTTGAAGGCGACGGACGACTATCAAGAACTGAAAAACATCGAGAATGCGATCCGCGCCAAGCTCCGCGTCGTGCTGGGCTTAGATGCGAAGATCAGCCTCGTCTCTCCCAATACGATCCAACGGTTCGAGGGCAAGGCGAAGAGGGTCCGCGATCTCAGAAATAAGGAGGGCGTATGAAGAAACTATTGCTTGGAAACGAGGCGATCGCGCGCGGCGCGTACGAGGCGGGGGTGAAGGTCTCCGCGGCGTACCCCGGCACGCCGAGCACCGAGATCAGCGAGACCATCGCGAAGTATCCCGAGGTCTACGCGGAGTGGTCGCCGAACGAGAAGGTCGCGGCGGAGGTCGCCATCGGCGCGTCGATCAGCGGCGTCAGAAGTATGTGCTGTATGAAGCACGTCGGATTGAACGTGGCGGCGGATCCGCTCTTCACCTGCGCCTACACGGGCGTGGGCGGCGGTTTGGTCGCGGTCGTTGCGGACGACCCCGGACTCTACAGCTCGCAGAACGAGCAAGACACCCGCATGATCGCACGTGCGGCGATGATCCCCGTGCTCGAGCCGTCGGACAGCGCGGAGGCGAAGGCGTTCGTGAAGCGCGCCTTTGAGCTCAGCGAGAAGTACGACACCCCGATCATCCTGCGTTCCACGACGAGGCTCTCGCACTCGCAGGGCGCGGTGGAGCTCGAGGACAGGGTCGAGGTGCCCGACAAGCCGTACGAGAAACGCATCGACAAGTACGTTATGATGCCCGGTATGGCGAAGAAGCGCCACCTCTACGTGGAGGACAGGCTGAACCGCATGGCGGCGGATATGGCGACCGATCCTCTGAATCGCATCGAATACGCGGACAAAAAGATCGGTTTTATCGCGAGCGGCATTGCCTATCAGTACGTGAAGGAGGCGATGCCCGAGGCGTCGGTCCTGAAGCTCGGCGTGCTGAACCCGCTCCCCAAGGCGCTCATCGAGGAATTCGCGAAGAACGTCGAGACCCTCTACGTCTTTGAGGAACTCGAACCCGTCGTGGAGGAACAGGTCCGCGCGATGGGCATCAAGGTCATCGGCAAGGAGATCTTTACCCGCCAAGGGGAATACAGCGCGAACCTGCTTCGCAAGGCGGTTCTCGGCGTGGAGGATTACGAAGCGCCGACGGCGGGACTGCCCGCACGTCCGCCCGTTCTGTGCCCCGGTTGCCCGCATAGGAGCGTCTTCTCGGTGATGAAGCGCCTGAAACTGCACGTGATCGGCGACATCGGATGCTATACGCTCGGCGCGGTCGCTCCGATCTCGGTCATCGAGACCACGATCTGCATGGGCTCCAGCATCTCCACCTTGCACGGCGTCGAGAAGGCGAAGGGCAAGGATTACATCAAGAATTGGGTCTGCGTGATCGGCGACAGCACCTTCCTGCACACCGGCGTGAACAGCCTCATCAACTCGGCGTACAACCGTAGCAGCGGCACCGTCGTGATCCTCGACAACCGCACGACGGGTATGACGGGGCACCAAGAGCACGCCGCGACGGGCAAGAACCTGAAGGGCGAGCCCGCTCCCGCGATCGACCTCGAGACCCTCTGCCGCGCGATCGGCGTGACCCGCGTGCGCACCGTCTCCGCCTTTGACCGCGACGCGCTCACCGCCGCCCTTAAGGAGGAAACGCAGGCGGACGAGCTGTCCGTCATCATCTGCCGCGCTCCCTGCGCGCTCCTGAAAGGCAACGTCTTCCCGAACAAGGTCTTCGTCGACGCCGCGAAGTGCGCGAAGTGCGGCGCCTGCATCACCTGCGGCTGTCCCGCGCTCAGCAAGAACGCCGACAAGACCGCGAAGATCGACCCCGAAATGTGCAACGGGTGCGGACTGTGCGCCTCTTTCTGCAAGTTCGGCGCGATGGAGAAGAGGGAGGTACTGAAGAAATGAGTACGAACATTATGATCGTCGGCGTGGGCGGACAAGGCACGCTTTTGACCAGCCGCATTTTGGGCGGTATCGCGATCGAGAAGGGCTACGACGTCAAGCTGTCCGAGGTCCACGGCATGGCGCAGCGCGGCGGCAGCGTCGTGACTTTCGTGCGTTACGGCGAATGCGTGCGCGAACCCATCGTGGAGGAGGGACAGGCGGACGTCCTGATCGCCTTCGAGCGCCTCGAAGCCGCGCGCTATCACCATTTCCTCAAGAAGGGGGGCGTCATGATCGTGAACGACGTCGTGATCGAGCCCATCACCGTTATCTCGGGGCAGACCACCTATCCCACAGACGTGCTGGACCCTCTCGAAGGGAAGTACAAGATCGTCAAGGTGGACGCGAATAAGATCGCCGAAGAGGTCGGTAACCGTCGCGTCTTCAACACCGTCGTGCTCGGCGTGGCGGCGCGCCATATGGACGTGGAGAAGGACGTTTGGCTCCGCGTGATCGAACGCACCGTTCCCCCCAAGACGGTGGAGATCAATCAGAAGGCATTTTTGACGGGTCTCGGAGAATGACCCGTCCGAGCAAAGGAGAGAATATGATTTGGAACGAAAAGATGGAGACCATGAGCCGCGACGACCTTATCGCTTTACAGAGCGAGCGGCTCGTCGCCACCGTCAAGCGGGTGTACGACAACGTGCCCGCTTACCGCGCGAAGATGGACGCGATCGGCTTGAAGCCGGAGGATATCAAAGGGGTCGAGGACCTCACGAAACTCCCCTTCACGACCAAGGCGGACCTTAGGGAGAATTATCCGTTCGGCTTGTTCGCCGTTCCGCAGGACGAGATCGTGCGCGTACACGCTTCCTCGGGTACGACCGGCAAGCCCACCGTGGTCGGCTACACCGCGAAGGACATCGAGATGTGGAGCGAGTGCGTCGCCCGTTGTATGACGATGGCGGGCGTCACCAAAAAGGACATCGTCCAGGTCGCCTACGGGTACGGTCTGTTCACCGGCGGACTGGGCGCACACTACGGCGCGGAGTACATCGGCGCGACCACCGTGCCGATGGGTACGGGCAACACGCAAAAGCTCGTGACGCTGATGAAGGATTTCGGCGCGACGGCGATCGCCTGCACCCCCTCCTATCTCCTGCACATTTCCGAAGTGCTGAAGGAGGCGGGTGAGATCGGCAACCTGAAACTCAAGGCGGCGATCTGCGGCGCGGAGCCCTGGACCGAGGAGATGCGCCTCCAGATCGAGCGTAATCTCAACATCCACGCGCACGACATCTACGGCTTGTCCGAGGTGATGGGGCCTGGCGTGGCGTGCGACTGCGAATTTCACGAGGGTCTGCACGTCTGCGAGGACTACTTCATCCCCGAGATCATCTCCCCGACCACTCTCGAACCGGTCGCCCCGGGCGAGACGGGCGAACTGGTCTTCACTACCATCTCCAAGGAAGGTCTGCCCCTGATCCGTTATCGCACCCGCGACCTCACGAGCATCACCTACGACAAGTGCAAATGCGGCAGGACGACCTGTCGTATCAGCCGCTTCAAGGGCAGGTCGGACGATATGCTGATCATCCGCGGCGTCAACGTCTTCCCCTCGCAGGTGGAGGAAGCGTTGCTCGGCGTGGACGGCGTCAGCCCCCACTATCTGATTAAGGTGGATCGCGTGAATAACCTCGACACTCTCGAGATCATGGTGGAGGTGGACGGCAAGTTCTTCAGCGACGAGATCAAGGGGCTCGAAGCCCTCTCCGTGAAGATCGGCAAGGCGGTCCAACAGATGATCGGACTCAACGCTAAGATAAAGCTCGTCGAACCGCGCACCATCGAACGCAGTATGGGCAAGGCGGTACGTGTCATAGACAATCGTAAATTGGTTTAAAAGGAGGTCAATATGCAAGCGAAACAATTATCGGTATTTATCGAAAACAGAGAAGGCAGATTGGACGAAGTCCTCGCAGTCATCGCGGCGGCGAAGGTGAACATCCTCTCCCTCAGCCTCGCGGACACCAGCGAATACGGTCTGCTCCGCTTGATCGTCAGCGACCCCGCCAAGGCGGACGCCGCGCTCCGTGCGAACGGGTTCTCCTCGATGCTGACCGACGTGCTGGTCGTGCGTCTGGACAATAAGGTCGGCAGCCTCCAGTCCTTCCTCGCCGAGATCTCCAAGACCGAGATCAACCTCGAATATATGTACGGTCTCACCATCGAGAAGGAGGGCAAGGCGTCCCTCGTGATCAAGGCGTCCGACCTCGCGAAAGCCTCCTCGATCCTGCTTTCTTCGGGCGCGGAGCTCCTCTCTGCCGAGGACATCGCGAAACTATGCTGATCGTCGATTTCCACGCGCACGCTTTCCCGGATACGCTTGCCGAACGCTCGGTCGCTTTTCTCGCCAAGCAGGCGGGGATCCCCGCCTATGCGGACGGGACCACGCGAGGGCTCGCGGAGGCGGCGAGCCGCATCGGGGCGGACTGCGCCCTCGTGCTGCCCGTCGTCACCAAGACGACGCAGTTTCGTTCGGTAAACGCTTTTGCCGAGCGGATCGATAACGGTGAGTTCGACTGTTTTGGCGTTCGTCTCCGTTCCTTCGGCGGGATCCACCCCGACGACGAGGACGTGAAGGGTGAACTACGTGCGATCAAGGCGATGGGACTACGCGGAGTGAAGATACATCCCGATTACCAACAGACTTTTATCGACGATCCGAAATACCTTCGCATCATCGAGGAAGCGGCGGCTCTCGGGCTCCTCGTCTCGGTCCACGCGGGGCTCGACCTCGGATTTCCCGATTGCACGCATTGTACCCCCATTCGTTCGCGGAATATGCTCCGATCCACCGGGGCGGAGAACGTGATCCTCGCACATATGGGCGGGTTCGATATGTGGCAAGAAGTCGCCGACCTGCTCGTAGGGGAAAAGGTGCGTTTTGACACGGGTTTTGTCGCGCGCTATATGGACCCGTCGCTCGCGACCGCGATCATACGGGCGCACGGTGCGGACAAGGTCCTTTTCGCTACGGACAGTCCGTGGGAGAACTACGAGGCGAGTCTGGATTTCGTGTCGTCCCTCGACCTCACGGACACGGAAAAAGAGAAAATACTCGGCGGAAACGCCGCCGTATTATTGGGGTTAAATTGACTATGATCTGTAATGAAAAAATGTATGCTCTCGGGGCGAAGCGTTCCGTGATCCGCGAACTCTTCGAGTACGGCAAGGCGCGCAAAGCCGCCGTCGGCGAAGACAACGTCTACGACTTCTCCCTCGGCAATCCGAGCGTTCCGCCGCCCCCCGCGGTGAAGGCGGAGCTGATCCGTATGCTCTCGGAGGAGAGTGAGATCGCCCTCCACGGCTACACCTCGGCGCAGGGTGACAAGGGCACGCGCGACGTGATCGCCCGCAATTACGAGCGGGAGTTCGGCTTTGCCCTCGACCCCGATCTGACCTATATGACCTGCGGCGCGGCGGCATCCCTGACCATCACCTTGAACGCGATCGTGAAGGATCCCGCGGACGAGGTCATCGCCTTCGCTCCCTTCTTTCCCGAGTACCGCGTGTTCGCCGAGAAGGCGGGCGCGAATCTGGTGGTCTGTCCTCCCGCGGAGGGACTGGAGATCGACCTCGAGGCGTTCCGTTCCTTGCTCGGTCCGAATACCCGCGCGGTCATCGTGAATTCGCCCAACAATCCCTCCGGCGTGGTCTACGCCGAGGAGACGGTGCGTGCCCTCGCCGCCATTCTCGAGGAGGCGGAGAGGCGTTTCGGCGTGACGATCTATCTGATCTCGGACGAGCCCTATCGCGCGCTCCTCTTTGATGGCAAGCAGGCGACCTGCTTCCCGCGCTACTACGCCGATACCGTCGTCTGTTACTCCTATTCCAAGGCACTCTCCCTCCCCGGCGAGCGCATCGGCTACATCGCGGTTTCTCCCCGTGCGACCGAGAAGCAGGAGCTCTACCTCGCCGTTTGCGGGGCGGGGCGCGCCCTCGGCTACGTCTGCGCCCCCGCGCTCTTTCAGCGCCTCGTCAAGGCGTGCGACGGGATGACCGCCGACGTGGACGTCTACCGCACCAATCGCGACCTCTTGTACGGCGCGCTCACCGAGATGGGGTTCACCTGCGCTTATCCGTCGGGTGCGTTCTACCTCTTCGTGAAGGCGCCCTCGGGCGATGCGAACGAGTTCTCCGAGGCGGCGAAAGCCCTCGACATCCTCGTCGTGCCCTCCGACAGCTTCGGGTGCGAGGGGTACGTGCGCATCGCGTATTGTGTGTCGACGGAGCAGATTGAGAAGAGCATTCCCGCATTCAAGGCGCTTGCCGAAAAGTGTGGCGTAGGCAAATAGTTTTTAATGCGGAATGCGGAATTCGGAATGCGGAATAAAGGGTCACTGCGTTCCAAATCTATTTGTCATCCTGACCTTCGTTTGGATTCTTTCAACAACAAACAACAATCGCGACGGCGAAGAATGGTGGATAGTCGAGCCTAAAATCCACCGTCACGGATAATAAAGAGCATTGAGAGTTGGTTTAACTCTATCACAACGAATAATCGCGACGGCGAAGAGTGGCGCAGAGACGAGCGCTCTCCGACGAGACGCGCATGAGCGTACTCCTTGTACGTGATTGCGCGGTGAGGAGATAGTTAGCGAAGTATATGCACCGCTATGCGTCGTCGGATAATAAGGAGAAGTATGAGCAATTTTATCAAAACTGAAAAAACCACCGAATATGTCAAGATCGAAATGGCGTCCGGCAGCAGCCTCGTCGTGCGGCTCGATCCCACGAACGCGCCCATCACGGTGAATAACTTTCAAAAGCTCGTGGGCGCCGGCTTCTACGACGGCTTGATCTTTCACCGCGTGATCGCGGGATTTATGGTGCAGGGCGGCGACCCGACCGGCACGGGCAGAGGCGGCAGCAAGGAGACCATCAAGGGCGAGTTCGTGAACAACGGCGTCCGCAATATGATCTCGCACAAGCGCGGCGTGATCTCGATGGCGCGCTCGATGTTCGCCGATTCCGCTTCGTCTCAGTTCTTCATCTGTCACGCGGACGCGACCTTCCTCGACGGACAGTACGCCGCATTCGGTGAGGTGGTGGACGGGATCGAGATGGTGGACGAGATCGCCGCCGTGCCGACCGACGCCAACGACAGACCTTTGCAGGAGCAAAAGATCAAGGCGGCGTACTTCGTCGAACGCGCGTAACTGCGCGCGAGTTGGGACTCATTGTCGCCGAAACGCTCGAAAAAGCATTTCTTGTGCGACGACTCTCGCCCCCTCGCTTGCCTCGCTCCGAAACTGATCGTTTCGTTCGCGTTCTATCGTAGCGTTCATAGGCTCGTTCGCGGTGCCCTTGCGCGCTAC
>JAFSZO010000051.1 GCA_017455605.1 Clostridia bacterium
GGGCGTCACCGTGATCCCCGAGTCTGCCTTTGAGGGTTGCGGCAACCTCAGCTCCGTGACGATGGCGGAAGAGGTGACCAAGATCGGAGCGAAGGCGTTCAAGAACACCGTTCTGACCGAGCTCCCCGTCGTCGTGAAGGGTGGCGTCTCCTTCGTGAATACGATCGGCGCCGAAGCCTTCCGCGGCAATCGCTATCTGACTTCGCTCTCCTTCTGGAACCCCAAGGATGGCAACTTGACCATCGGCGACTACGCCTTTGCGGATTGTAACAACAGCGCGATCACGATGATCAACCTCCCGTCTTGGGTGCGCCTCGGCAAGGGCGTCTTCTACAGCGAGACCAACTACATTCAGTACCTCCTCGTCGAGGGTGATCTGTGGGAAAACGGCGAAGACGTCGATGCCCTGATCGACTTGATTAACACGCCCAAGCACGACGACTGCATCGTCAACATTTGGAGCACTCGCTTCGCGAAGGTCAGCATCCCGATGGATGCGACTCGCGTGATCAACTATTTCAAGAGTGTGGATCCGAATGCGAATAACGATTCGTTAAAGAAGTGGAGCGTCTACACGCCCTACAAGTGCTTCGATATCGCTCAGGACCTCGCCACGGGTGAGATCAGGATCAAGTCCTTGGTCCTCGATACCGACGAGAAGAAATCCTACGTTTCGGACGAACAGTACGGCAACGGGACCTTGTATATCCCCGAGTATTATCGCGGATTGCCCGTTTCGATCATCGGCATCGGTAACGCGGCGCTGAACACCGTTGAGGGCGAGAGGTCACTCGTGAAGAAGGTCGTCATCGCCGACAACGTGAAGACCATCGAGGCGTTCGCCTTCAAGGGCTTCTCGGAGCTCACGGAGGTGGCGTTCGGCAGCGGCACCGCGATCACCGATATCGGCAAGGAGGCGTTCTACGGTATCAATATCACCTCGCTAGTGATCCGCGGTGAGAATGACGTGAATATCGGCGAGCGTGCCTTCGCGGGCACCAAGCTCACCACCGTCACCATCGCCAAGGTCGGCGACGTGGGCGTGCAGGCATTTGCGGACATTCAGGTGGCAGGTTTGACCGTCGTCTTCGATTCCGCTCGGAACATCGGCGTCGGCGCTTTCAGCGGCGTCGTCTACGATGAGGAGGGCAACGTCGATACCGCCAACAGTCTGGACGCGAGCGCCTTGACGAGCATCACGGTCTCCTCCGGACTCGGCACCGTCGCGAAGGGCGCGTTCCGCGAAATTCCCACCTTGACCAAAGTGACGCTCGTCTTCGGACAGCAATCCTCCTCGATCGGTGACTACGCCTTCTACGATGACAGTGCCATTACCGAGTTGAAAGTCTCTATCGAAGAGGGCAAGATTTCGTCGATCGGCAATTACGCCTTCTACAATACGTCCGGCATCTCGAGCGAAGCCACGAAGAATACCTTCGCGTCGTCGGGCGTGTATGCGGTCGGTGAGTACGCCTTCTATCAGAGCGCGGTGAGGACCGTGCCCGATTCGCTGACCACCGTCGGCGCACACGCCTATGAGGGTGCGACCGGGATCGGTAAGGTCGATCTGAAGAACGCGGATACGATCGGCGAGGCGGCGTTTATGAACAGCTGGATCACGAGCTTTACCTTCGGCGCGGCGCTCCGTTCGGTGGCTTGGGACAGCGGGGATAAACTCGGTTCCTTCCGCAATACGCCGAGGCTCGAGTCCATCATTGATTCGACCGGCGGCGAGAACGAGTACTACGGCGTCAAGAACAACCTCCTCTACGCCAAGACGGACGATGGATACGTCGCGATCAAGTACCCCGAAAAGGCGGACGGTGAGATCGGCGTCATCGCCATTACGAAGGTCGCCTACGGCGCCTTCCGCAATACCGAGATCAAGACGGCGAGATTCTCCACCCTCGTGGAGATCGGCGCGTGTGCGTTTGAGAATTGCGACTATCTGACGAAGATCAGCAGGACCGAGGCAGGCGGCTTGATGGTAGGCGGCAGCCTCACGAAGATCGGCACGCACGCCTTTAACGAAGCGGACAATCTGACGAAGCTGTCTTTGAACGACCTGACTTCGCTCGAGATCGGCATATCCGCTTTCGAGAATGCGAGTGCGCTTGCCGACGTCTACGTTTCGGCGAATTCCATTGACATCAAGAAGGATGCGTTCAAGGGCATTCCCGCCTATGCGACGATCTCCCTCGAGAGTCCCTCGATCACCCTCGCGAACGGCTTGTTCAGCAATGCGATCATCTATATCGCGAATTACAACGCTACGGCTTCCGCGACGTTGAAGAGCAAGGTCGAATCCGGTAACTACGTGGTCTTCTACACGCCGAGCGAGTGCTTGGTCGTGGATAAGGATGGCAAGTTCAGCGGCGCGAGCAATTCCTGCTCGTTGCACTCTGAGGGTACGCACACCACGGTCTATCTGCCGCTGTACTTCTCGGCGACCAGAAAGATCACGGAGATCTACGCCGACGGCGGCGTATTGAAGGACGGTGACGGCGGCAACCTGACGGGCGTCTATCACTACTACCTGACGGGTCACGTCGATTCGCTGTCGGGTGATACGGTCGCCGGGGTCACGAACGAGATCGAGCTCGAGCTCGGCACCGCCGTGGGATTATAAGACAGGAGGACACGCAATGCAGAAATACAACTATCAAGCATTGACGCCGGACGGCAAGACCATTCGCGGCACGATGATCGCGAATAACGACGAGGAGCTCAAGCAACTCGTCGCCAAAGCCGGCAACACGGTCGTCAAATACACCAAACTGGCTGCGAGTGAACAGGGCGGCAAGGCGTTGTCGCTGAAGCTGGTCGGCAACTTCTGCAGTCAGCTCGGCGCGATCCTGAAGGCAGGTCTTCCTCTCGCGTCCGCACTCGATATGCTTTACGGCAAGACCGAGCCGGGACCCCTGAAGAAGTCCATCGGCAAGATCTACGAGATGGTGCAGAAAGGTAATTCGCTGTCCGACGCGCTCGCAGAGCAGGGCAAAGCCTATCCGACCTTGATGCTCAACATGGTCAAAGCAGGTGAGATGAGCGGTGACCTCGACGTCACCCTCAACAAACTCGCCGATCACTTCGCCAAGGAGCAAAAGACCAAGAACTCGGTCAAGGCGGCGTTGCGTTACCCGAAGATGCTCGCCATCATTACGCTCGCCGTCGTGATCTTAATGGTCTCGGTCGTCCTGCCCAAGATGACGTCGACGATGGACCAAAACAACCTGCCTGTCTTGACCAAGATCCTGCTCGGACTATCCGACTTCATCCTCGACAACGCGATCTTTATCGTGATCGGCGTGCTGCTACTGATCATCGTCATTCCTATGATCAAGAATATCGACAAGGTGCGATACACGTTGGATAAATGGAAGATCACGATGCCCAAGGTGGGCAAACTGATGAAGATGGTCTACACCGCACGCTTTGCTCGTTCGCTCGCCACTCTCTACGAAGGTGGCATCCAGCTCATCGACGCGATGCAGATGTGTACCTCGATCGTGGGCAACGTCTACATCTCGGACAAGATGGAAGACGCGATCTACCGCGTGAAGAAGGGCGAGTCGATCTCCAAGGCGATGAGCAGCACCAACGTATTCGATCCGATGCTGACGAGTATGATCTTCGTCGGTGAGGAATCGGGCGTGCTCGGTGACGTGCTGATCCGCGTCGCGGATTACTTTGACGAGGAGTCCGACAACGCGACCAAGGCGTTGACCGGTCTGTTGGAACCGATCATGCTCATCGTGATGGCGGGCGTCATCGTTATGATCATTTTGGCAATATTGTTGCCGATGTTCCAGTCCTACGAAAACATCTGATAAACGGAGGGAAAGAGTATGCTTAGTATCAATGTGGGCGACGACAAGATAAAGATCGTTGACGGCAAATCGAGCGGCGGCAAAATCGTCGTGAATAAATGCTACGAGATCGAGACCAAGGTCGGTGCGATGGAGAGCGGCAACATCAAGGACTTGATGGCGTTCTCGCAGGTCTTGCAGGAATGCATCACCTCGGGGGCGATCAAGAACACGACCTTGACCTACGTGCTCGACAACCCGCGCGTGATCTTTCGTGAGATGAACGTGCCGAGCGTTTCGCAGGACAAGGTCAAGCTGATCGTGGCGAACGAGATCTTCAGCGACAGCAAGATGGCGAACAATACGCTGGATTACATCGTGGAAGGGACCTTCAAGAACGAGGAAGGGAAAAAGCGCTCGCGCATCACCGTCACCTACGTTTCGAACGATGCGATCGACAGTCTGCATACCGCTGCGATGGAGCTCGGGATGCGTCCGTCGGTCCTCGACGTCGCGCCGAATTCGATCAGCAAATTGATCGAGAAGTTTTACCGCACCAACAAGCGTGTGCTCGAGAAGACCTTCGTCCTACTGGACTACAAGGACAGCTTTATCTCCCTGTACGTCTTTGACGACGGACAGCGCAAGTTCTACAAGAGCAGTACCCTCTACGTCGGCAACGTCAAGGACAATAAGTATCTGCTCGGCGAGATGACGAGCAACGTGAATAGCGTCATCCGCTTCTACGAGTCCCGTTCCGGCGTCAACGTCAGTGCGATCTACATCACGGGCAACGTCGAAGGGCTGGACGACGAGCTGTTGCAGGGACTCGCCGAATCCTTGAATATGATGATCTCGCATTTGCCGATCCCATCCTTCGTCAAAGGGGTGGACATCTATGACTTCAATAAATTCAGCGGCGCGATCGGCGCGTTTTTGAGGAGGTAAGACATGGGAAACAGAGACATAAACCTGTTTAAAGCGGCGGGTGGCGAACGCGCGAAAGGCGCAAAGCGCTCCCCCGTGACGTATATGATGCTCGTGACCCTCGTAGTCATCATCGCGGCGATCGGCGTTCTCGTGTTCTTCAACATGAGGGCGAATGCCGCCGAGAAATCCTACAAGTCGAAGCGGAACATCATCACGAATTACGAGAACACGATCATGAACGTGCAGGCGGCGGATGAGGGCAGCATCTCTCTCGCCGACGAGTATCGGACCGTGCGCAACGACATCGATGCGGCTGCGGCGATCGGCACCTACATCGACTCCGTCTCCACGATGTTCCCCAAAGCGTCCGAAAGCGAGATCGAAGCGGTGAAGAACTTCTTGCTGGCATACGGGACCTATTCCTTTAACGATCCCGTCGAGGACGAGGAATTCGAGCCTTGGGACATCGAGGGACTGCGCGAATCGCTTTATGCGGAGGATGCTTCCTCCTTTGAGGGCAGAGAGCTCTTCTATTACGCTCTGCAAAGGCTCGCCGCGGAGCAGGAAGAGCAATACGATACGAACGTTTGGTACACCTACTACCGTAACTATATGCTCATCGTGTTCACCGGCGGAGAAGGCAATGGGCTCGACAGCCTGTGCGACGCGATGATCACGGCAGGGCAGCCGATGGGCGGTTTTGCGCCTTTCAGTCGAGTGGAGATGGCGAATGACACCTTTACGAGCGGATATTACGCACCCGCCAAGTTCTTCTGGAAGGTCTACGAGACCTCTGACACCGAGGCGATCACCTTCAATTGCTTGCTGATGCCCGTAAAGTCCATCATCGAGCGTATGTTCGATATCCTCGAAGCGCATTCTCGATCCTTGACCGAGGAGAATGAGTTCGCCGAGGAGCAGATCGAGCTCGTGGCATACGGTGTGTCGGATCTGATCTATTCGGCGGATCAACTGCATTTCAACTTGATCCTCCCGGATAAAGACCTGTTTACCGGTTACGTTGAGTCGTTGGATGCGTCTCGTTACTTTTCTGTGTCGAATTCCGTGTATCGCTCAAACGGCGAGCCGGAAGGCGCGTATACGTCTTGGCCCATCGTGCTCGATTTCGAAGGATTTGACCTCGCGAGAGACGATGAAGAGGAATGAGGAGGTAGAGAAGGATGAAAATCACACAGAGAGATAAAATACTGTTGCTTTTGTTGCTGGCACTCTTGGTCGTCGCGGTCGTGATCATACTCCCGGGGGTCGGCATCTTGGCTTGCAACGATAAAGTCGATTCTTTCAAAACGCAGGAAAAAGCCCTCGACAATCAGATATCCGAACGCTTGAGCGAGCTGTACGACCTCGGCGTCGATTCCTACGTGGCGGAGAATTCTGCGTCAGCGATGTACGCCTTGGAGGAAAAGATCTTGGACCTCGAAAAGGAGGCGACCCGCCTCGCAGGTAGCGTGATGGCGTATGCGAAACCGTATGCGGTCGATAAGAGCTGGGTGGACGGCCTCGAATACCGTTACGGCGTAAGGTCGGACGAGAGCGAAAAAATCGTGGATTACAGCCCCATCGTCGACGTCGAATCGAGCGATAACGGCAACAACAAGTATTTCCGCTTGGGTGAGAACGAGTACGATCTGCCCACCGCGTCGAGGGAGATCCATTACACGACGACGGACGACGCCGGTTGCATCTACACTACCGAATATATGCTCGACGAGTACAACGTGGAGACCTTGGCTGCGACCATCCTGTTTCTGCAGAACATCGCCTCTAAGGGGTCGATGCTGGTCACCGATCTCAGATATTACACGAACGAGGAGCAATCCCACGTCGTGAATTTCACCTTGCTGATGCCGCCCGAGGGTAGCAACATCTCCGAATACGCTACGATCGTAGCGGAGAAACTCCGCAAGATGGCGGAGGAGGAAGAAGAGGAGGAAGACTGAGTTTTCTCCCTTGATTTCTCCTTGAAGAAAGGGCACTCGCGTGATGGCGAGTGCTTTTTCTTTACTGTGCGAGCGAAACGGTTTTTCGCATCCTTTTCCGAGGACGGAGATCCGATGGAAAAGGTGGGAGTCGGTTCTTTTGTCGTCGCGGAAAACGGTGTCTTTTTATCATTTCATTAAGGCGATTGGTGGATTTTTTTTGATTATTTTTTAATTAAGTTTCGAAAAATTTTTTTTAGTAATCTACACTTAGACCCTAATCATTAGTATAATGATTACAAGGAGGGCTGTGCCGTGAACACGTCATCGTTCCGTAAAAACAAGAAAGGCGCCGCCATGATCTACGCGATCATGGTGCTTTTGCTCCTTTCGACGGTCATCGTGGCGCTCACCGCATTGGCATCCGCTTCCTATACGGACGCAGTCCTCTCCGTCTCCGACGATCAGAGCTATTACTACGCGAAGTCCATCGGTCTCGCGGTGAAAGAGCAGTTCAAGGACGGCTACAGCATCGCCAAGATCATCGACGCCCTCAACAAAGAGGAGGCGACCCACGATCAAAAGTGGGCGAACGGCGAGTACTACGATCCCGTCGTCAAGGGCACCTTCAACATCACCGGGGAGGACGGGCATCTCGTGAACGGTACCGTGCAATGCCGTTATGCGAGAACGGCGGATGACAGCGCGAATCGCAACGTCATCGAGGTCACAGCCGCCTGCGTGGTCAACAATTCTCCCTCCGTAGTCACTTCGGTCTATTCGTGCGAAAAGGATACCGGTGAAGAGGCGGATCACCTCGCGGAGACCTTGACAGATTACGACGTCGTCCTGACGACGGGGGCGAATCAAAACTTCGATTTCACCCAGGCGTCCGACAGCTCCAACAGCAGCTCCGTCAACGTGTACGTCTATACGGACGAGGATGCTTCAACGTCTGAAAAGACCTTCCCGCTCTATTACAACATGTATGGCAAACTGACCACGACCGGCAAGGTCCTGATCAGCTCCATGACCAGCAAAAGCAACAGCAATCCCGCCTATCACATCATCTCCGGCAACCTGACCTCCTACGGCGATATGACCTTGAAGTATACGGGCGTTCAGGGCGCGTACGGTTTGCACGCGGACGGCAACGTGCTGCTCAAGGCGAGGTCCTTCGTCACGAAGGATATCTACGCGCACGGCAACGTCACGATCGAGGATCCCGGCGTAGAGCTCCATAACGGCTATTTCTGGGCAGATGCAGCAGGTGGTCGTTTCATAGCGGCAGATACCGCATATCATTCCGCGAACAACATCGCCGCGACCGGCAACGTGACGCTCGGCAAAAGAGCGTACGTCACAGGCAGCGTCTATTCGCAGGGTGACGTCAGCGTGACGGGCAAAGGCGCGACGCCGGGGCAGTCCGGTTATACCGATCACTTCGGCAATACCTGCGTCAGGGGTAGCATCTATGCGCAAGGCAAGGTGACCATCAGCAACGGCGCCGTCGTGGTGGGCGACGTCATCGCGACCAAGGGCGTCATCATCGAGAAGGGCGCCGTCGTGATGGGCAACGTGACCTCCGTGAACGAAGGCGTGTCGGTGCTGGGCTCCGCAGTCGGCGGGGAAGTCCATGCCAAGACTTACCTGTGGGTGCAGAATTATCAAACGGCGCAGGGCTCTATCCCGCAGGCTGATTACTCCTCCTACGCCCGCTATTTGAGGGAGTTTGACGCGAGCGGCACGGGCGTAGTCTTTTACGGCGGCATCGGTCTGTTGCAGCCCGCGGGCAAGACCTACAAGCACACCTGCAAATACTTCGGCACCGACGACGGCGATTACGTCACCATCGTACGTGGCGACCTGCACGTCAGCGGGGCGATCGAGTCCGATTACACCCCCTTCCTGTCCGTGTGGTGCACCGACAGCGTTTATCTCGAGGGCTCGCGCGCTCGTTTTACAGACGTAAAGACTCGCATTTGCGACGGCATCAGTCCAAACAATGCCTATCATATGTCCGGCGTCTCGATCCATCCCGGCATTTACGTCTACACCTACATACACGAACTGAATCAAACGAGAGATTTCTGTGAGACGAGCGGGGATAATCCCTATCTCGATATGCACGGCGCTCGCATCGACGTGCTGAATATCGGGTCATCCTACGTCAACGACCTCTACGACGGATACCTCTTCAAGGGCTGGGTCGGCAACGTCAACGCCAGATGCCTGTCCCTCGCGGATATGCACCTCGACGGGTATGTTTACGCCGCGCAGTATTGCTACACTTGGGGAACTGCCTCGGCATGGGCTGCATCGAACGCGAATTACGGTGCGTATTACTTCGCGAACGGATTGACTCAGTCGACGGGCACGATCGAGGTGGCTTGCCGTGACGGAATGTATTACAACGGCAGGTTCAACAACGAGACTCATCTCGGGTATTGGCTCGGCAAGAGATGCTTGATCTACGGGCTCGTGAACGTCGGATATGAGCAATATGAAGATTCGTACGTGATCCTCGGGGATGAGTCCGATCGCGGCTCCAGCTACCTGATCGGCGGCA
>JAFSZO010000052.1 GCA_017455605.1 Clostridia bacterium
AGGATCTTGCTCCGAGCGGTGATTGCGCACAAAGGCTCTGCCGACTGCGCGATGAGGGTTTTTCAAAAACCCCCATTTTTTCTTGCTTCGCTCGAAAAAATCAAGCCCCCTTTACAAAAGGGGGCAAATGTTTTTCCTTCGCTCGCTTTGCTTCTGCCTTCGCCGTCCGCAATTCCGCATTCCGCATTCCGCATTCCGCATTAACAAGGGACGCCCCTCTGCCTTGACAACTTGAAACACATCGTTTATAATATATTCTAACAGATCGTCTCGTCGAGACGATAAATAATCACACCGCCCGAGACGCGGAACGAGGAGGATAGTATGAAAGACGAAGCAATGACCATCAAGGCGAAAGCCGTTTATCAACAGCTGAAAGACGCTCTGGACCGGAAAGAATGGGAGTACCATGCGGTAGACGAGGACCTCGTGATCGTGTCCGATTACACCGGCGAGGATTTCCCGATCCGATTCCTTTTCCGCGTAGACGAAGAGCGCCAATGCCTGACCTTTCACACTTCGGAATTCGCGACTTTCGAGCAGAAGGATTATCTGGACGCCACCCTCGCGATCTGTGTCGCCAATCACGGGATGACCTTCGGGCATTTTGACTTCGATATGACGAAAGGCTCGGTCTTCTACACGATGTCCAACAGTTTCGTCGGGGCGGACCTCGGGGAAGAATTCTTCCTCGCGATGCTCGCCACCGCCGTCATCACCGTGGACCGTTACAACGACCGCTTCATCATGCTCTCGAAGGGGTTGATCGATTTTAAGCAGTTCGTTTCCTTGGAGTAAGCGCGGGATCTCCCGCAGAGAACAGGGGGTGCGAGCTGGCCGCCCGCACCTTTTTCTTTTTCCTTTTTTATACGCGCGCGGGTGAGAGGTATAGCCTCGGCGAAAACGGGGAATAGTAAGGGTATCATCTTTTTCGGAGGAACAATATGAAACTCATCGACAGCAAGACCTATCTCAACCTCGCCAAGGCATTCGCGGGCGAATGTATGGCGCGCACCCGCTACGAATTCATCGAATACGGCGCCCGTCAGCAGGGCTTCACCGCCCTCGCGGAAGTGATCGACAAGGTCGTCTACAACGAGTTCAACCACGCCCGTATGTGCTACACCTATCTGCAATCGGCATCCGACGGCACCATCACGAACGTAGAGGTCTCATCCGGCTACCCCTTCAAGGAGAAGTGGGACCTCGTGGAAAACCTGCGCCTCGCGGCAGAGGACGAGGGGATCGAGGCGGAAAGGGTCTATCCCGAGTACCAAAAGACGGCGGAGCAGGAGGGGTTCGCCGACATCGCGGGGCTCTTTCGCAATCTGATCCAAATCGAGACCTGCCACAAAAAGCTCTTCACCGATCTATACGAGCAGATGAAGAGCGGCACGCTGTACAAAAAGCCCGAAAAGACCAAGTGGAAGTGCGGCGGCTGCGGTTACGAATGGACGGAGAAAGCGGCGTTCGAGATCTGCCCGGTCTGCGGCGCAAAGCAGGGCGTGGTTATGTTGAAGCTAAAGGACGAATAGTGGATTAATGCGGAATGCGGAATTGCGGGTCGCTACGCTCCGCGAGAGTGGAGTGTGGAGTGTGGAGAGTGGAGCGAAGGAAAAATGTTTGCACCCTTTTGTAAAGGGGGCTTGATTTTTTCCAGTATAACGAGAAAAAATGGGGGATTTGAAATCCACCATTCCCGCGTCGTCGCCCGAGGGCTCCTTTAGCGGCAATCGAGCCTCCCTGCGCGCGAGTTGGGGCTCCCTGTCGCCGAAATACTCAATGAGCATTTCTACTGCGACGACTCTCGCCCCCTCGCTTGCCTCGCTCTGAAACTATCGTTTCATTCGCGTTCTATCGTAGCGTTCATAGGCTCGTTCGCGTTGCACCTGCGCGCTACGTTTGCAAGTGCTATTCGCTCCGCAGCCCATTTCCGCTACGATAATTTGGATGGGATAGAGGATGGTTCGGAACGGAGTGACCCTTTATTCCGCATTCCGAATTCCGCATTCCGAATTAAATACGCGGCGATCCCTCCGCTACGGTCGGGATGACAAATTATATTGTCATGTTGAGCCGTGAGTGAAACGAGCGTGCCGAAACATCGCCGAATATTTCGTATCA
>JAFSZO010000053.1 GCA_017455605.1 Clostridia bacterium
TATGGGCGTCCAAACGTTGTCTACCGAACCTCCGAGGTCAATATCCGCGGTCAAAACCACGCACGCCTCACTGTTTTGCGTTTCGCCGTTGGCGCCGAGAACGATATCGCGGAAGTGTTCCAGTTGCTCCACCCTTTCGATGAGATATGGATTCTCCAAACTGCCGTCCCCGACGAGCGCTCTTGCCGCATGATAGGCGGCTTCCAGTTCCGAGTACGTTGCTTCCGCGTCTTCAAGGTCTGCAAGATCGTTCACAAGAGCTTTTTGCGCGGGGGTCAGTGCGTCATAAGCCTCTCTCGCCGCATTGATGGCGTCTTTGTCAGCAAGCGTAACGGGGTTGCCGATCGCGTCGATAAGCGCGTCTACCGCGTCCGCGGCTTCGTTGTCGCGTTGCAATGCAAGCGCGTCCGCAAGGTCGGCAAGAATAGCGTCGACCACCGCCTTGTTTTCGTCAAGGGTCTTGGTGCAATCGTAAACTACCGCGTCGATATCGGTTTTGGCTTCCGCGATCAGGTCTTCGCAAGCCGCGCTGTCGCCTGCCTCCGCAAGTCCGTCGGCTACACCCTTTTTCTCGGTCTTGTACGTGTCAAGCGCTTCTTTGTCGGATTGCATTCCGCCGTAGATCGCTTCCGCGGCTTCCAGGTCGCTGTAGTTGGTGACGAGCGCTTGATCTTCGGGGCTTAAGAAACCATACGCGTTTCTCGCTTCGTCGATCTTGTCTTTGCACGCCTGTGTGTATTCCACGTCGCCGATCGCTTCAATAAGCGCGATGACCGTATTTTTGTCTGCCCGCCACATCGCGTAAAAAGCAGTGATCGACGCATCATCTAAGATCGTGTTTACTTGTTCGCTAGTCAAAGACGCACCCTCGCTGTTTCCGTAGGATGTTCCGGTTCCTTCCGCATTGGTATTCCAGCCCAAGAAATAATATCCGTCGCGCACCAAGGCACCCGCCGAATTTGCTTGGTCGTAAACCAAAGTAATGCTCGTATCGTTTTCGATACCGTTGCCGTTGAGAGCAATCGTTCGAGTCTTAATGGCAGCATTGATAGTGCCGAAATCTTTGCTGCTGGTCGTAATCTTTTTGGAACCGGTCCTATATACGGCGTCTTCGCTGTTTTCGTTACCCGATACCAACCCCCATCCGGATTGGGCTTGGTAGCCTTTGGCTAATTTGGCAAACGCATACACGGTCGTATTCTCGGCAAACTTGCTCCCGCTCGCAGCGACAGGACTGCCGCTTTGCGCAGAGGACAAGAACACTTCTTTGACGCCCGTACCTTTACTTACCGTAACTGCGACTTGAGAGGGGGCCATTAACGTAAAGTTGGTGCTGAAACGATATGCTTTTGACCGATCGGACGTAGACTTATTGGTGAGCGTAAACGTCAAATTTCCGCTACCGGTAATATCAACGCCGTTTGAACTCGGCGTCATACTTGTTGATTTTGATTTGCTGCCACGCTTCAAACTAACCGAAATAGCACCTTCCCCGTCACCGGAAACATAATCTTGGGTCAATGTATACTTTACCTTGGTAATATTTTTGTTATTGAGAGCGTCGTTGCTCACGGTCAAAGTAAACGATCCGCCCGCCTCGAGAACAATACAAGATGTGCCGGGGGAGATAAAGTAGCTACCCTGATAATTGAACGTGATACCACCATCGGTTTTTGACCCGGTACCCGATATGCCATAGAAGTGAAACTGGGCAACGTCATCTATCGCGTGCGCCGTGTCGGTCGCCGGCATTGCAAATAGCGCCACCGCCATCGCGAACACGAGCACAAGGCTCATCACGATCGCCAAGGCGACAAAGTTTGTTTTCCGTTTCGTTTGTACCATGATTCTTTCTCCTTATTCGTAAAGATTTTATGTCCTTATAAAAAAGACACTTTGAGCATTATATCAAACAGAGTGCCACAAAAGCGTCACACGTGATACTTTATTCTTTAAAGATCAAAGTCGGCTCGTGGGAAAACACCGCGTTACGCGTTTTTCGACAGGTTCTTGACCAGCTCCTCCACCAGCGACACGGACTTCTCTCCCAGACGGTATTCCGCCTTCTCGCCGTTCGCCTTCACGACGACAACGCTAAAAGGGGTAAAGCCCGTTTGCGGCTTTTGCAGGTATCCGAGGTCTACGAGTACGCGCCACAAGCCGTATCCCGTCGCGTCGCAGATCTGCTTCAGCGTATCCAATTGGATCTTGCGTGAAAGGGTCGGATCCCCCTTTCGGAGCAGTTCGTAAACGTACTGCCGAGAATAGCCGACCTTGCGAGAAAACTCCGAGATCGACATTCCGCTCTCTATGAGGATCTGCTCGATCACTTCGCCCAGCTCCTTCGTACCCTCTCTTTTCACGGTATCCATTTTCCACCTCGCGTAGGTTTTTCGTTATTGTATCAAACCCCGCGCCACAAAAGCGCAACAAAAAGCGGCAGACGAGAAAACTGCCGCTTTTTGAGTTTGGAAAGTGGAGTTCGATTCCGACATCAGTCGGAATCGAACATCGCCCAAGAATACTGCGCCATATATTCGCCGCGATAGGCACGGACGGCGTCCGGATCGTTCTTAGCGTAGGAGTAGGCGTCGCAATCGAGCTTCTCCGGATCGACGGAATAAGCGTTGCGACGATTCACGAGGGCATCCTCCGCATCGACCGATCTCAGTGCGGAACGCAGGTCCGCGATCAAGTTGCGCAGATAGGACTTGTGGTCCTCCTCCCACAGGATGGCGTTCAGCTCGTTGACGTTGACCGCCGCTCCCTCGCGATCGACGAGATAAGCGAAGAGCTCTTTGGTCTTGGCATATCGGAAATTTAAAGGAGCGCCAAGGGAAAAAACCTCGAAATTGCCGAAGCATTTCACTTGCAATTTTTTCCTCGCTTTCATTTCCACGGGATAGCGCAGCGCCTCGACCTCCGCTCGCACCATTTCCGCGTTTACGGGCTTGGTGACGTAGCCGGAGGCGTGGAGTTTGTAAGCGTCCAAGGCGTAATGATCGTATGCGGTAACGAAGATGATATTGACCTGCGGATTGTTCTTTTTCAGCTTTTTCGCCAGTCCGATGCCGTTCAGAACGGGCATTTCGATATCCAAAAAGGCGAGATCCACCCTCTTGTCCTCATTCTCTTCCCACGCGAGAACGGGATTGACGTAGCACGACACCTCGTATTCCGCAGGCAAGACTTTCCTGACGACGTTTTCCAGTCGCAGCAACTGCAATTTTTCATCGTCCGCGAGCAAAACTCTCATCTTCCCTCCTTTTGGAAAAGGACCGTTACGTGAGTGCCTTTCCCCACTTCACTCTCGATCGACATTTTCCCGTTGCCGACCGTCTCGATCCGATACTTGATGTTGGCGATGCCGAAATGCTCGTTCGCATCGAGATCGATCTCGCTCGGGCTAAAGCCCACGCCGTCGTCCGTGACCTCCACGACGAAAGCGTCCGCCGTTTCATAAACGCTCACCCAAAGGGTCCCCCCTTCGAGCTTCTGCAATATGCCGTGTTTGATCGCGTTCTCCACGATGGGCTGGATGCTGAGCGGCGGGACGCGGAAATCGGTCGTTCGCACGTCGAAGTCCGCGCGGATCCTGTCGCCGAAGCGCAACTTTTCGAGCGAGACGTAGGTCTCGACATGGCGAAGTTCGTTCTCAAAGGGGATCAGTCGGGTCTCGGTCAGCGACGCCAGGTTATGCCTGAGGTATTCGGTGAAGTCGTCGAGCGCGGCTTGCGCCTGTTCGGGCTCGAGCGGGATCAACGTGGAGATCGCGGAAAGCGAATTGTAAACGAAGTGCGGCTTGATCTGCGAGAGCATGAGCTTGATGCGCGCTTCTTTGTTCTTTTTCTCTTCTTTGGCTAAGTCGATATTCTTCTGCACGTTGACGAAAAAGAACAGCACCTCGATCGCCACGATGATCGAAGCGTACGCGATCGCGTATCCCTTGAAAACGTTCTGCATAATGATGGCGGTGAAGGGCAGGAGGCAATAGAGCGCAAACGCGATCTTTTCCCGCCTGTTCAGCTTCTTATTCGTCACCGTCACGAGAAAGATCGCCAAAAACATCACGAACTGATAACCCTGCGAAAGGATCATCGTCCCGCTACGTAGGTAGACGCCGCTTTCCGCCGTGAAGAAAATGCCCGTAAACACGTTCGCGAGGTCGAGCGCAACGAAAAGGGAAAAGAGGCTCTCATTCAGGATCGAGAGCCCCCGACGCAGACGCGGCGGCATCTCGACGAAACGCTCCGTATAGCGATACAACAAGAAGACTTCCGCGTTGTTCATCACGTAAAAGACCGTATAAAACACGATGATGAAGGCGTTGCTCGTGTACGCCCTCTTGACGAAAGTGAAGATCAAATAGGTGGCGAAATGCACTGCGGTGAAGATGAAAAAGTCCAGCAAGGTCTTTTCGTCCGGACGCTTGCCCTTCTTGACGCATAGATTGACGATATGGATCGCGAGGATCAAAACCCCCATCAAACACACCGTTGCGTTAAAGATCGCATTCTTTTCCATACGCCGTTATTTTAGCACGTTCTCCGCTTTTCCACAAGCCCGCCGAGGGAAACGGGCGATCTCTTTTTCCCTAAAACACTTTCGTTTTCTTTTTTCGCGTTGTATAATAGGGACCGTAGTACGTTCCGCGCGTGAAGCGCGAAAGAGAGGCAGACTATGGACCAAAAGAAGTTTTACATCACCACCCCGATCTATTATCCGAGCGGCACTTGGCACCTCGGCACCTGCTATACGACCGTTATCTGCGACGCGATCGCCCGCTTCAAGAGGAAGCAGGGCTACGACGTCTTTTACCTGACCGGCACGGATGAGCACGGGCTCAAGATCGAGCAAAAAGCGAAAGAGGCGGGCGTCACGCCCAAGGAGTTCGTGGACAAGAAGGTCGCGAACCTGAAAGCTCTGTGGGAGCGCCTGAACATCCGCTACGACAAGTTCATCCGCACGACGGACGACTATCACGAGAAGGCGGTGCAAAAGATCTTCGACAAGCTGTACGAGCAAGGCGACATCTACAAGGGCGAATACGAGGGCTACTACTGCGTGCCTTGCGAGACCTATTGGACCAAGACCCAGCTCAAGGAGGGCAAATGCCCCGACTGCGGCAGGGACGTCTCCCTCGCAAAGGAGTCCTGTTACTTCTTCCGCCTCAGCAAATACCAAGACAAACTGATCAACCTCTTGGAGACAAACGAGGAGTTCCTCCTGCCGAAGTCCCGCCGCAACGAGATGATCAACAACTTCCTGAAACCGGGGCTCAGCGACCTCGCGGTGACCCGCTCCTCCTTCAGCTGGGGCGTGCCCGTGACCTTTGACCCAAAGCACGTGATCTACGTGTGGATCGACGCCCTGATGAACTACGTGACCGCGCTCGGCTACGCGGGCGAGGACGACACCCTCTACAAGAAGTATTGGCCCGCCGACATCCACATGATGGGCAAGGAGATCGTGCGGTTCCACTCCATCATTTGGCCCGCCCTGCTGATGGCTTTGGGCATCCCCCTGCCGAAGCGGGTCTACGGACACGGCTGGCTCCTCATGGGACAGGACAAGATCAGCAAGAGCAAGGGCAACATCGTGGACCCGATCGAGCTGGCGGACCGCTACTCGGTGGACGCCGTGCGCTACTATCTCCTGCGTGAGATCCCCTTCGGGCAAGACGGCGCTTACACGACCCGCGCCTTCCTCTCCCGCCTGAACGCCGACCTCGCGAACGACCTCGGCAACCTCGTGAAGCGCACCGTCGCGATGGTGAACAAGTACACTGGCGGGGAGATCCCCGCTTGGAGCGGCAAGAAGGAGGGACCCGACGAGGAAGTCATCGCCCTCGCGGAAGGGACCCTCGCGGAGGTCGCGGCGAACATGGACGAGCTGCATATCCCCGAGGCGCTGGAGCGCATCTTCCGCCTCGTGCAACGCGCGAACAAATACATCGACGAGACCTGCCCCTGGATCCTCGCGAAAGACGAGGCGAAAAAGGGTCGCCTCGCGGACGTTCTCTACGTCCTGTTGGAGTGTATCCGCATTGCGGGCGTGCTGATCGAGCCCTTCCTCCCCGACACCTCGGCGAAGGTGCTCGCCTCCTTTGATAGGCTCGGCGACGAGGAAAAGAGTTTTGACGGCACGACGAAGTTCGGCACCCTCCGCGCGGCGCGCGTGGTGGATCAAGAGCCGATCTTTATGCGCGTGGACGTCGACAAGGAGATCGCGGAAATGGAAAGTAAGATCGAGAGAAACGAAGCGGCTCCCGCCGCGCCCGCCGTTCCCCTGCCCCCCGAGATCACGATCGACGATTTCGCTAAGGTGGGACTGCGCGTGGGCAAGGTCGTATCTGCCGAAAAGATGCCGAAAACCGACAAACTGCTCGTGATGAAGGTGGAGGTGGGCGCGGAGACGCGCACCATCGTCAGCGGCATCGCGAAATGGTACACACCCGAAGAGATGGTAGGCAAACAGGTGGTCGTGGTGGCGAACCTCGCCCCGCACACCTTCCGCGGCGTGGTCAGCGAAGGCATGTTGCTCTGCGCCGACGACGGACAGGGCAACGTGGTGCTGGTCAGCCCCGAAAAAGCGATGCCGTCGGGCAGCGAAGTCAGATAATGTACGTCGACGCGCACGCGCATCTGGACGATCCGATCCTCGCTCCACGCGAAGCGGAGATCCTCGCGGAGGCAAAGGCGGCGGGTGTGGGGCTCGTGATCAACGCCTCCTCCGACCTGCCCTCCTCCGAGGCGTCGGTCGCCCTCGTAGCGAGGCACGACTGCGTTCGCGCCGTGATCGGCGTGCACCCGCACGAAGCCAAGACCTACACGCCCGACGTCGAAGAGCGCCTCCGCGCCCTCGCGAAGGAAAAGGGCGTCGTCGCCTTTGGCGAGATCGGGTTGGACTACCATTACGACCTCTCCCCCCGCGACGTGCAAAAAGAGGTGCTGGAGCGGGAACTGGAGGTCGCCGACGAGCTGGCTCTCCCCGTCGTCTTTCACGTGCGGGAAGCCTACGAAGATTTCAACGAGATCCTCGAACGAAACGAAAAATACCTAAATAACGGCGTCCTGCTGCACTGCTATTCGGGCAGCGCGGAGCTCGCGAAATATTATTCGCGGCGCTACGACGCTTACTTTTCCTTCGGCGGCGCGTTGACCTTCGCCAAGCACAAGGACCTCGTCCTCGCCGAGATCCCCGCGAGCAGGCTGCTCCTCGAGACCGACTGCCCGTATATGACACCCGTGCCCCATCGCGGCACCCCCAACGAACCGAAATATATCCCTCTCGTCGCGGAGAAAATGGCGGAGCTCAAGGGCCTCCGTAGGGAGGAGATCGAGGCGATCACGACCGAGAACGCCCTCCGCTTCTACAGAATAACGCTATGATCATCGACGGCAACTACTACGCGATCAATTTCAATAAAAAGTACGGGCAAAACTTCATCACGGACAAGAATCTGCTCGCCGCGATCGCGGAAGACGCGGGTGTGACGAGCGGCGACGTCGTCGTGGAGATCGGCGCCGGCGCGGGCACCCTGACCGCCGCACTCGCGGAACGCGCGAAGTCGGTCGTCGCCTACGAGATCGACGACAATCTACGCCCCGTCCTCGCGGGGACCCTCGCGGGCAGAGACAACGTGCGCGTCGTCTACGAGGACTTTCTGAAAAAGAGCGAACCGCTCCCCCGCCCCTTCAAGGTAGTGGCGAACCTGCCCTACTACGTGACGACCCCCATCGTGATGCGCCTGCTCGAGGGCGAAGAACGCCCCGAGAGCGTGACCGTGATGGTGCAAAAGGAGGTCGCCGAACGGCTGACCGCCCCCGCCGGCACCGCCGAATACGGCGCGATCACCGTCTCCCTCTCCCTCGTCGCGGACGCACGCATCACCCGCATCGTAGGCAGGCAATGCTTCCTACCGCCACCCAACGTGGACAGCGCGGTGGTCGTCATCACGCTCCGAGACAAAGGCTATTCGGCGGAGGAGATCGCGACCGCGCGCAAACTCGTGCGCGCCGCCTTCAACATGCGCCGCAAGACCCTCTCGAACGCCCTCGCCCCCCTCTTCGGCGGCAAGGACGGCGCGAACAAGGTGATCGAAGCGGCGGGCTTTCCCCCCACCGTGCGCGGGGAGACGCTGACAGCCGAAGATTTCGTCGCTCTCGCCCGCGCAGCAGGCGGGCGAGTATAATGCTCGCTGCGCTCGCGCGATATATTCGCTATTGCGAATGAGAACAAGGATGATTGGAGGTGAAGTTGCTCGCAAAGGCGAGCTGTGAAGTTATACGCCGAGCGTATAGTGAAGTTTTGCTCGCGATGCTCGCAAAGTGAAGTTACTCGCTTCGCTCGCAGTTAAGGATAAAGAGAATATATTTCGGAGCTTTTGCGTCGCATTGGGGATCCCCGAAAAATCAGACAGATTTTTTGGGGCGCGACGTCGCGACACCGCAACTTGCGCCAGCCGGCGCAAACTTTACTACGCAGTAACTTCACACGGCGATAGCCGTACTTCACTGCAAAGCAACTTCACCTTGATTCCGAATTCCGCATTAGAAATGCTGTGCCCCTCAATTCCACGCTACGATCTCTTCCCCTGCTCCGTTCCCTTGAGTCGAAGACAGCCGAGTTCGGCGGAGACGAGGGAACAGACGGTTTGCAAAATGATGTGCAACCGCGAAAGCTCCTCTGCCGTTTTCCCCTCTGTCAGCGCCCGCGCGAGGGCGTAGGCGAGGGTCAAATCATCGTTCATACCCTTTATCCTATGAAAAATTAAGAAAAATTGCTAATTCTAAGGTTCATTTAATGTTAAAATAATAGTATAGCCTTAGGAATAACGGCGGCGCGTCCGCCGAAAAGGAAGTGAAGTATGAGAAAAAGGATCATCATAGTCATCGCGGCGTTACTCGTACTGACGACCCTCGCCTTCGCGGGGTGCTCTCTCTTTACAAACACGGCGAACAACCTCGCGAATTCGGGCGGAAGCACTTCGTCGGGCTCGTCCTCGAACGGTACGACGAGTGACACTACGAGCAATACGACGAACAACACCACGACCTACAACAACGTCACGAAAGCCGAGCTCGAAGCGGCGCTGACCAAGTACCGTGAGATCGCGGAGACACTCTCCACGCGCGTTTCCGACCTCGAGGAAGCGGTACGCCAGAGCATCAGCGTGTCCAAGGCGAACATCGGCGCGTACGCGGTCAACTATGTGGACAGCGTGATGAGCATCTCCTGTCTGGAGTCGGCCTACAATCTCGGTTGTCAGGGCACGGGCTTCATCATCACGGCGGACGGCTACGTGATCACCAACAACCACGTAATTTACTACGAGGAGACCGTCTACGACACTGAGAACATTCACCGCGGTGTGTTCGGCTACAGCTATGGCACCAAGAAGGTCACGGGCGTCTACAGTTCCATCACCGGTTTCTTTGACACCACGAGCCAATACTACAACGAAGGCAACGGTTTTACCCTTGAATTCGTCTATCGCGATCCCGCCTACGACCTCGCGCTGTGCAAGATCGTGGAAGCGGTCCCCGTCGGCACTTCTTGGAAGTCGATCCCCTTCTACGACGGCGACGTGGTGCGCGGCGACGAGCTGCTCGTCCTCGGCAATGCGCAGGGTTTCGGTCTCTCCGCGACCTCGGGTCTCGTCTCCGCGACGGGCAAGACCTTCACCGATTACCCGAAACTCACCTTCATCCAGACCGACGCCGCGATCAACGGCGGAAACTCGGGCGGACCCGCGATCAACATCTACGGCGGCTTGATCGGCGTGGTGAACAGCAAGTTCGTCAGCACCAATATCGAGAATATGGGCTTCGCGATCGAGCGGAATAAGCTCAAGGAATTCCTGACCGCGGCGGAGACCAACAAGGAGATCACCGTCTCCTACACGACCGTCTCGGCGCCGACCGTAACGACCGCCGCATAGCGCCGATCACGCGAGGGTGTATAGCGGCGCATATCCTTCGCTACGACATCAAGAGGGAGCAGTTACGTACGATCAGTACGCGCCTGCTCCCTCTTTCGTTGAGCGCTCGGCTCTACACCACTCTGCACCCTCGCAAACGAAAATAAAACAATCGTTTCGGATCGAAGCAAGACAGCCCCCGAGGATCGTTACCTCAGCAGATCGTCAGAGCTGAGGCAAGGGGTAATGCCGCTCCGGGTAAAGGCGAGCGCTCACCGAGTGAGAGGGGCAAGGACACTTTTTCTCCTTAGATCAGACCTTTTTCTTACCCCGCAAGATCGCATAGAAGGGTTGCAGATGCGAGGCATGCGTCGCCCCGTGGGCGAATGATAATTCACTTCGCTCAAATGATAACTCCCTGCGGTCGAATGATAACTCGCTTTCGCTCGAATTTTGCTATCGCAAAGAGCGCGGAGAGTGGTGCAGAGGCAAGCGCTCCGCGAGCGAGTGTGGCAGGAGCATACTACTCGTATGTGACTGCCTCCGAGCGACGCGGTAGCGAAGGATATGCGCCACTATACGCGCTCGTTCTCTAACACGGAGAGGAGAGCTTTTACAGTATCCAATGACGTCATTATTTGCGTATTGCTCTCGATCGCCGCGCGGCGGATCTCCGCCCCGTCGACATAATGCACGCCGGAGAGGATGGCGCGGGTGTTGATGACGTAGGTCGCGCCGCCCGAACGGATGAAGTCCCTGACCTCGGTGCTGCCCTCGCTCGCCTTGCCGAGGTGGCGGGTGGCGAAGCCCTTCTCGACGAGGAACTTCGTGCTGAGACCCGTCGAAGCGAAGGAGAAGCCGAGCGCCGCGAAGCGACGGATCAGCGGCAACGCCTCCTCCTTGTCCTCGTCCGCGAGGGTGACGAGCACGGTGCCGGACGGCTTGACCTGCATCCCCGCGGCGACGAACGCCTTCTTGAACGCTTCGCCGAGGGCGCAGCCGCATCCGATCGCCTCGCCCGTGGACTTCATCTCGGGAGAGAGGTAGGCGTCCAACCCCTTGAGCTTGCGGAAGGAAAAGACGGGGACCTTGACGAAGTAGCCGCGCGCCGCCTCGAGGTAGCCGAAGTAGCCCTGCTCCTTCAGGCTCTCACCGAGCATGACCTTGGTGGCGACGTCGGCAACGGGGATCCCCGTCGCCTTGGAGAGGAAGGGAACGGTACGCGAGGAACGCGGATTCACCTCGATGACGTAGACCTCTTCGCCGTCCACGATGTACTGCACGTTGAAGAGCCCTTTGATGCCGATGGCGAGACCGAGCTTCTCGGTGTAGTCCAAGATCTTGCGTTTGACCGACGGAGCGAGCGAGAAGGAGGGATAGACCGAGATGCTGTCGCCCGAATGCACGCCCGTGCGCTCCACGAGCTCCATGATGCCGGGGACGTAGACCGATTCGCCGTCCGCGATCGCGTCCACCTCGACCTCTTTGCCGCGAATGTACTTGTCGATGAGGACGGGGTGCGCCGAAGAGACGGCGAACGCCTCGTCGAGGTATTTCACGAGCTCGCTCTCCTTGGACACGATCTGCATCGCCCTGCCTCCGAGGACGAAGCTCGGACGGACCAAAAGCGGATAGCCGATCTCCGCCGCCGCTTTGACACCCGCCGCCACATCCGTGACCGCCGCCCCGCGGGGACGAGGCACGCCGATGGTGGCAAGCAGCTCGTCGAAGAGCTCCCTGTCCTCCGCCTTGTCGATCTCGTTCTTGCCCGTGCCGATGAGCGTCACGCCGCGCGCCGCGAGAGGGGCGGCGAGGTTGATCGCCGTCTGCCCGCCGAGCGAGGTCACGACCCCCTCCGCACCCTCGAACTCGAGGACGTTCATCACGTCTTCGGGGGTCAACGGATCGAAATACAGTTTGTCCGCCGTCGTGTAATCGGTGGAGACGGTCTCGGGGTTGTTGTTGATGATGATGGACTCATAACCCGACGCCTTGATTGTCTTGACGGCGTGGACGGTGGAGTAGTCGAACTCGATGCCCTGCCCGATGCGGATGGGACCCGCGCCGAGGCAGACGATCTTCTTTTTGTCCGTGCGGACGGAGTCGTTCGCACCCGTGTAGGAGGAATAGAAGTAGGAAATGTACTTGCCCGTGTGCAGGGTGTCCACCATGCGGAAGACGGGGCGAATGCCCTTGCCCTTGCGGAAGGCGGTAACCTCCGCCTCTGCCACGTGCCACAGGCGGGCGACGTAGCCGTCCGAGAAGCCCATCTTCTTTGCCGTCAGGAGCTCCGATTCGGAGAAGGGCGCGGCTTTCAGCGCATCCTCTTCCCGAATGATCTTCGCGACGGACTCGATGAAGAAGGGGGTGATCATCGTGACCTTCGCGATCTCGGCAGGGTCGGCGCCGCGAGACAAGAGCTCCGCGATCGCGAAGAAGTTATCCGCACGGAAGACTTTGATGTAATCAAAGAGCGCCTCCGCCGACATATTGTCAAACTTGGGGTGATAGAGGTGGTTGACCTTCACCTCGAGGGAGCGTACCGATTTCAAGATACATTCCTCGAGATTGGACCCGATGCCCATCACCTCGCCCGTCGCCTTCATCTGGGTGCCGAGCAGGTTCTCCGCCGTCGTGAATTTGTCGAAGGGGAAACGCGGGAACTTCGCGACGACGTAGTCGAGAGAGGGCTCGGTGATCGCCCTGCCGCCCGCGACCTCGATCTCTGGGAGGGTCATGCCCACCGCCACCTTCGCCGTGACCCGCGCGATGGGGTAGCCGCTCGCCTTGGAAGCGAGAGCGGAGGAACGAGACACGCGGGGATTGACCTCGATCAGGAAATACTCCTTGCCCTTGGGCGCGAGCGCGAACTGCACGTTGCAACCGCCCGCGATACGGAGCTCCTTGATGATCTTGATCGCGCTGTCGTTCAGCATCTTCAGCTCGTCGGGCGCGAGGGTCAGGATGGGTGCAACCACGATGGAATCGCCCGTGTGCACGCCGACGGGGTCGACGTTCTCCATCCCGCAGATCGTGATGGTGTTGTCCTCGCCGTCGCGCATGACCTCGAACTCGATCTCCTTGTAACCCTTGACGCTCTTCTCCACCAGCACCTGCGAGACGGGAGAGAGGCGGAGTCCGTTGGTCGCGATCTCGACCAGCTCCGTTTCGTCGTCCGCGAAACCGCCGCCCGTGCCGCCGAGGGTGAAGGCGGGACGCACCACGACGGGGTAGCCGATGTCGGCAGCCGCCTTCTTCGCCTCTTCGACGGTGTAGGCGATCTCGGAGGGGATCACGGGTTCGCCGATCCGCTCGCACATCTCCTTGAACAGCTCGCGATCCTCCGCGAGACGAATGCTCCTGAGGTCGGTGCCCAAGAGCTCGACGCCGTACTTTTCGAGGACGCCCTTCTCGGACAGCTCGATCGCGAGGTTCAGCCCCGTCTGTCCGCCGATGCCGGGGACGAGGGCGTCGGGGCGCTCCTTCCTGATGACCTCCTCGACGTAGGGAACGGTCAGAGGCTCCATGTAGACCTCGTCCGCGATCTCGGGATCGGTCATGATGGTCGCGGGGTTGGAGTTCACGAGGACGACCTCGTAACCCTCCTCGCGGAGCGCGAGACATGCCTGCGTGCCCGCGTAGTCGAACTCCGCCGCCTGCCCGATCACGATCGGTCCCGACCCGATGATGAGTACCTTTTTGATATCTTTCCTTTTCATATCTTTTCTCCTTGGCGGCTACGCCCGCCGTGCTCACTTCGTTCGCGTGAATTATTGTCTTGTGGCAATGCGATATGTCCTCTACGCTTGCTCGATATGCCCTAACGAGCAAGGGAACACGGATGATTCGGAACAGTGTGACCCATCATGCCTAATTCCTAATTCCTAATTCCTAAGTGAGGTGGACGTTCTTTCTTATTCCGCATTTTCCCTCATTCTTTTCGGTTTTTCTGCCTCCCATTGTGGCGGTGCCGCCA
>JAFSZO010000054.1 GCA_017455605.1 Clostridia bacterium
GAGCGCCTCCGCCATCGAGCGCTTGTCGGGGTATTCGTCGGTGGCATCGCCGTATTCCCTGCCGTGGATCGCGCCGTAGACTTCGTGTCCGCCGATGTGCTTCATAAAGACCTTGGGGATCGGATAATAGGCAAGCTCGCTCGGCTTGGTCACCAAGAGGTCGGTGACGGGCATCAGGAGATTGGTGGAATAGACCGCGCGGAAGATGTCGTCGTGACAGATCGCCGTGACGCCCTCGGCGTCCCCCTCACGGATCGAGCGGACGAGCGCGCGGAGGTCGTCGTAGCGGTTGAAAAACTCCCGAACTTCGAGGTCGGGGATCCTCTCGAGCAATTTCTCGTAGACGCCCTTGTGATCGCCGAAGTTGATGAACAAAGCGACCTGCTTCTCCCTAACGTAGGGGAGCAGATGCGCGACCATCGCGGCGAAGTCGTCAAAGCCCGCGCCCGCGCCGCCGACCGTCATCAGGATGCGGATCGGCTTGCCGCTCGCGAGGCGCTCACGACGGAGGGCGTTGTCCTCCTCGAGGTTCACGAGCAACTCGTGGTCAATGAAGCAACCGACCTCGTAGAGCGCGTCGGCGGGCATTCTCTTGAGAGGGGTCTTCGCGAAGCCGCCGAGCGTCTTGTACCCGAGGTAGGCAAAAGGCGTCTGCACGGTGTGGATCGCCCCCTCGGAGAGGTGGAGCGCCATCGGCCAGTTGTCGGGGATCGCGTTCACGACGTGGGTCATCCCCGCATGGACGGCGCCCTGCGCGGGCCAAACGTGCGTGGCGATGTAGGGGATATCCTTGGGGATATTCTCAAAGATCGGGACCAAGAGCTCGCTGTTCTTTTGGTCCTTGGCGTTGTAGGTCAGCTTCTTGAATCCGTCGCGGTTCATCGGCTCCCAAACGAGCTTGTTGAAGAGGCGAGATTTCTGCGAGATGCGGGACGCGAGGGAGTAGAGGTCGTTCTGCTCGCGGATCATCTTGGAACCCGTCGCGTCGAAGGAGGCGAGGTCGAGCCAATAGGGGTGGTAGCCGAGCGCCTTGGCGCAGGACGCCATCGCGATGGAGATGCGGTAATGCCCGAAGCCCATACGGATGTTGCCGACGATCAGCGCCTTGTCGTCGAAGGTCCCGTTCTCATCGGAGAATACGACGTTTTGCGCTCCGAGGAAGTCCAGGGCGCCGATCGGCTCAAACGCGATCTTGTAGTGAGCGTCACGGTCGTCGCCGTACTTCGCGAGGAACTTCGCCTTGCTCTTTTCCGCGGCGCGGACGGTCTTGTCGTCGATGGGGTTGCCAAAGATAGTTGCGGTCCTGTCGATCATAATATCACTCCTCTTGCCGTGTCGTAATCAAGGGAATACCTCTCCCCTCGCAGCTCGTATTCGACTCTGATGAGTCGCCTTCTCTTGGTAAAGGAAAGCACCTTGCCCTCCCTGAAAAGCGCGAACGCTTCGTCCAGCATCGCCTTTTGCTCCTCGCCGTATGCGCCGATGTTGTCCGATGTCATCAGCACGCTGCCGAACAGCGCGTTGATCGTGAGCAGCGCCTTCCTCGTACCCTTCGACAAAGAGAGGTTATCTTCGCGAAGGAGAAAGACGTCGGGATCGTTGCCGAAGAAACTGCCGTTCATCAGATGACGATAGATGGTATTCTGGATCGTGATCTTGGTGGACGGACGCTCGCGGTGGAAAAACTTCATATAGAACGCATCGTCGAAGGACAGAGACACGTCCGGTCCGATGCGCATATAGTCGAACTTCCCTATCGCGTTAAAGAGGGTGGCGCCGCAACCGAGGATCAAGCGATCGGGCAGGACCTCCCTGAGGAAATCGTACGCCCGTTCCGCCGCCTCGCTGCGAGTCATGCCCTCGTAGGTCGGCAGATTGGCTGCGTACAGGAAGTCGAGCTTAAAAAGGTCGAAGCCCATATCCGCGTAATGCCTGAGGCACTTCTTGATATAGGCGAGGACCTCCTCGTTCTCGAGATCGAGGGCGTAAAAGCCGCTCCAGTTCGAGCCGCATTTCACAAAATTGCCCTTCGCGTCCCGCCTGAAGTACTCGGGATGCTCCCGAAAGAGGCGACTCTTCTCCTCAGCGACGAAGGGAGCGAGCCATATTCCCGCTTTGAAGCCGCGGGCGTGCGCCTTCTCGGGGAGGAAGGAGAGCCCGTGCGGAAACTTCTCCGCGTCGACGTCCAACCAATCCCCGACGAAGGTCTCGTAACCGTCGTCGATCTGGAAGAGGTTGAAACGCTCGTCCAGCGCCTCGAGGTCGCGCAGGAGAATGTCCTCCCTAATGTCCTGATAGTAGTTGTACCACGAGGTGTAGCCGAATATCTTTTCGATCGGTCTCTCGGGGAAACGGCGTTTGAAGTCCGCGAGCCCCTCCTCGTAGGAGTTGTGCGCGATGAAGTCGACCAACGGAAAGCTCTCGCCCGCGCGCACCGCAGCGCCCGCAACGTCGCTCTTCAAAAGCACCCTGCCCGTCCTGCGGTCCACCTCGACGATCAGATAGGCGCGTTTGTAGTTGAGATTGAGCAAAAAGCCGTTGCGTATCCCCTTGCGGTAGAAGACGTCGTATCCGTGCACGCGCCTCACGTCGTAGGGATAAAAGTGGTAGTCGCCGTATCGGTCGAAGGAATAGGTGTCGAGGATCCCACGCGGGAGGTGCAGAAGATTCTTCTCGAAGCGCAGGAAATACCGCTCGCGGGTATCCGTCCAAGACTGATAGCCGTTCAGGTAGATCAGGTTGTATCTCGCAACGCGGCTACCGGAAAAGTGCGGCGGCGCATCCTCCTCGTGCGACAGCAAAGTCAGATCGCGCTTGGCGGTCAACAGAACGGTGCGCCTGCCCGAGTCCTCCCTCATCTCGAGAGAGAAGTCGGCGCATCCGCCGTGGGCGCTCCGCTCCTCGCCGTCCGCTAAGGCGTAACGGATCAACATACTATGCGTCCTCGCCGTCGGTCGCGTCGTCTGCCTTCTCGGTCTCGGCTTCCTCCGCCTCGGAGATCGCATCGGCATAGGCTTCGACAGGACCCTCTCCCTCAGTCGGGAGGGCGTCCGCCGCGCCGCCCTCTTCGGGCTTGGCGATGATCTGCATGATCTTCTTTTCATTATAGAAGCCGAGGATCACGGCACCGACCGCGCAGAATGCCATCGCAACGAAGGCGACGATCATGAGTCCCGTCGAAGAGGCGGTGATGTCGTTGCTGTCCTTGACCTGCTCCACGCCGATGATGGCGAGCGAGGTGAAGAGCAGCATCGCGAGGGACTGTCCCCACTTCATCGCGAAGGTCCTCGCCGCAAAGAACATCCCTTCACGGTTCTCCCCCGTCACCTTGCCTTCCGCTTCCGCCACGTCGGCGACGATTGACTGCGGAATGATGCCGAGGAGCGCCATCGGGAAGGCGGCGATCACGCAGATCAGCACGCCGAACACGACGCCCGGTATGGCGGGAATAAACTTAATGAGCGCGGTCACGACGTAGGCGAGCGCGAGGCCGAGGAACCCGGCGATCACGAGCTTCTTCTTGCCGAACTTCCTGACGAAGGCGTTCACGAAAGGATAGAATACCGCGGACAGCACGGTCATGCCGCCCATAAAGATCATCGTGTAGCTCTCGCTGATACCCATCGAGACCTTGACGAAGAAGGGAAGCCCCGTCTGGAAAAGGGTCAAGCCGACCCAGTACATGATATCCGAGCCTACGAAGACGCGGAAATCCTTGTTTTTAAAGGTGGAAGCAAGCGACTTGAACATATTTTGATTGGAAGGCTCGGTGTCGACGAATTCCTTCTCCTTCAGTAGGAAGGTCGGGAGCAACATCGCCGCGCAGGCAATGACCGCGAGCACGATGAAACAGGCGCGATAGCTCCATCCGAAGGTAAGTCCCGCGCCGCGCAGTACCCCCGCGAAGACGAAGGGGGTATATGCGAGGAGCGTGCCCGCAAAGAAGGTGAGCGAGATCGCGGTGGAGATGAACATTCTGTCGTCCTGCGTCTTGCCGAACTCCGAAATAAGGGCGTTGTAGGGAGTGCAATACATCGTCATGAACAGATAGAAGAGGACGATGAAGATCGAGATCCAAGCGACGTTGATGCCGCTGATCGCGCTCACGGGGGCGCAGAACAGCAGGACGGTCACGACGGAAAGAGGGATCGCGGCGAGCTGCATAAAGGGGATACGTCTGCCCCTCTTGTTGCGACTGCGATCGGAGAGATTCGCGATCAGGGGATCGGTGACGGCGTCAAAGATCCTGCTGAGCGCGGTGATCAGCCCGAGGATGGTCAGGAATCCGAGGATCACGAGACCCGGCTTGATGTACTGGGTCGCGCCGAGCTCGATATCCGACTGCGTGGGCAGATAGAAGGTCACGAGCCAGGCGTTGATGATGCCGCTGAGCATCGACCAACCGAGCTGTCCTACGGAAAAGATAATCATTTGCTTCTTGGTCAACCTTTTCATAGACTTTGAACCGTTACGTCCGAATAACGATCCCCTCCTTGTTCGTTTATGGTTCCGCGCCCGGACCGCGCGGAAGGTGGCAAATTACTTCTTGAGAGAATTCAGAATGATCTCGATGATCGTCCTGACTTCCTGCCTCTTGTCGGTCAAGTCGTCCTGCCTGACGATGCGCCCCTCGGCGGCGAGCTTTTTACAGAGCGAAAGCATCGCATGGGTCGTGGAATAATAGAAAAGATCCATATCCCACACTTCCTTTACGCTGCCATCCACGATACCGTCGTTGTAAGCGGCGACGAAACGCGCCTTGAAAACGTCCAAATTGTCGGAGTATTGGTCGAGGTCCTTGATCTCCTCGCCGATGCAATAGGCGTCGAATTGGCTGAGGAAACGATAATACTCCGCGTGGTCGCAAAAGACCTCGTAAAAGCGATAATAGAAGCGTGAGAGCCTGTCGAATCCGCTGCCGCCGACCTCGTCCGCGAACAGCTCGAACATCCGCTCCGAGAGCTTCAGCGCGCAAGCGATCACGAGGGTGCTGCGTTTGGAGAAGTAGCGATAAAAGGTCGCCTCTCCGATGTTGCATTCCTCGGCGACGTCCCTGATCTTCACTTCTGCAATGGAATGCGTGCAGAACAGCTTGATCGCCCTGTCCAAAATGTGATTTCGCCTGATGTCTTTGATACCCATATTCCACTTCTCCTTTCGGCGCGGCAAGCGTCGTAATTTCCTTTCAGGTCGCAAAAATGATAGCCCATCTATCAAAATTATACCCCCGTAGGCGATATTTGTCAATACCCTGTTTTTAAGAAATGAAACAAAAAGAGAGACGGTGTATCACCATCTCACTTTTGAAGAATCGAGCATGTCGTCAGAACGCCGAAATCGGTGCCTGCGCGGGGTCATCCGTTGTTTTGACGAGAGGAAAGGAACGCCTTGGTCTTCTCGCTCTTGGGCGCGCCGAAGACTTCGGCGGGTGTGCCCTCCTCCTCGATAACGCCGTTCGCCATATAGATGACTTTGTCCGCGACGTCGCGCGCAAACTCCATCTCGTGCGTGACGACGATCATCGTCGTGTCGCTGTCCTTGAGCTCGCGAATGACCTTCAGTACCTCGCCCGTCAGCTCGGGATCGAGGGCGCTGGTCGGCTCGTCGAAACAGAGGATGTCGGGGTTCATCACGAGGGCGCGTGCGATCGCGACGCGCTGTTGCTGTCCGCCCGACAATTCACAAGGATAATTGTCCTTCTTCTCAAGCAAACCGACGCGGTCGAGAGTCTCGAGCGCCTTGGCGCGGATCTCTTCGACAGAGGAGTACTCGTGCGCGGCCTTTGCGGCAAGTTCCGCCTTGATCCGCGCGATCTCCTCGGGATCGGTGGCCTTTTTCAACGCGCGCTTTGCCTCCGCCTCCGCCTTTTTTGCCGCCTTGACGTCGCTCTTGAATTGCAAGATCGGCGCAAGGGTCAAATTCGCGATCACGGACTTGTGCGGAAAAAGATTGAAGTTCTGGAAAACCAAGCCGAAATGCAATCTCCTCTTACGCAGGAGCTTCTCATTGTTGCGTAGCTTTTTCTTTGCCAACGTTTCCGCCGCCCCGTCGTAGAGGACGTCTCCGTTCACCGTGATCGTGCCCTCGTCCGCAAATTCGAGGAAATTCAAACAGCGCAAGAGGGTGGTCTTGCCGCTGCCGGAGGAGCCGATGATCGCCACGACCTCCCCCTTCTCCACCGAAAAGTCGATGCCTTTGAGGACCTCGGTCGAATCGAAACTCTTTTTGATTCCTTTTACTTCGAGTATCGCCATAGTCCCCTCCTATATCTTGTAGTAGTTCATCTTCTTCTCGATAAAGCCGAAAAGCAAGGTCAGAATGCCGTTAAAGATCAAATAGAACGCACCGGCATAGAAGAGCGGCCACAAGATAACATAGTTATTCACGATCTGTTGTGCAACGGTGATCAGCTCGATCACGCCGATGATCCTTGCCAGCGACGTGTCTTTCACCAAAGTGATGATCTCGTTGCTCATCGGTGGCACGATGCGCTTGACGACCTGCGGCAGAATGACGTGAAAGAAAGTCTGCGATTTGGTCAAGCCGAGCACTTGCGCCGCCTCGTTTTGTCCTTTGGAGACGGACAGAATGCCGCCTCTGTAAATCTCGGAAAAATAACAGGCGTAGTTGATGACGAAAGCGATCAGCACGGCGATGAAGCGCGAGCGCATCGGATAATCGAACAAAAGCCCCGGACCGTAGAAGACCACGATAATCTGCAAAAGCAACGGTGTGCCGCGAATGATCCAAACGATAGTCTTCATCAACCAACTGATCGGCTTGAACTTCGACATTGACCCGAAACAGACGAGCAATCCGAGCGGAAGCGCACAAACGAGTGTCAGTATAAACAAAAGACAAGTCTCGCCGAACCCGGTCAGCAAGATCTTGGTTACTTCCGCAAAAGAAATGTTTATCGCGCAAATCATATTCATAAGAGACGGCTCCGCCCACGCTTAGGCGGAGCCGTCTGAAGGTCGATTGATTATTCGAGGCCGAGCAATTCTTTGATCACGTCCTCGCCGGCGGAACCGTCTTCCGCCACGAGCATAGCGCTCTTGAGGCTGTCGGCGGTCGTGTACTTATCCTTATCGTCCTTTCTGATAACGACACACTGCTTGTTCTCGAGATACGGAATGGTGATATCCCACATTGCGGAACGAGCGTCCGTGATGGTCAATCCGTTCCAAATGCAATCAATGGTGCCCGCCTCCATCTCGGCTTCTTTATTGCCCCAAGAGATCAGCTTCCATTCGATCGCGATGTTGGTGCCCAACTGCTCGTTGATGTAAGCGACGACCGCTTCGGCGAGTTCGGTGTCGATGCCGCCCGTCAGGGAGCTGGCAGTACCGATCGCCATCGGGGCGTTCAGCGTGTAGCCGATCACGATCTTGCCCGCGGTGCCGACCTTATTGAAATCGGTCTCGTCGGCGGCGCCGGTCTTCTTCGCATAGGATGCGGTGTAAGCGAGATCCACCTTGTTCGCGGCGGCATTGTACTTCGTAGCGATCGTGGAGTAGGACGTGTCCTTCAGCGCAATGAGCGCCTCGTTCACGAGGTCGGTCAACTTGTTGTAATCCTTGCCGGTAGCAGCCTTTCTGAAGGCAATGCCATAGTACTCTTTTTCGAACTCAATACCATCCACAAGCATCAAGTTGCCGGCAAGCGAGCTTTCCGTCTTCAAGAGGTAATTCGCCATCGTGAAGTCCATGATGCCAACGTCTGCCGTCTTGGCATTCAGCTCGGTGAAAATGTTGGCTTGTGCTTCGAGCGGAGTGTAGGTA
This sequence comes from Clostridia bacterium, assembly GCA_017455605.1. Classification (GTDB taxonomy): domain Bacteria; phylum Bacillota; class Clostridia; order Christensenellales; family CAG-1252; genus CAG-1252. The sequence goes on from JAFSZO010000054.1 coordinate 7,785, forward strand.
CCCTTCTTTGAGCAAGCGGCAATACCGACCACGCAGGAAATCACGAGCGCGACAGCCAATAACGCAACAATAATCCTTTTCATTTTTCATTCTCCTTTTGATTTCAGTCACGCCCGTTTGAGCGTGAGGTCATTATAACACGCCGAAGAGCACCTGTAAAGCGATTTAGCGCATTAAAGTGAAAAATCAGTAAATTTCTTTCGGTGACTGGGCTCACGAATGGATTGACAAAGGCGCGCGCACCTGTGTATCATTAAGATAACGACGGGCAACGACCCGTAAAAGAGGTAACCGATGGAAACGATAAAAACAATGGGACCCGCTCTCACCCCGTGGGACCGATCGGAATACGTGATCGAGACGAACGCCCTCACCAAGAGATTTCCCAAGACCCTCGCCGCAGACCGCGTCGATCTGCACGTAAGGAGAGGCGACATCTACGGACTGATCGGCAAGAACGGCGCGGGGAAGACCACCGTGATGAAGATGATCCTCGGGATCCTGACGCCGACCGCCGGCTCGATCTCCCTCTTCGGCTCCGACGCGCTCGCCGCGGGACGGAAAAGGATCGGATCGCTGATCGAAGCGCCGGGGATCTACAAAAACTGCACCGCCCTCGAGAACCTGAAGCGTTTCGCCCTGCTCTCGGGCGACAAGACGACCGACCTCGTCGGATTGCTGCAGTTCGTCGGTCTGGGCACCGCCGCCAACCGCAGGGCAGGCGCATTCTCCCTCGGGATGAAGCAACGCCTCGGTATCGCGATCGCGCTGATCGGCGACCCGGAATTGCTGATCCTCGACGAGCCCATCAACGGACTCGACCCCGCCGGCATCAAGGAGATCCGCGAGCTGATCCTCAAGCTGAACCGAGAAAAGGGGGTCACGATGATGATCTCCAGCCACCTATTGGACGAGCTCGGCAAGGTGGCGACGGTGTATGGCATCATCAACGGCGGCGAACTGGTGGAGGAGGTCTCTGCGGCAGAGCTCGCGGAACGCTCCCGCGAAGGACTACGCATCCGCACGAGCGATCCCAAACGCGCAGTTGCCCTGCTCCGCGAAAACGGCGTCGCGGAGATCACCGTCAAAGAGGACGCCATCGTCACCCACGTGGGGGCGGAGCGCGCCGCCGAGATCAACGCCCTGCTCGTAAAGGCGGGCATCGACGTCTCGGAGCTGACCAACTTCGGCGGAGGCTTCGAAGACTACTTCATTCAAAGGTTGGGCAAATGATATGTTGAAACTCGAAAAGCTTGAATTCCGTCGCCTTTTCACGGCGAAATCCTTCCTGATCTGTCTGGCGATCTCGCTCGTGCTGATCCTGATCTCCTCGCTGACCACCAAATTCCTGCTGAACGCGCTGAGTTCCCTCGATCCCGAAGACGCGGAAATGATCGGCACCGCGGCGCTGCAAATGCCCTCTTCCCTCTCCTTGCTGAAGGAGATCGGTTCCTCTTCGCTGACCCTGATCCTCGCGATCTTCGTCACGATCTTCGTGACGGAAGACTACACGAGCGACACGATCAAGAACGTGTATGCGAAGGGCTATTCCCGTGACACGGTCTACTTCGCCAAGTATCTGTCCTCCCTAACGGGCACCTTGCTCTTCCTCCTCGCGGACGCGATCTTCGCCATCGTCGTCGGCAAACTCCTCTTCGGCGAATTCGGCACGGCGGGCGAAAACTACGCGACATCCTTCCTCGCGTGCATCTTCGTCCTCATCGCCTATCATACGGTCTACTTCACCATAGCGATCTCCCTCCGCAAGACGGGAAGCTCGATCGCCCTGTGCATCCTCGGGCCCATCCTCGTCGGTTTGCTACTCAGCCTCGCGAATACCCTGATCAAATCCGACACGCTCGACCTCGCGGAATACTGGCTTCCCGGCAGACTGAGCATTCTCAGCGCGGCGAACGTCGCCTCCAAGGAGGTCGGCATCGGTTTCGCGATCGCGATCATCACCATCGTAGCGTTCGGCACGGCGGGATTCTTCCTGAACAGAAAACGGGAAAGCTGAGCTACGCTCTATAACGAAAAGGAGCGCTCTCATCACGAGACCGCTCCTTTTTTATCAGCCGATCAAAGCGAGATTTTCTTTTTGGGCGCGTTGAGCAGGAGAATGGCGCCGAGAACGAACACGATGCCGAGGACCTTGGGGAAATCGTGCCCTTCCCCGTAGGCAAAGATGCCGAGCAAGGACGCCACGAGGGGCTCGACCGCAACGAGGATCGCCGCGCGAGACGGCTCCACCCGCTTCAGCCCCCAAGTGTAGAAGAAGTACGGTAGCACCGTGGAGACGATCGCGATACCCGCGCACCACCACCAAAGGGAGGGCGTGGCGGAAAGGATCGAGAATGCGGTCGGGAGGTCGCTGACGGGGAGCGACGCGATGAACGCAAAGAGAAATGTGTAGGCGGTGACGGTCAAGGGATCGTAACGGCGCAGTCCGAAAACGCCGAAGATCGTATACAGCGCATAAAACAGCCCCGACATCACGCCGATGAGACCGACCAAGGGGGTGAGCGTCGCCCCGCCCGACGTCACGCCCGAAACGAGCAGGCAACCGATGAAGGTCATCGCGAGGGCAATGATCTTCTCGGGAGAGACCCGCTCCTTAAAGAGCAAGACGGACAGGAGCATCACGAAGATCGGCGAAGTGTAGAGCAGGACGACCGCAACGGACGCCTCGGAGTGGATGATCGTGTAGAAGTAGAAATAATTGAAAAGCACGACGCTGACCACGCCCGTCCCGATGAAGATCCATATATCCCGCAGACGGATACGCATCCGCAAGGGAGAGAAAACGAGCGCCGTGACGGTGAAGATCGGAGCGGCGAAGAGCAACCGAACGAAACAGATCTGCATCGCCGAAAGCCCGGCCGCGGACAGCGGACGAATAAAGAGGCTGATGATCCCCCACAGGATGCCGGAGAGCAGGATGGAGAGGATCGGAAATGCGCGCGTAAAACCCTTGTTCATAGCTTCATTATACAGAAGCGGCGAGGAAAGTACAATTTTTTGCATCGAATCATTGCTATTTTTTTCGGGATATGCTATGATATCCATCGTGAGACGAAGAGCGGACGATCTTTCCTACTCCTTAAACAACGCCCCTCTCCGCCACATCGAGGCGCGGCGAATCCGTGCCGCCAAACAGAATATCCGCTTCCGTAGTTAAATGGATATAACAGCCCCCTCCTA
>JAFSZO010000055.1 GCA_017455605.1 Clostridia bacterium
CCGCAAGCTCGCGCTCTCCGCGAGGGCGAGTTTCCGCATCCTGAAGGTCGCCCGCACCATCGCCGACCTCGAAGGGAAGGAAAAAATCGAGACGCAGCACGTCGCCGAGGCGATCCAGTATCGCTCCTTGGATAGGAAGTACTTCAACTGATGAGGTCGTTTACGAGGGATCAACTGGCGGCGATCAAGCTCGCCTCCATCGAAGACGCGACCTATCGCCAGAGAAGGGAGGTCCTCGCCTTGACCCCGCACCTCGCGGAGGTGTTCGACCGCACCGCGGCGTTTGCGGATCGGCTCGATGCGATCCACACCTCTCTGTACGGCAAGATCGCGGACGTCGCCGAGAGCTTTGACGAAGAGCGCTTCCTGCGCTATCTCGAGAAGGTCGGCGCTTCCGTCCTCTTCCCCGAGGATCCCGAATACCCCGAGCGGCTCAAGGTCTTGGACGATCATCCCTTGCTGCTCTTTTATCGGGGCGACCTCTCCCTCCTTGGGGACGAGTGTTTCGCCATCGTGGGGACGCGCGCTCCGACGCGCTACGGCAGGGACGTCACGGAGTATTTCGCGGACGAACTCTCGGAGGCGGGGTTTACACTCGTCAGCGGGCTCGCTCGCGGGGTGGACGCCATCGCGCACCGAGTCACCCTCGACCGCGGCAGACGCACGATCGCCGTGATCGGTTGCGGCGTGGATAAGGTCTATCCCGCCGAGAATAAAGAGCTCTACGACAGGATCGCCGAAAAAGGGCTCATTCTGTCTGAATATTTCCTCGGTGCGGAGCCGCTGCCGTTCCGTTTTCCCGAGCGGAATCGGCTCATCAGCGCGCTCTCCGAGGGCGTGCTCGTGACTGAGGCGGGCATCAAGAGCGGGACGATGATCACCGTCGACTGCGCTCTGGATCAGGGACGCGACGTCTTCCTCGTGCCCGGCAACATCTTCAGCGCGCAGAGCAAGGGCGCGAACGAGATGCTCCACAATCCCCAATGCCTGATCGCGACCTCCGCCGAGGACGTGCTCGGCTACTACAAGAAGGAGACCAAGCGCCGCGAGGAGGAGGCAGTGCGCCAACTGTCCGCCGACGAAGTGCTGGTGTACGCCGCCTTGTCGGACGACGACCGCCATTTCGAGGAGCTACTCGACCTGACGGGGCTCACGATGGGCGCCTTGATGGCGACCCTGACCAAACTGGAAGTTCTCGGAGTGATCAAGAAACTTCCCGGCAACTATTACGGAATCTAATGCGTTGAGGCGCATAAAACGGAGTGACAATGAAATTAGTTATCGTAGAATCACCATCTAAGGCAAAGACCATCGGCAAATATCTCGGACAGGGCTATCGAGTCCTCGCTTCCGGCGGACACATCTGCGATCTTCCCGAGAAGCGTCTCGGCGTCGACGTCGAGAACAGCTTTGAGCCGGAGTACGTCGTTTCGGAGGACAAGAAGCGCGTCCTTTCGAACATGAAGTCCACGATCAAGAACTGTGACGCCGTCTATCTCGCGACCGACCCGGACCGGGAAGGCGAGGCGATCAGCTGGCACCTCGCCAATGAGCTGTCTCTTCCCGACGACGAGATCCGCATCGAGTTCAACGAGATCTCCAAGAAGGCGGTGCAGAACGCACTCACCAAGCCGCGTCGCATCAATAAAAACCTCGTCGACGCCCAACAGGCACGCCGCGTCCTCGACAGGATCGTGGGCTACAAGATCTCGCCCGTGATCTCCAAAAAGATCAAGAAAGGACTGTCCGCCGGGCGCGTGCAGTCCGCCGCGCTCCGTATGGTCGTGGACCGCGAGCGCGAGATCCGCGATTTCAAGCCCGAAGAATACTGGACCCTCCACGCCTTCTTCGATGGGAAGAAACCTTTCAAGGCGATCTTCTACGACGTGGACGGCAAGAAGTTTAAGATCCCGAACAAAGCCGCCCTCGACAAGCTGCTCGCGCAGATCGACGGCAAGGATTACGTCGTCGACGAAGTGAAGCGCAGCGTGCAAAAGGTCATGCCGATGCCGCCTTTCACAACCAGCACCCTCCAGCAGGATGCGACCACGAAGTTCTCGATGAGCGCGCCGCAGGTCATGCAGATCGCGCAACAACTCTACGAAGGCATCGAGCTCGAAGGGGAGGGGCACGTCGCGTTGGTCACCTACATCCGTACCGACTCGGTGCGCGTCGCGGACGACGCGGTTTGGGCGGCAAAGAGGCATATCACCGAGAAGTACGGCGCGGAGTATTATCCGAAATATCCGAACAAGTTCGCGGTCAAGGAGCAGGCGCAGGACGCCCACGAAGCGATCCGACCGATCTCCCTCGATCGCGATCCCGAGTCGCTGAAGAACAAGTTGCAACGTAATATGTACTTGGTCTACAAGCTGATCTACGACAGGTTCGTCGCCAGCCAAATGGCGCCCGCCCGGTACGACACGCTTAAGGTGCATCTGAACGCCTTGGGCGACAGCCACAAGTTCGGTTTCAAGGTGCAGGGCAGGACGATGAAGTTCCCCGGCTTTACCGCCGCATACGCCGACTTCCGCAACCACTCGAATGAGGACGAGGGCGAAGAAGCGAGCTTGCTCCCCGATCTGAACGAAGGGGATAAACTCGACTTCAAGGAGCTGAAATACGAGCAGAAGTTCACCAAGCCGCCTCAGCGCTACACCGAGTCCACCCTCATCAAGGCGATGGAGGAGAACGGCATCGGTCGTCCGAGCACCTACGCCTCGATCTTGTCCGTGATCGCCAAGCGCGCCTACACGGAGAAGGAGGGCAAGAGCCTCAAAGCGACCGAGCTCGGCGAGACCGTCTGCGACGCGATCGTGAAGTACTTCCCCGACATCATGGACCTCAAATTCACCGCGAAGATGGAGAAGGAGCTCGACGAGATCGAGGAAGGGCGCAAATGGCAGGATCTGATCGGCGCCTTCTATCCCGGCTTTATTTCCGAGGTGAAAAAGGCGTTTTACGACAGTTCCGCCGTTAAGCGCGAAGAGGTGGTCTCGGACGTCAAGTGCAGCAAATGCGGCGCGATGATGGTGGTCAAAGAGGGGCGCTACGGCAAGTTCCTCGCCTGTCCGAATTACCCCTCTTGCAAGAATATCCTTTCGGCGGACAACAAGGTGGTCGGCACCTGCCCGATCTGCGGTAAGGACGTGACCGAAAAGCACAGCAAGGCGGGCAAGGTCTTCTACGGTTGCACCGGATATCCTTCCTGCAAATTCGCGAGTTGGGACATCCCCGCCCCCCATCTCTGCCCGAAGTGCAAGGGCACGATGATCGTGAAGAAAGGCAAGGGTAAGACCCGATACGTCTGCACTTCGTGTAAGTACGAAGAGGAACAATGAAGGTCAGAGTCGTCGGCGGCGGACTCGCGGGCGCGGAGGCGGCATACGCCCTCCTGACGCGCGGTCACGAGGTCGAGATGTATGAGATGCGCCCCGTAAAGAATACGCCGGCGCACAAGACGGGAGCGCTCGCGGAGCTGGTCTGCTCCAATAGTCTGAAGAGCGAGTTGCTCTCGACGGCGAGCGGCACTCTCAAGGAGGAGATGAAGCTCTTCGGCAGCGTCGTGCTTCGCGCGGCGGAAGCGGCGCGCGTGCCTTGCGGCGTCGCCCTCGGCGTGGAACGGGAGGTCTTCTCCCGCGAGGTCGAGCGGATCCTGACGTCATTCGAGGGCTTCACCCTCGTCCGAGAGGAGGTCACCGCGATCCCTACGGACGGGGTCACGATCCTCGCGACGGGTCCCTTGACCGCTCCCTCGATGGCGGCGGCGATCGCCGAGATGACGGGGGAGACTTATCTCAATTTCTTCGACGCGGCGGCGCCCATCGTGACGGCGGACAGCGTCGATCCGGAGCATTCCTTCTTCGCCTCGCGCTACGGCACGGGCGACGCGGACTACCTGAACGCGCCGATGAA
>JAFSZO010000056.1 GCA_017455605.1 Clostridia bacterium
ATGGGCTGCGGAGCGAATAGGACTTGCAAGCGTAGCGCGCAAGTACAACGCGAACGAGCCTATGAACGCTACGATCAAACGCGAATGAAACGATAGTTTCAGAGCGAGGCAAGGCAGTCCCGAGAAACGTTGCGTTAGCGACTCGACGGAGTCGCGGCAACAGCGAGGGACAATGCCGCGCAGGGAGCGTACTCCTTGTACGTGATTTCGCTAACGCGAAGGCAGTAACAAAGCAGATGCGCCCTTATGCGCCGCCGTCATCCCCCCTCTTTACTCTTTAATAAGGAAGACTCTCGCCTTATGCGCCTCTTTAGACAGAGATAGCGTCCCGACGCACTCCCGCCTTTCGCCGTCCACGCAGAAGGGGGTCGTCTCGGCGATGGTCACCTCGGCGGAGGGGATCGAAGCGAAGAGGAGATTCTTGCCGAAATGCTCGCGATTGAACCCGATGAAGAAGGCGCGGAAGAAAGGGAAGAACATCTTGATCCGTCCCCACAGATTATCCTTTTTCGGGGCGCGGATCAGCAATACTTGCAGATCGTCCGAATTGTCTCGATGGAGCCTGTTGAAGCGGAAGCCGAAGCAACGGACCGCATTGGAGAACATCACGAGGGTGTAGGTGCCTTCCGCCGTGAAGCGGGGGCATTCGACCTTCGCCTCGATGCGATGCACTTTGTAGGCGGCGAGGACTTTGGAAAAGTAGGCGAAGATCTTGAATCGACGTTTGGAGCGCGCGCTCGGGGATTGCCCGATGTCCGTGAAGGAACCTGCCGCCGCCACGTAGGAAAAGTCACGGTCGGCAAACCTGCCGAGTTTCGCGAGGGAGCAGATCCCGCTGCCTTTCACGCCTTTTGCCGTCTCGTTGAAGGTGCCGACGGGCATATAATAGACGTCGATCTGTTTGTCATGGCAGAGGTTCAACGCGTTGTTCAGCGTGCCGTCGCCGCCGCATACGATCAGTTTGTCCACGCCGTCCACCGTGTAGTCGTCCTCGACGGTGCGGATGTATTTGATCGTGACGTCGTCCTCCGCGGCGTATTTGCGGATCAGCTCTTCGGGGCGTACCTTGGACGAGTTACCGCTCAATGTGTTGATCACAAGCAGACAGTTCATTTGACCTCGACAAAAAAACGTTTTATAATATATTATTATACACGATGCGACTATCCTATGCAAGCGGCAAACGAGGATTGCGCATACTGTCTGTGAGGGGTTATGTACAAGTGCTTCAAATGGGTAGCGGATAGAGTGCTCGCTTTGATCGCGATCGCGGTGATTTCGCCTCTTTTGCTCGCGCTTATGCTGGCGGTCGTGATCGACAGCAAGGGCGCTCCTTTCATCGTACAGAAACGAGACGGATACAAGAAAAAGACCATCAAGGTCGTGAAATTTCGCACGATGTTCAGCGCGAATTTCGATTTTGACATCGAGCATCCCGTCGTGGAGGCGGGGGACAGCCGCGTTACGAGGATCGGCGGCTTTTTGCGCCGTACCAAGCTCGACGAATTGCCTCAGCTCTTCAACGTGCTGATCGGAGACATGAGTTTCGTCGGACCCCGTCCGCTCCTTCCGGTCTATACGCCGCGATACGAGCGTTGGGAGTTCCAAAAGTTTGCGGTGTACCCCGGGATGACGGGGCTTCCTCAGGTCAAAGGCAACGGGTATTTGTCGGTCAAGAGCCGCAGCTATTACGACGCACTCTACACCGAGAAGATCTCCCTGTGGACCGACTTCAAGATCCTGCTGCTCACCGTCGGGGTGATCCTGCGCGGAGAAGAAGCGTTCAAAAAGGAGGCGACGGAGGAGGAGATCGACGCTCTAAAGCGCCGTTATCAGTCTCCGGACGGCACGGTGACGGTCGGCGAGGTGCTTTGGGAAAAGAAGGACGTCGTGCGCCTGCCGGACACCCTCGCGACGATGGATCTTTCGCACGTCGAATTGCACGTGTTTACGACCGATTCGATCCCCGTGGTCTCTGCCGCGGAGCTGTCGGGGTGGAAGGTGCACGTCCTGCCCGAGCCGCCGCACAGACACGCCGCGATCCGCGCGTTTCGCAAAGTGCTGCGCTCCGTAAAGATCGACGTGATCCGTTGCCGTGAGCCGAAGTCGGCGCAGTACTTTTTGAAGGCGGCACGGAGGGAAGGGGTCGAGGTGCGCATCGCCCCCGCCGTCCTCGAAGGGGGGAGTGAGGGAAAGGCGCTCGAGCGCAATCGGGGGCTGCTCCGAGAGGCGACTGTCGTGCAGGTCCCGACGGACCGCACGTCCGAAGCCATCGAGTCGGGTGAATTCTATCGCTCGCTGATCAAGGGGGCGAAACGATGAACGCGAAGCTCCTCGTATGCTGTCACAATGAGAGCGCCGCGGGGACGGACCTCGCGCCAACCGTGCTTGCGGGTGCGGCTTTGGACGAGAAGGGCATCGTCTGCGACTACCGCGACGACGACGGGGAGAACATCTCCGCGCTGAACCCCGTCTACAACGAGCTCACCGTCCTCTATTGGGCATGGAAAAATTACGACAAACTCGGCGATCCCGACTATCTCGGGTTGATGCACTATCGCCGCTATTTCTATTTTAACACCTCGCGCCCCGACGTGCGCCTCTTGACCGATGCGCCGCAGGAACGCTTTTACGAAAAATCACGGTTGAGCACAGAGTGGCTGGAGTGTTACCTCGAGGAGAGCGACTTCATTTGTCCTCGCCCCTCGCGCCGCACGTCGGTCAGGCTTCATTACGCGATGACGCACGACGTGGCGGATCTTGATCGTGCCGTCGCCGTCTTGAAGCGGCTGCACCCCGATTACGCCGAGGCGGCGGACGAATACCTCGAGGGGAGTGACAACTATTTCTTCAATATGTTCGTCTTTCCGCGGGAGATCTTTTTCCGATATGCCGAGTTCATCTTTCCGATCCTCGAGGCCTATCTCGCGGAAACCGGGGAGGGCGCGCGCCTCTTCGTCTCGGAGAGGTTGACGGGCATCTTCCTGCATAAATTGCAGGTAGAAGGACTGCGTCCCGCACAGCTGCCCGTCCTCGTCCGCGTAGGGACGTTTTACGAGCGAGTCAAGGGACTCTGTAGGGAGTGGCGCAGCGTGAAAGGCTGGAAGGCGAAGGCGAGGGCGGCGGCAAGGCTGCTTTTGCGCAGGAGAAAGGAGAGCAGGAAGATATGAACGGATTCGAGATGACGGACAGAGCGGTGGAATGCGTCAGAAAAGTGACCTCCTTCGTACCCGAGATCGCGATCGTGCTCGGCAGCGGGCTCGGCGGACTGGCGGATGCGATGGAGGTGGAGGTCGCACTGACGGCGGACGACATCGAGGGATATGCGAAGAGCACGGTCAGCGGACACAAGGGCAGACTCCTGTTCGGCACGTTCGCGGGGAAAAAGGCGGTCGTACAACAGGGCAGGATCCATTACTACGAGGGCTACGAGCCGGAACGGGTGGTGCTGCCCGTGCGGATGATGTGCGCGCTCGGTGCGAAGACCTTGATCCTCACCAACGCGGCGGGCGGCGTGAACGAAACCTACCGTTCGGGCGACTTTATGGCGATCCGAGGACAGATCGCGCAGTTCGTTCCCTCTCCTTTGCGGGGACCGAACGACGAGCGGTACGGCACGCGCTTTCCCGATATGAGTGAGATCTATTCGCCGCGCCTGATCGCCCTTGCGCGGGAATCGGCGGCGGAGGCGGGCGCTACCCTTCGCGAAGGAGTCTATCTGCAGGCGAGCGGTCCCAACTACGAGACGCCCGAAGAGATCCGCGCCTTCCGCATTCTCGGCGCCGACGCGGTGGGAATGAGCACCGGGATGGAGGCGATCGCGGCGAAACACATGGGGGCGGAGATCCTCGGCATCAGCCTCATCACCAACCCTGCGGCGGGTGTGAGTGCGGAACGTCTCTCCCACGAGCAGGTCAAGGAAGCCGCCGGTATCGCGAGCGACAGATTCCTGCGTCTCGTGGAGGGCGTCGTAAAGCGACTTTGAAAAAGAAAAATGAGGGAAAACGCTTGATTTATCCTTCATTTTTCATTATTATCAATAGAAATACTTATAAAGGAGATCCAACCATGTCACGCATTTACGACGAACCGTCTCGCACGTTCGGGGAATACCTCTTGATCCCCGGCTATTCCTCCGCAGAATGCACCCCCGATAAAGTCAGCTTGCAGACCCCCCTCGTGAAATATCGCAAAGGACGCGAGGAATGCCCGTTGACCCTCAACATCCCGATGGTCTCCGCCGTGATGCAGGCGGTCTCGGACGACAATATGGCGATCGCCCTCGCGAAGGAAGGCGGCATCAGCTTTATCTACGGATCGCAAAGCGTGGAGAGTCAGGCGGCGATGGTTGCCCGCGTGAAGTCCTACAAGAAGGGCTTTATCGTCAGCGATTCCAACCTAAAGCCGACTTCGACCCTCTCCGACGTTCTCGAGATCAAGGAGAGAACGGGACACAGCACGATGGCGGTCACCGAGGACGGCACCGCGTTCGGCAAGCTCGTCGGCATTGTGGCGAGCCGTGACTATCGCATCGGTCACACCGCGCCGGGCGCCCCGGTTTCCTCCTTTATGACGCCGCTCGAAAAGCTCGTGACCGCGAGCGAGGACACGAACCTCAGCCAAGCGAACGACATCATTTGGGACAACAAGATCAACACCCTCCCCCTCGTGGACAAGAAGGGCAATTTGAAGTTCCTCGTCTTCCGCAAGGACTACGACTCTCATAAGGAGAACGAGAACGAACTTCTGGACGATCACAAGAGCTATATGGTCGGCGCGGGCATCAACACCCGCGACTACGCCGAGCGCGTTCCCGCCCTCGTGGCGGCGGGCGTGGACTGCCTGTGCATCGACTCCTCGGAAGGCTACAGCGAGTGGCAAAAGCGCACGATCGACTTTATTCGCGAGAAGTACGGCGACACCGTTAAGGTCGGTGCGGGCAACGTGGTCAGCGCCGAAGGGTTCCGTTTCCTCGCCGAATGCGGAGCGGATTTCGTGAAGGTCGGTATCGGCGGCGGATCCATCTGCATCACCCGTGAGACCAAGGGGATCGGTAGGGGACAAGCCACTGCCGTCATCGAGGTCGCCAAGGCGCGTGATGAGTACTACAAGGAGACGGGCATCTACGTGCCGATCTGCTCTGACGGAGGCATCGTGCACGACTATCACCTGACCCTCGCCCTCGCGATGGGCGCGGACTTCGTGATGCTCGGCAGATACTTCTCCCGCTTCGACGAGAGCCCGACCGCGAAGGTGAAGATCAACGGCACCTTTATGAAGGAATACTGGGGCGAAGGCAGCGCCCGCGCCCGCAACTGGCAACGCTACGACCTCGGCGGCAAGGCGAAGCTCACCTTCGAGGAAGGCGTGGACAGCTACGTGCCTTACGCCGGCAAGCTGAAGGACGGCGTCGCGGTCACCACCGCCAAGGTAAAGAGTACGATGTGTAACTGCGGCGCGCTCACCATCCCCGAATTGCAGGAGAAGGCGAATTTGACGCTCGTATCTTCGACCTCTATCGTCGAGGGTGGGGCTCACGACGTTCTTCGCAAAAACGAAATCCGTTAACGAGCGCGGATAACGCGACATATACTTCGCTACCGTTTCAAAAAGGGACAGTTACGTACAAGGAGTACGCGCCTGCCCCTTTTTTCACGGAGCGCTCGTCTCTGCCGCATTCTCCGCGCTCGTTAGGAGTGGTAAAAGTATGCCTCTGCACCCACGGAGCATGATATCTCTGCGCTCGTTGGGAGTGGTAAAAGTATGCCTCTGCGCTCACGGAGCGTGATATCTCCGCGCTCGTTAGGAGTGGTAAAAGTATGCCTCTGCGCCCACGGAGCGTGATATCTCTGCGCTCGTTGTGTGTGGGCTATGGCACGCGCCTACCCGCCTTTTTGATGAGCGTTTGTCTTCGCACCACTCTCCGCGCTCGTTGGGTCTGTGTCTTCGGCCCCTCTCTTCTTCGCAGCCGATTATGTGTAGAATGGATTGCTTTAATGCGCATTTGCCGTGAACCTGCTTTGTTCGCTTCGCAACCTATTTTCGCTCCGATAAAAGGAAAGATAATTTTGGAGCGCAGCGACCCGTAACTCCACTCTCCACTCTTCACTCTCCACTCTCGCGGAGCGCAGCGACGCGCTGTTCCGAATTCCGCATTACAAAAATCCCTTGCGTTTTACGCGCGGGGAGATTATAATTTTTTATAGATATTATTTAGGGAGGTGCGCGCTGTGGTCAAGCTGGAGTTTTACAGAGTCTTTTACGTCGTCGCGAAGACGGGCAATCTGTCCAAGGCTTCCAAGGAGCTCTTCATCTCCCAGCCCGCCGTCTCCTACGGCATAAAGCAGCTCGAGGAACAGCTCGGCGGCAGGCTCTTCGTCCGCACGGCGAAGGGGATGGAACTGACCCCCGAGGGGCGTATGATCTACGAGTACGTCTCCCGCGCCTTCGACGAACTGACGGCGGCGGAGCACAATTTCTCGCAAATGCGCGGGCTCGAGGAAGGCACGATCCACATCGGCGCCTCGGATACGATCAGCAAGTATTTCATCTTGCCCGCGATCGACAGTTTCAAGAAGAAGTACCCCAAGATCACGATCAAGATCACCAACCGCACGACGGACGAGATCGTCAAGTTGCTCAAAGGCGGCAAGGTGGACCTCGGCTTTATCAACCTCGTGGAGGGTGCCTCCTATCCCGGCATCAGCCTGACCCCTTGTGCGGACATCGGCGAATGCTTCGTCGCGAACGCGGAGTATGCCTCTCGGATCGGCGACAAGCCGCTCTCGGTCGAGGAGCTCACTGCGCTCCCGCTGATCCTCTTGGAGGAGGGCTCGAGCACCCGCCGCGCCGTGGAGCGCAGGATCGGGGAGCTCGGCGGCAAGCTGCGTCCCTCCTTCGAACTGTGCAGCGTGGACCTCGTGGCGGAGTCTGCCAAAGCGGGGCTCGGCGTGGGCTGTGTGACCGAGGAATACATCGGCAAGGAGCTCGCGGAGGGTTCGCTCCGCGTCCTGCCGCTCGACTTTTCTCTCCCGCGCCGCCGCATCGCCATGGCGACGCTCGAGGGGATGCCTCCCTCCTTCGCGACCGCGAAGTTGCAGGAATATTTCAATACCATCGCGCGAAACGGCGCGAAAAAATAAAAGGAAGACACTATTATGGATTCGATCACTCTTCGCAAACTTTATCTCGATTTCTTCAAGAGCAAGGGTCACGCCGTCATTCAGGGCGCGTCCCTGATCCCCGAGAACGATCCGACCGTCCTCTTCACGACGGCGGGGATGCACCCCCTCGTGCCCTATCTGTCGGGTGAGAAACATCCGCAGGGCACCCGCCTCACCGACGTGCAGAAGTGCGTGCGCACGGGCGATATCGACGAGGTGGGCGACGCGACACATTGCACCTTCTTCGAGATGCTGGGCAACTGGTCTCTCGGCGACTACTTCAAGCAGGAGGCGATCTCCTGGTCCTACGAGTTCCTGACCTCGGTGCTCGGCATCGACAAGAACCGTCTCGCCGTCTCCGTCTTCGCGGGGGACGAGACCGCGCCGCGCGACACAGAAGCGGCGGGTATCTGGATGAAATGCGGCATTCCCGCGGACAGGATCTTTTACCTGCCCAAAAAGAACAACTGGTGGGGTCCCGCCGGACAGACCGGTCCCTGCGGCACCGATACCGAGATGTTCATCGACACCGGCAAGCCGAAGTGCAGCGAGGAGTGCTCTCCCGCCTGCGATTGCGGCAAATATATCGAGATCTGGAACGACGTCTTTATGCAGTACAACAAGCAGGCGGACGGCACCTTTGCTCCTCTCGCGCAAAAGAACGTCGATACCGGCATGGGGCTCGAGCGCACGCTGTGCATCCTGAACGGTTACAAGTCCGTCTACGAGACCGACCTGCTCCAAGGGGCGATCAAGAAGCTGGAGGAACTGTCCGGCAAGGGGTACGGCGACAGCGACGAGATCACCAAGGCGATGCGCATCATCGCCGACCACATCCGCACCGCAACGATGTTGCTCGGCGATCAAAAGGGCGTCACGCCCTCCAACGTCGACCAAGGTTACGTCCTCCGTCGTCTGATCCGTCGCGCCGTGCGTTTCGGCAGGGTCATCGACCTCCCGGAAGGGGGGCTCGGCGAGATCGCGAAGGTCTACATCGCGCAATACCGCGACATCTATCCCGAGATCGGCGAGAACGAGGAGAAGATCCTCACCGAGCTGGATAAAGAGGTCGCGCGTTTCTCCTCCGTCCTGCAACAGGGACTGAAGGAATTTGAAAAGGTCATCTCCTATCTGCCCGTCAAGAGGCTCTCGGGCAAAACGGCGTTCAAGCTGTACGACACCTACGGCTTCCCGATCGAGATGACTGTGGAGCTCGCGAAGGAGATCGGCTACGAGGTGGACGTCGAAGGCTATCAAAAGGCGTTCGAGGAGCATCAGCAGAAGTCGCACGCAGGCGCGGAGCAGCGTTTTAAGGGCGGCTTGCAGGACAACACCGTCGAGGTCACCCGCCTGCACACCGCGACGCACCTTATGAACGCGGCGCTGCGTACTATAGTAGATGAGAACATTCGCCAAAAGGGCAGCAACATCACGGCGGAGCGTCTCCGCTTCGACTTCAACCTCGACCGTCCGCTCACGCCCGAGGAGATCACCAAGATCGAGGACTACGTGAACAACGCGATCGCCGCGAAGGCGGAGGTCGTCTGCCGCGAAATGACGGTGCCCGAGGCGAAGGCGATGGGCGCGATCGGCGTCTTTGACAGCAAGTACGGCGAGAAGGTCAAGGTCTACTCGATCGGCGAGTTCTCTACCGAGATCTGCGGCGGACCGCACGCGGCGAATACGGGCGAACTGGGACATTTCCGCATCGTGAAGGAGCAGAGCTCCTCGGCGGGCGTCCGCAGGATCAAGGCGGTCCTCGAATACAAATAAAGGGAAAGGAAAATGTGCTTCGTTAGTAAACAGACCAAAGAGGACATCCTGAACGTCCTCGACAAGGATCCCGCGGCGCGTAGCTTTTGGGAAGTGTATTTCACCTATTCGGGCGTGAAGGCGATCCGTATGTATCGTCGCGCTCATTGGTGGTACGAGCACGGACACAAGTTCATCGCACGGGTGATCTCTCAGCGCGCTAAGAAGTTGACGGGCATCGAGATCCATCCCGCCGCGAAGATCGGCAGGCGGCTCTTCATCGACCACGGCGTGGGCGTCGTGATCGGCGAGACCGCGGAGATCGGGGACGACGTCGTGCTGTATCAGGGTGTGACCCTCGGCGGCAGCGGCAAGGATAAGGGCAAGCGCCACCCCACCATCCAAGATCGCGTGATGATCAGCGCGGGAGCGAAGGTTTTGGGACCTTTCACCGTCGGACACGACAGCAAGATCGGCGCGAACAGCGTGGTGCTGAAGGAGGTGCCGCCGCATTCCACCGTGGTCGGCGTGCCTGGCAGAGTGGTGAAACAGGGTGACGTCCGCATCGCGGATATGGACCAGATCAAGCTCCCCGACCCGATCCTCGCGGAGTTTCGCAGGCTCAATAGGCGCATCGAAGAATTGGAGAGCAAGCTCGGCATCCCCGCCTGTGACTTGGGCGAGAGTGAGTGCGATATCAGCCTCGACATCGCGAGAGCGGAGCAAGGCGACCGGCCGGACGGCAATGGAGGAGTATGAAAGTTTATAACACGTTAGATCGCGAAAAGGAAGAATTTACCCCGATCCAAGGCAACCTTGTCAGAATGTACAGCTGCGGACCCACCGTCTACAGCTATGCCCATATCGGGAATATGCGCACTTATATCTTTATGGATCTGCTGCGCCGTTCCCTCCGCTACTGCGGCTATAAGGTGAAGGGCGTGATGAACATCACCGACGTCGGACACCTGCTGTCGGACGGCGACGAGGGCGAGGACAAGATGCAGAAAGCCGCCCGCAAGGAGGGCAAGACCCCTTGGGAGATCG
>JAFSZO010000057.1 GCA_017455605.1 Clostridia bacterium
CTAATTCCTAATTAAAAAGACTCCCTGCGGTCGTATGATAATTCGCTATCGCTCAAATGATAACTCGCATTCGCTCGTATTGCCTCTGCCTGTGGCATCGGCAGATCCCCTTTACGCGCAACCTCTACCGTGAGGCGGTCGCGGAAAGAGGCACAAAGAGCTGATCCGTTCGTTCCCTTGCCGCGCCATTTCGCGCGAAAGCGTTGACTTTCCTCCGCCTTCGGCGATACAATAAGACCCGACGGACGCTTCCCTTGCAGGGAAGAGCGCGCGAGGAGTGAGAGAATGAGGAAGGAGTTTTCCGATTGCTACGATTTGGTGGTCTATCAGATCTATCCGCGTAGTTTTATGGACTCGAACGGGGACGGGATCGGAGATCTCGGCGGCGTCCTCTCTCGGCTGGACTACGTCAAGGACCTCGGCGCGAACGCGATCTGGCTGTGTCCGATCTTTAAGAGCCCCCAATGCGACAACGGCTACGACGTTTCGGATTACCGTGACATCGACCCCATTTACGGCACGATGGCGGATTTCGACGCCTTGCTCGCCGCCGCCCACGAGCGGGGCATCAAGGTCATCATGGACTTCGTCGCGAATCACACGTCGAGCGAGCACGAGTGGTTTCAGCGCGCGCGTTTGTCCAAAAACGACCCCTATCACGACTATTATTACTGGGCGGACGAGCCCCTCACCGATTGGCGTTCGGAGTTCGGCGGCAGCGCGTGGGAATTTAACGAGCCGACGGGCGAATACTATCTGCATTCCTTCGCGGTCGGGCAGCCCGACGTGAATTGGACCAATCCCAAGGTGCGCGAGGAGTACGCGGCGATCGTGGACTTTTGGGTCGGTAAGGGCGTGGACGGCTTCCGCTGCGATGTGCTCGATCACGTTTCCAAGGACTTTAAAAAGGGACTGCGCCGCAACGGTCCGCATCTGCACGAATACATCCGCGAGGTCTTCGGACGCGATCACCTCACGAATATCTACACCGTCGGCGAGGCGGAGACTACCGAGGAGAGTATCCTCGCCACCTGCGGGCAGGACAGGCGGGAGCTGAAGAGCGTCTTCCAGTTCTCCCATCTGATGGTGGGCAGGCAGGGCAAATACACTCCCGTGCCGCACCGCATGGACGAGGTGAAGGACATCGTCGAGGGTTGGGAGCGCTTCACGCAGGAGCGTGACCTTCTGTATATCCTTTTGACAGACAATCACGACCGCCCTTGGTTTATTTCCCGCACCGGCAACGACCGTGCGCTTCGCTACGAATGCGCGACGAACGTCGCGACGGCGATCTTCCTCCAGCGCGGTATTCCCTTCGTTTACGAAGGGCAGGAGATCGGCTGTGCGAATTCGCATTTTCCCGACCTTTCCGCCTTCAACGACGTGGAGTGCCTCGGCTACTACGAGGAGAATAAGGGCAAGATCCCCGAGGCGACCCTCCTCGAGCAGATCAATTTCGGCAGCAGGGACAATACCCGCCGCCCCTTCGCTTGGGACGGCACGCCGAATCACGGTTTCACGACCGCTGCCGCGCCTTGGCTCCCGTACGCTTCTCGCGCGGACGAGATCAATCTCGCCGCCGACCTCGCCGCGGAGCGTTCGATCTACCGATATTATCAGCAGCTGTTCGCCCTGCGCCGCGAGCGCGTCGCCCTTCGGCGGGGGAAGAGCACACAGCTGCTCCCCGAGTCGAAGGACTGCTACGTCTACCTGCGTGAGCACGAAGGGGAGCGCCTCCTCGTCGTGTGCAATTTCGAGCGCGCGCAGTCGCTCGACGGGCTGCCCGAAGGGCGGCTCCTTCTGACCAACCTTGACCGCGCGGCGGGCGCGAACGGGGCATACGCTCCCTTCGAGTGCGCCGTCTACGACCTCACGAAATAAGAAACGGAGAAAGCTATGTTGTACGAAAAAAACAAAGACGAGAAACTATCGGACAGCCTGTTCCGCGACCCGACCGCCGAATATCGCGGCGCGCCCTTTTGGTCTTGGAACGACGCTCTTGACGAAGAGGAATGCGTCCGTCAGGCGCATATCTTCCGCGAGATGGGCTTCGGCGGCTATCACATTCATCCGCGCGCGGGTCTCGCGACGCCCTATCTCGGCGAAAAGTTCATGTCCTGCGTCAAAGCCTGCGCCGAGGACGCGAAAAAGAGCGATATGCTGTGCTGGCTGTACGACGAGGATCGCTATCCCTCCGGCTTTGCGGGCGGCGCGGTCACGAAGGACGGCAGATATCGCAGGAGAGGGCTGATCTTCACGACGAAGCAGAGGGCGGAGGACGCCCTCTTCTCGGACGGCAGACAATGCGGCGGCGCGCGTCTCCTCGCCACCTACGCCGTGCGCCTGCGTTTCGGCAAACTCGTCTCGTACAAGCGATTGAAAGAGGGCGAGAAGGGGAGAGGCAAACGCTTTTATGCCTATCTCGTCGTAGACGAGCCCACCGACACCTTCAACCAAGCGGGCTACGTGGACGCCCTGTGCAAAGAGGCTTTGGACGCCTTCGCGGACTACACCTACGGCGCGTACGAAAAGTGCGTCGGCAAGGACTTCGGCAAGACCATCCCCGCGATGTTTACCGACGAGCCGCAGACCAAGTTCGTTTCGCCCTTCCGTTCCGCGCTCTGTCCGAAAGAGGCGGTGATCCCCTGGACGGACGACTTTGCGGAGAGCTACGAAAAGGCGTTCGGGTCCGACCCGTTGGACGCGCTCCCCGAGCTGTTCTTCGACTGTGACGACGAGAGCGCATTCCGCACGAGGTGGCAGTATCACACCCATCGCACAGAGCGCTTTGCCGAGGCGTTCTCGGACAATCTCGGCGCGCGACTCGAAAAGCTGGGATTGCACCTCACGGGACACCTGATGGAGGAGCCGATGCTCTCCACGCAGTTCACGGCGGTCGGCGAGACGATGCGCCACTATCGCGGCTTCGGACTCCCCGGCATCGACCTATTGTGCGGCAGACACGAATACACGACCGCGCTCCAGACCCGTTCCGTCGTTCGTCAGGAGGGCAAGGAAGGGATGCTGTGCGAATGCTACGGCGTTTCCCGCTGGGCGGTGGAATTCGGCAAGTTCAAGGAGGAGGGCGACTGGCTCGCCTGCCTCGGCGTGACGGTGCGCGTGCCGCATCTGTCCCATTACAGCATGCGCGGCGAGGCGAAGAGGGACTATCCCCCCTCGATCTTCTATCAGGCGCCGTGGTATCTGAAGTTCAAGGCGGTGGAGGAGCATTTCGCTCGCCTGAATACGGCGCTCACCCGCGGCAAGGCGGTGAACGAGGTCGCCGTGATCCATCCGATCGAGAGCTACTTCCTGCTGCCGCTCACCAAGCACGCGGCGAACGCCTACGGCAAAGTGTACGACTACGCCTTCCGCCGTTTGACCGAGTGGCTCCTGTTCGGCGGCGTGGATTTCGACTACATTTCCGAATCGTTGCTCCCCGGGCAGACGGGCGCCGATCCCCTCGCGGTGGGCGAGTGTCGCTACAAGACCATTCTCGTGCCCGATCTGATGACCATCCGCCGCACCACCCTCGACTACCTGCGTGCTTTCCGCGCCGCGGGGGGCAAGGTGGCTTTCCTCGGCGAAGTGCCGATGCTCGTGGACGGCGAACCCTCCGACGAGGCGATCGAGCTCGCGAAGGAATGCCCCTTCGTGGCTTACGAACAGGACGCGGTGCTCCGTACCGTTTGGGACAACGTCTCGGTCACCGTGGATTCCGTTAGGCGCAAAGGGGAGTATCTGACCACCCTCCGCGAGGACGGAGAGGGTAAATGGCTCTTCCTGACCGCGCCGCGCGCCGGATTCCCCTATCCGCGTTCGGTGAACCTGAAGAACGATCCCGTCGTGATCGAGGACGAGGTCACCGTCGGCGTGAAAGGCGAACTGTACGCGACGGAGTATGACACCGCGACGGGCGAGATCCGCCCCCTCGAGGTCAGGCACGAAGGCGGCTTTACTTACGTGACCGCGACCGTTTATAACAACGACAGTTTACTCCTGCGTTTCGACGCGGAGCGCAAGGTTCTGCAGGGAAAAGAGCCCGACGCGATCGGGACGAAAGTGCCCGTGACGCCGCGGGAGATCGCTCTCGAGAAGAGCGTTCGCTACACGTTGGACGAGCCCAACGTACTGCTCCTCGACTACGCACAATGGTCGGTGGGCGACGGCTTTCGCAAGAGGGACCCCCTCGACCGCATCACCAAGCTCGCGCGCAAGGAGCTGGGGCTCCCGCCGTATCGGCACGACCTGCAGCCGTGGGTGCGCACGCCGAGCGAAGAGACGCACGATCTCGCGCTCCGCTTCGAATTCGACAGCGAGGTCGCCGTGCCCGCACATTTTGCGTGCGAGTACGAGAGTTTCTCGCTCTCCGTCAACGGCAGAGTGATTTCGTCCGAGAGCGACGGCTACTACGTCGACAAGGCGTTCCGTACCTACCCCATAGAGGTCGCGACGGGACACAACGTGATCGACCTCGTGATCCCGATCGGCGAGTACGACTGCTGTGAGAACTGCTATCTGCTCGGCGAGTTCGGCGTACAGCTCGCGGGTACGGGCGCCTGCCTGACGTCTCTCCCCGAACGCCTCGACTATCGCGACGTGACGGAGCAGGGATTCCCCTTCTACGGCGGCAAGATCACCTACCATACCGCATTTGAAGCAAACGGCGAAAATGCGGAAATATCCGTCCGTTACGCGTCTGCGCTCGTCACCGTGCGCGTGAACGGCGAGGAGCG
Organism: Clostridia bacterium; assembly: GCA_017455605.1. Classification (GTDB taxonomy): domain Bacteria; phylum Bacillota; class Clostridia; order Christensenellales; family CAG-1252; genus CAG-1252. The sequence continues at coordinate 4,737 of JAFSZO010000057.1, forward strand.
GGACGTCCTCTACGCGCCGTATCGCGCCACCCTCCCGACCAAACCGGGACGGAACGAGCTGGACGTCGTCGCCTATGTCCCCCGTCAAAATGCGATGGGTCCCGTGCATATCATCAAAAAGTTCAAGCGCTCCGACAGCCCGAGTTGGTTCAGGAAGTCGACTTTGCCTTGGCGCGTGCGCGGTTACGTCCTCGACGAGGGCGGCATCCTCGAGACGCCGAAGTTGACGCTGAAATGATCGGCACGGAGCCGTCCTTTTAATTAGGAATTAGGAATGAGGAATTAGGAATTACGGAGCTTCGTACAATGCGAAATCGCAGGCCGCGTTGCTCCGAAAAACATCAATCTTTTGTCTATACAATGAGGGCTTAAAAACCCTCATTTTTTTACTCCGTTCGAAGGATCGAGCCCGCCCTTCTCCAAGGAGGTCTTGTTAAAAGCAGCTCTTGAATGCATAAACATTAAAAATATTCATCCATAAATTGCATAAAAACTGAAATTATAGAAAATTTTCACGATTATGCAAAAAATATTTGACCGACCTCTGCGCGTACGATTATAATGAGATCAGCAAAACGAAAAAGGAGCGGACGATGAAAGTATTCGTGGACGGTAGCGCCGGGACGACCGGACTGGAGATCGTGAAGCGGCTGTCGGAACGGAGGGATCTGACCCTCGTAATGCTGTCCGAGTCGGAGCGGAAAGACGCCGCGGCGAGGAAAGCCGCGCTCCTCTCCGCCGATCTCGCGATCCTGTGTCTGCCGGACGAGGCGGCGGTCGAGGCGGTCTCCTTCGCGGAAGGCTCTGAGGTCAAGATCATCGACGCGTCCACGGCGCATCGCGTTTCGCCCGCGTTCACCTACGGCTTCCCCGAGCTCGCGGGGCAGCGTGATCGCATCAAAGCCGCGAAGTACGTCGCGAACCCCGGCTGTCACGCGAGCGGATTCATCGCACTCGTTCAGCCGCTCGTCAAAGCGGGCGTTCTACGGAAGGACGCGCCCCTTACCTGTTTTTCTCTGACCGGCTACACGGGCGGCGGCAAGAAGATGATCGCCGACTACGAGGGCGAAGGGGGGAGCCTCCTCGTCGCGCCTCGACAATACGCCACGGGGCAGAGCCACAAGCACCTGCCCGAGATGCAGGCGGTGTCGGGGATCGACCGCGCGCCGATCTTCCTGCCCGTGGTCGCGGCATTCCCTCGCGGGATGCAGGTATCCGTCCCTCTCCCGACCGACTATCTTACCGTCGGCGCGTCGGAGGTCAGGGAGGTCTATCGCGAACGGTATCACGGGGGCGGCGTCGTGCGCTTTGAGGAGGATTACGCCGCCTCGATGCCCGCGGATGCGCTCGCAGGCAAGGATTCGATGGCGATCTCGGTCATTGGGAACGAGGAGCGGATCGTGGCGGTCGCCACCTTCGACAACCTCGGCAAGGGCGCGAGCGGCGCGGCGATCCAGAATATGAACCTGATGCTCGGAGCGGAGGAAACGCTCGGGCTGAACGTATGATAGGAGGCAATATGGAAAAGGTAACGGGCGGCGTGACCGCGGCGAAAGGATTTACGGCGGGTGGCGTGCACTGCGGCATTCGCAAGAGCAGGAGCAAGAGAGATCTCGCTCTGATTTTTTCCGAGGTGCCCGCCGAGGCGGCGGCGGTCTATACGACCAACCTCGTGAAGGGTGCGCCCCTTCTCGTCACCAAAGCGCACCTCGCGGACGGCAAGGCGCAGGCTTGCGTGGTCAACAGCGGCAACGCCAATACCTGCAACGCGAACGGCACCCTGATCGCCGAGAAGACCTGCGCTCTCGTCGGCGCGGCGCTCGGCATCCCCGCGGAGGACGTCGTCGTGGCGTCTACGGGTGTGATCGGACAGCCGATGACGATGGAGCCCTTTGAGCGGGGCGTCCCCGCCGTCGCGCGCGACCTCTCGAAGGACGGCTCCGACCGTGCGGCGGAGGCGATCATGACAACGGACACGGTGAAGAAAGAGGTCGCCGTCAGCTTCACGCTGGGAGGAAAAACCGTTACCCTCGGCGGCATCGCGAAGGGGAGCGGGATGATCCACCCGAACATGGCGACGATGCTGGTCTTTTTGACCACCGATTGTGCGATCTCGGCGCCTATGCTGCAAAAGGCGCTCTCCACCGACGTGCAGAGCAGTTTCAATATGGTCAGCGTGGACGGCGACACCTCGACCAACGATATGGTCGTGATCCTTGCGAACGGACTGGCGGGCAACGAGCCCATCACGGAGGAGGGAGAGGCGTTCTCCCTCTTTATGCAGGCGCTGAACTCGGTGACGGTCGCGCTGTGCAAGGCGCTCGCGGCGGACGGCGAAGGGGCGACCAAGTTCCTCGAATGCGCCGTGACGGGGGCGCGGTCCCTCGCGGACGCGAAAAAGGCGGCGAAGGCGGTGATCTGTTCCAGCCTCGTCAAGGCGGCGATGTTCGGTTCGGACGCGAACTGGGGCAGGGTGCTCTGCGCGATCGGCTACTCGGGCGCCGAGACCGACGTCACCAAGATCGACGTCGCGTTCCGCTCGGCGAAAGGCTCGATCACGGTCTGCGAGATGGGCGCTTCGGTGGATTTCTCGGAGGAAACCGCCAAGGAGATCCTGTCCGAAAAGGAGATCACGATCGCGGTCACGATGCATGACGGCGACGCCTCCTCCGTCGCCTGGGGCTCGGACCTCACCTACGATTACGTCCGCATCAACGGCGATTACCGCACCTGAAAGGAGGCAGTATGGAACTCTCGAATTACGAACGCGCGGAGGTGCTGACGCAGGCGCTTCCCTACATCAAAAGTACGTCGGCAAGATCGTCGTCGTGAAGTACGGCGGCAATGCGATGGTGAACGAGACCTTGCAGGAGCAGGTGATGGAGGACATCACGTTGCTCTCGCTGATCGGCGTCAAGGTCGTGCTCGTGCACGGCGGCGGCCCCGAGATCTCCTCGCTGATGAAGCGGCTCGGCATCGAGCCCACCTTCGTGGACGGTCTGCGCGTCACGGACAAAGAGACGGTGGACGTCGTGCAGATGGTGCTGGCGGGCAAGATCAACAAGTCCCTCGTCCGCTACCTTGAGAGCAAGGGCGGCAGGGCAATGGGCATCTCCGGCATCGACGGCAAGCTGATCGTCGCGAAGAAGAAGGACGACAGGCTCGGCTATGTCGGCGAGATCGAAAAGATCAACATCAAGCCGATCTTCGACCTCTTGGAGAAGGGCTACATCCCCGTGGTCTCCACCGTTGCGACGGGCGAGGACGGCGAGACCTACAACATCAACGGCGACACCGCCGCGGCGTATCTCGCGGGCGCCCTCTCCGCGAAGAGGCTCATCATGATGACCGACATCAGCGGCGTGCTGCGCGACAAGGACGATCCCTCGACCCTGATCCCCGAGATCCGTCTGTCCGAGGCGGAAGCGCTGAAAAAGAGCGGCGTCATCTCGGGCGGAATGATTCCCAAGGTGGAGTGTTGCGTGACCGCGATCGAGAAAGGGGTCAAGCGCGCGATCATCATGGACGGCAGGGTGCCGCATTCCATCTTGATGGAACTCTTGACCGACGAAGGCAGCGGCACGATGTTCGTGGAGTGACTATGACGACGATCGAGAAGGACGAAACGTATATCGCGGGCACTTACGGGCGCTTTCCCCTCGAGATCGAGAGCGGCAAGGGCTCCATTGCGCTCGGCACGGACGGCAAGAGCTACGTCGATATGGGCGCGGGCATCGCGGTCAACACCTTCGGCTATGCCGACGACGTGATGAACGCCGCGGTCGCGGCGCAACTGTCCAAGGTGCAGCATACCTCCAACCTCTACTATTCCGAGCCGTGCGCGCTCCTCGCCGAGGCGCTCGTGAAGCGTTCGGGGATGCGGAAGGTCTTCTTCGGCAACAGCGGCGCGGAAGCCAACGAATGCGCGATCAAGACGGCGCGCAAGTGGGGCGCGGAGCACAAGGGTGCGGGGGCGAACGTGATCGTCACCCTCCTCTCCTCCGTTCACGGCAGGACGGTGACCACGCTGTCCGCGACGGGGCAGGAGGTTTTCCACAAACATTTCGACCCCTTCACCCCGGGATTTCGTTACGTGACGGCAAACGACGTCGCCGCGCTCGAGAGTGCGCTCGACGAGAAGGTCGCCGCCGTGATGGTGGAATTCGTGCAGGGGGAGGGCGGCGTGAACGTGCTCGATCCCGCCTTCGTGCGGCGGCTCTTCGAGCTGAAAAAGGAAAGAAACTTCCTCGTCATCGCGGACGAGGTGCAGACGGGCAACGGCAGGACGGGCAAGTATTTCGCCTACGAGCATTACGGCGTGACGCCCGATCTCGTGACCACGGCGAAGGGGCTCGGCGGCGGATTGCCCATCGGTGCGTGCCTCTTTGCGGAGAGCACCGCCTCGGTCCTCGGCAAGGGGGATCACGGCTCCACGTTCGGCGGCAATCCCGCCGTTTGTGCGGGCGCCCTCACCGTCGTGGAGCGCATTGACGACGCCCTGCTCGCGGAGGTCACGCAGAAGGGCGAATATATCAAAAAGCGCCTCGAGGGGGCGGCGGGCGTGCGGTCCGTCTCGGGGATGGGGCTGATGCTCGGCGTCGAGACCCTTCCCGACGCGAAAAAGGTGGTCGCGCGCTGTCTGCAGAAGGGCGTGCTCTTCTTGACGGCGAAAAGCAAGGTCCGTATGCTCCCCGCGCTCAACGTGTCTTATCCGCTGATCGATCGCGCGATCGACATCCTGCTCGACGCGATCAAGGAGGAATTATGAGCCTGTACAAAAAGCACTTTTTGAAAATGCTCGACCTGTCGGCGGCGGAGATCGAGGAATACCTCCGCGTCGCCGCTCTCTTGAAGGAAAAGAAAAAGGCGGGCGTTCCGCACGATATGCTCCGAGGCAAGAACATCGCGCTCCTCTTCGAGAAGACCTCGACCCGCACCCGTTGCGCCTTCGAGGTGGCGGCGGCCGACCTCGGGATGCACGCGGTCTATCTGGACCCCAAGAGTTCCCAGCTCGGCAAGAAGGAGTCGATCGCGGACACCGCCAAGGTGCTCGGCAGGATGTTTGACGCCATCGAGTATCGCGGCTACGGACAGGAGATCGTCGAGGAGATCGCGCGGGAGTCCGGTGTGCCCACCTTCAACGGGCTCACCAACGAGTCGCACCCCACGCAGATCCTCGCCGACTTTTTGACGATCCGCGAGGAGAAGGGAACGCTCAAGGGGCTGACCCTCGCCTACTACGGCGACGCCCGCTACAATATGGGCAATTCGCTGATGGTCGGCGCGGCGAAGGTGGGGATGAACTTCACCGCCTGCTGTCCCGAGAAGTACTTCCCCGATCCCGCCCTCGTCGCGAAGTGTCGGGAGATCGCCGCGGAGACGGGCTCCGTCCTGCGCTTCGAGACCGACCCCGCGAAGGGGAGCGCCCACGCGGATGCGGTCTACACTGACGTGTGGGTCAGCATGGGCGAACCCGCCGAGGTGTGGGAGGAGCGCATCGCCGACCTCTCTCCCTACCGCGTGACGACCGAGGTGATGGCAGGGGCGAAGGAGGACGCGATCTTCCTGCATTGTCTGCCCGCCTTCCACGACCTCGGCACCGAGATCGGGCGGGCGATCCACGAGCGGTTTGGACTGACCGAGATGGAGGTCTCGGACGAGGTGTTCCTCGGGAAGCAGTCGAAGGTGTTTGACGAGGCGGAGAACAGGCTCCACACGATTAAGTCTGTTATAGCACTCTCTTTATGCGACAGCGTATAAGGGCGCATTGGCTTCGTTTCTGCCTGCGCCTCGGCGAAATCACGTACGAGGAGTACGCGCCTACTCGTCCCCTCGGAGAGCGCTCGTCTTCGCACCACTCTACGCCGCCAATACCCCACAAAATCTGTTCGATTTTGCGGGGACCCCAATGGCAGCACCGCCACATGGGAGGCAGAACGATCGCAAAGGAGCGTACTCGAGGCTGGTCGAGCCTCGCCACTACACCCTTCTACGCCGCCTACACCCCACAAAATCTGTTCGATTTTGCGGGGACCCCACTGGCGGCACCGCCACAATGGGAGGCAGAAAAACCGAAAAGAATGAGGGAAAATGCGGAATAAGAAAGAACGTCCACCTCAATTAGGAATTAGGAATTAG
>JAFSZO010000058.1 GCA_017455605.1 Clostridia bacterium
AGAGTGGAGCGAAGGGTCACTTCGTTCCAAATGAACTTCTACTCTATCCTAATTATCGTAGCGGAGATGGGCTGCGGAGCGAATAGCACTTGCAAGCGTAGCGAGCAAGGGCATCGCGAACGAGCCTATGAACGCTACGATCAAACGCGAATGAAACGATAGTTTCAGAGCGAGGCAAGCGAGGGGACGAAAACCGTCGCATAAGAAATGCTTTTTAGAGCGTTTCGGCGACAATGAGTCCCAACTCGCGCGCAGAGAGCGAAGGATATGCGCCGCTATGCACCCTCGCTAAACAGCGGCAAGCGATTGACATCGCGCGCCAAACGCGCTAAAATATCACCAAAGAACCTACTCGGAGAGGTACTATGGCGATAAAGTTTCTGACACCGGTGCAGCTTTGGCAAGACTTCGATCCCCTCGCTGCACCGCTGGATATTTCCATTGAATACAACACCGAAACGGCAGGCGCTCGCGTTAAGGGTGCCTATTTTACCGCGGTCGCGGAGGACGGAGAGTCCGTCCGCGCTTTTGCCGAGGTCAAGTCTGCCGTTGCCGCGCCTAAAAAGGCGATCCTGTGCGTGATGAATTCGGGCGATCAGGCGGCGTATGCGGAGGGCTTTGACGAACTCCTGAAGCGAGGCTTCGCCGTGATGACCCTCGACGTCAGCGGCGTCCCCGACGAGTTCGGCAGGGCGACGCACTACTCGGACGGCTATGCTTACGCCTCGTTCGCGGCGGGCGTCCCCGATCGGTTTCTTGCCGCGCCTTCGGCGAAGAACTCGCCCGTCTACCTGTGGGCGAAGATCGCGCGAAGGGCGATCACCCTTCTCGATTACTTCTATCCCAAGGCGAAGGTCGCCGTGATGGGCGCCAAGACGGCGGCAGACGTCGCCTGGCAGGTCGCGGCGAGCGATAGCCGCGTGTCCGCGCTCGTGGCGTTGCTCGGCGATTATTCCGAGCCCCCCGTACCCGAGGACGGCGATTCCTCCAATGCGGACAGCTACGTGATGTCGATCAGCGCGAAGAGCGCCGCTCGTCTCGTGAAATGCCCCTGCCTGCTCGCGACGGCGTCCAACCTACACGGCGGCGATGTGGAGAAGCTCAACGAAGTCGCTTCGCAGATCCCCGCATCCAACGATTTCGCCCTCGTTATCACCCCGCGTCTCAACGCGCAGATCGACGCGGACGACCTCCTCGCCACCTACAAATGGCTGGATCGCACGATGAAAGGGGAGGACTCCCCGCAGCTCGCGTTGACCTCGTTGCTTGAGGACGGCGCCCTCTCGTTTTCACTTGCGGGGGAGGGGAAGGCGCAGTCGGCGACGCTGCATTTCTCCTACAATCACACCCGTCCCGAATACCGCCATTGGCACGAAGTGCCGATGAAGAAGCACGAGGATGGCTCTTTCTCGGCGACGGTGCCCGTGTGGGAGGGGGATCGTGAGATCTATGCCTATGCGACGGCGGCATTCTCCGGCGGGCTCACCTTTGCCAGCCGCGCGCTGGACACCCTCGTCACTTCGCCCGTGCCGTATCGGATGAGTCAGTTCCTGCTCGACACCGAGTCGGATCACGGCTTTTATGCGGATAATTCCGCCGAAACGTTCGTTGCTTTCAAGAAGGATTTTTCCGTATCGGCGTCCCCTGACGGGGTGCCCGGGTTCTGCGGAAAGGGCGTGCTGCGCACGAACATCCTGTCCGAACGCGGCAGATACGAGCCTGCCGCCGCCTTGCACATCAGCGTCTATTCTGCGGAGGAGGGCGAGGTGCGCGTCGTGCTCGTAAAGGAGGAAGAGGGCGTTCTCGTAGACTACGCCGCGACCTGCTACGTCGAGGCGGAGGAATGGACGCGTCTGTCGCTGAAGACGGACGACTTCAAGACTGCCGAGCTGATCCCGATGAAGGATTGGGACGACCTGTACGGTATCATTCTGCCGGATACAGTCGATAAATACTACAACAACTTTTTGTGGATGTGATGGCTATGTCGGACGAAAGACAAAGGAGAAGCCCGTTATTCCTCATCGTTCAGCTGGTGCTATGCTTGATGATCGCGATCGTGCTGGTCGGCGTCGTCCAGCAGTTTTTCCTCGCCCCCGTCGCCGTGACCGGGTCCTCGATGATGCCCACGATCAACGCCGAAGGGGATAAGGTCTTCGTGCAAAAGAAGTTTTTCAAGATCGAGTACAGGGACGTCGTGGTCTTTTATCGTCCGAACAGCGACGACGTGACGAGCGAGAATCCCGCCAACTCCATTTCGATGTCCGATTTTTTCAATTCCCTGCCCTTCGTGAACAAGATCCCGAATCTGTCCGAGGATCAGGGCGTCGCCGCCGACTACACCTGCGTGATCAAGCGCGTGATCGGTCTGCCCGGCGATACGATCGAGATCCGTGCGGTCTCGGGCGCGCAGGCGATGCTGTACCGTAACGGCGAGGTCGTGAACGACTTCGTGATGAATACGCGCGGCTTTACGATCGGGGGCGTGACCCCCGGCACCTGGACGGTCGGCGAAGGGGAGCTCTTCGTGCTCGGCGACAACCGTAACAACAGCTACGACAGCGAGGACTACGGTTGCATCAAACAGGATTGGCTGATGGGCAAGGTGCTCCTTGCCAAGATCGGCGGCAAGTACGTTCGCACCCTTTGATCCGATGAAGAAAGTCCTTTCATTCCTTCTCATCCTTCTCGCATTATTCGGTCTTTTTGCTTGCAAAAAGGATCCCGAGGAGATACCCCCCGAGACCACCTACACGGTGTCTTTCGACACCTCTTTGCTGCCCTATGCGGCGGCGACGCCCGAGGCGCAGACCGTGCGCGCGGGTGAATGCGCCGTGATGCCCACCGTATCTGCCGAGCACACCGCAGGTTACGTCCTGATCTGGACGACCGATCCCGCGGGGCGCGTTCCTTACGACTTTTCCCGTGCCGTCACGGGCGATCTGCTCCTCTACGCGACGGAGGTCCCGCGCACCTACCGGGTGACCTATCTGACCGAGCGTGGGACGGTCCCCGCCTCCGCGGTGACTTCCTTTACGATGGAGACGCCGACCTTCGAGCTCCCGACGGTGCGCCTCACGGGCGAGGACGATTTCGGCTATCAGTTCCTCTATTGGAGCTATTTCGACGATCCCGACAGCGTCGTGTATGAGATCGAGCAGGGCACCGAGGGCGACGTGATCCTCTTCGCGGTGATCGAGCCCGTCACGTACGAGATCTATTATCACGAAGCGGGCGACGTTTCGTCCCTGCCCAAGCAATACGTTTTCGGGGACACGCTGTCCCTTGTCTCGCCCTCGGGAGAGGGCTTTCTCGGGTGGACGATCTACGGGGACAGGGATCGTACCCCCGTCACCGAGCTCACGCCCGCGTTCGTTAGGGAGCACGAGAGCGCGCTCTTCCACGGGAGCGGCAACGGCATCGGACTTTTGGCGAATTGGAGGGAGAGCGAATGAAGTCGGTCATAACGGGCGCGAGCGGCGACATTGGCGCCGCGATCGCGAGAGCTTTCGCACGGCGCGGGGACAGCCTCGCGCTCCTCTATCACGCGAATGAGAAGGCGGCGCGCGCCCTCGCGGACGAGCTCGCGGCGTACGGCGCGATGGTCGTCGTGAAGAAGGTCGATTTTGAGGACGCGGCGGCAGCGGAGGCGGCACTGGACGAACTGGCTCGCACCTTTGGTGCGCCCGACGTTCTCGTGAATGCCGCCGGGGTCAGCGAGGTCGGTCCCGTGTTCGACACGACCACGGCAGCGTGGGACCACGTCTTCGCGGTCAACGCACGTGCGGTCTTCCTTGCGTCCAAATGGGCGGCGAAGAATATGTATCACGGGGGCAGTATCCTCTCGATCTCCTCGATCTGGGGCTCGCATCCCGCGCCTTGCGAGGCGGCGTATACGGCGTCCAAGGCGGCGGTGGAGAGCTTCACCCGTTCCTTCGCGCGCGAGGTCGGATCGCTCGGCGTGACCGTGAACGCCATCGCGGCGGGATTCATCGACACCAAAATGAACGCCCGTTTCTCCGCGGAGGAGAAGGCGGCGTTCACCGAGAACCTCGCGATCCCGCGTCTCGGCACGACGGAGGACGTCGCCGCGGCGGCGCTCTTCCTGACGGGCGACGGCGCGAACTATATCACGGGAACGATCTTGAACGTCGACGGCGGGTATTAATTCGGAATTCGGAATTGCGGACAGCGTTCCGCAATGTCGAGCGAAGCGAGATACATCATGTTTGCGGAGCAAATACATCATGTCGCCGAAGGCGATACAAAAAAGTGAAGTTGCTCCGCAGTGAAGTACGGCTGACGCCGTGTGAAGTTACTGCGTAGTGAAGTTTGTGCCCGAAGGCACAAGTTGCGGATAGTGAAGTGATAGGAAATAATCGGCGATTCTTCGACAAGCTCAGAATGATCATTTGATTTGCCATCCCGACCGTAGCGGAGGGATCACCGCGTATTGAGGTGAAGCCCATCGCAGTGAAGTACGGCTACCGCCGTGTGAAGTTACTACGTAGTGAAGTTTGTGCCCGACGGCACAAGTTGCGG
>JAFSZO010000059.1 GCA_017455605.1 Clostridia bacterium
ACGATGACGATGATGACGACGACATTTGATCGTCTCGTCAAATAGGAAACAAAAAATCGCGACCGGTGCAGGTCGCGATTTTTTCATATGTAGGTCACATTTGGTTCGGGGCGGCGATGCCGAGGAGGGATAGGGCGTTTTTCAGCACCTGCTTGACCGCAGCGGTCAGGAGGAGCCTCGCCTCCCTCGTGCCCGCGTCCGCATTCAGGATGCGGTTGTCGATGTAGTACTTATTGAATGCCTCCGCCACGTCTACGGCGAGACGGGTCACGATGCTCGGTTCGCGCTTGTCCGCCGCCGCTTTGATCGCGTCTCCGAAGGAGGCGATCAGGCTGATCAGTTCGTGCGCGTTCTCGAGGGAGGCGAAGTCCGCTTTGTCTGCGTCGTAGGCGCCCGCCTTTTCGAGGATGCTTGACGCGCGTGCGTGCGTGTACTGCACGTAGGGGCAGGTCTCTCCGTCGAAGTTCAACACCTTTTCGTAGCTGAAGGTGATGTCCTTGATGCGTCCGCTCTGCAGCGCGCCGAAGATCACCGCGCCCACGCCCACCTGCTCGGCGACGGCGTCCTTGTCCGCGAGGTCGGGGCTCTTGACCTCGATGATCTCCCGCGCTTTGGTGACGGCGGAGTTCAAGACGTCTTCGAGGTAGACCACCTTGCCGTGGCGGCTGCTCATCGTGCCGTCCGCGAGGGAAACCATGCCGAAAGCGACGTGCTCGAGATCTTTCGCCCAAGGCTCGCCGATCAGTTCGATCACCTTGAAGACTTGGCGGAAATGCAGGTTTTGCTGATAGGCGACGACATACAGACATTTGTCGAAGTCGTAGGTCTTTTTGCGGTAATACGCCGCGGCGAGGTCGCGCGTCGCGTAGAGGGTGGCGCCGTCCGAGCGCACGAGCAGGCAGGGGGGCATATCTTCGCCCACGTTCACCACCTTGGCGCCCTCCGAGTCCACGAGCAGCCCTTTCTCCTCGAGTAGGTCGAGGATGGGTTGCATCTTGTCGTTGTAGAAGCTTTCGCCGTTGTAGCTCTCAAAGGTGATGCCGAGGCGGTCGTACACGCGATTCGCCTCCGCGAGAGAGATGCTCTTGAACCAAGCGAAGAGCTCCAACGCTTCGGGGTCGCCGTCCTCGATCTTTTTGAAGTAGGCTCTGCCGAGGTCATTCAGGCTCTCGTCCGTTTCCGCCTCTTGATGAAACCTCACGTACAGTTTGTGCAGCGCCTTGACCCCGCCCTTTTCGACGTCCTCGCGGTTGCCCCATTTCTTGTAGGCGACGATCATCTTGCCGAACTGGGTGCCCCAGTCGCCGAGATGGTTGATGCCGATCACGCGGTAGCCGAGCGCCTTGAAGACGCGGGACAGCGCGCCGCCGATCACCGTCGAGGACAGGTGTCCGATGTGGAAGGGCTTGGCGATGTTGACCGAGGAGTAGTCGATGCAGATGGTCTTGCCCGCGCCGAGGTCGGACTTGCCGTAGTCGTCCCCCTCCTCGCGAACCTTCAACAGGGTCGACCTCGCCATATCGTCGCGCGCGAATTTGAAATTCAGGTAGCCGTTCAGCGCGGTGCAAGAGAGGAGATAGGGGGGCAGGTCCGCCGAGATCTCCGCAGCGAGCGCGTTCGCGATGTCCGCGGGGGATTTGCGGAGCGCCTTCGCGAAGCGGAAGCAGGGGAGAGCGACGTCGGCAAAAGCGAGGTCTTTCGGCGGGACCAGCAGGGAGCGGATCTCCTCCTCGGAGACGCCCTCGATGTGGATCAGAGAGGCGATCAGTTCGTTCTTGTTCATACTCATACGTTAAAGCGGAAGAGGACGACGTCGCCGTCCTTCATCACGTAGTCTTTGCCTTCGCTCCTGACCTTGCCGTGTTCCTTCGCAACGGTCAGCGAGCCGCATTCCATCAGTTCCTCGTAGGAGATGACCTCGGCGCGAATGAAGCCGCGCTCGAAGTCGGTGTGGATCTTGCCCGCCGCTTGGGGCGCCTTGGTGCCCTTCTTGATGGTCCAGGCGCGCGTCTCCTTTTCCCCTGCCGTCAGGTAGGAGATCAGCCCCAAAAGCTCGTAGCCCGCAGTGATCAGTTGGGACAGACCGCTCTCCTTGATGCCGAGCTCTTCGCTGAAGATCTCGCGGTCTTCCTTGTCGAGGGCGGACAGTTCCGCCTCCACCTTCGCGCAGAGTACGATGACCTTCGCGTTCTCGGCGGCGGCGACCTCGCGCACTTGCTTGACGTAGTCGTTGTCGGGCTTGCCGATGTCTCCCTCCGCGATGTTCGCGACGAAGATCACCTTTTTGGTGGTCAAGAGGTACAGCGAGTCGTAGTATTCGCGCTCCTCGTCCGTCGCCTCGATGCTCCTGCCCGACTTGCCTGCGGAGAGGTGGGCGAGCATCTTCTCGAGCATCTCGATCTCGGGCAGGTATTTTTTGTCGCCGCTCTTGGCGGAGGTGCGTACTTTCGCGAGGCGTTTCTCCACGCTCTCGAGGTCGGCGAGCACCAGCTCGGTGTCGATGATGTCGACGTCGTCTTTCGGGCTGATGCGCCCTTCGACGTGGGTGATATTGGGGTCGTCGTAACAGCGCACGACGTGAGTGATCGCGTCCACCTCGCGGATGTGCGAGAGGAATTTGTTGCCGAGTCCCTCGCCCTTGGACGCGCCCTTGACCAGACCCGCGATGTCCACGAATTCCAGTACGGCGGGGGTCACTTTTTGCGAGTTGTACAGCGCGGCGAGATCGTCCACCCGCTTGTCGGGTACGGGGACCACGCCGACGTTCGGCTCGATCGTACAGAAGGGGTAGTTTTGACATTCCGCGCCTGCGGAAGTGATTGCGTTGAAGAGGGTGGATTTGCCCACGTTGGGGAGACCTACGATACCGAGTTTCATATTTCCGTCCTTTGGCATAACTGCCGAGTCGTTGTCGTAAAATATATGGTTATTATACCGCCTTCGCGCGCGGAAATCAACTAAATGCGTAAAAAGGCACAGAGAGGGGGGAATATGAAGTATCTGAAAGCCGCCATCGTCGGGATCGTGCAGGGGCTCACGGAGTTCTTGCCCGTGTCGAGCAGCGGACATCTCGCGATCCTTGCACGGCTGGGGATCTGCCCGACTTCGGTCTTTTTCGCGCTCGCTCTCCATCTCGCGACCCTCGCGGCGCTTCTCGTCGCGATGCGGCGCGAGATCGGGGAGCTGTGTTGTCACCCGATCCGAGAGGGAAAGTATATTCTGCTCGCCTCGATCCCGACCGTCCTCATCGCTTTCCTTTTTAAGCAGTTCTTCCCCTCGTTGCTGACGGGATCGCTCCTCGGCTTCGGCTTCCTGTTGACCTCGGCGCTATTGACCCTTTCCGAGCTGTTTCGTAGGGACTCCAAGGGGAGAATGCTCGACGCGAAGGTCTCCTTGTTGACCGGTGCGGCGCAGGGGATCGCGGTGCTCCCGGGGGTGTCGCGGAGCGGCAGTACGATCGCGGTGCTCACTGCCTGCGGGGTGGAGGGCGGTGAGGCGGCGCGCTTCTCCTTTCTGCTCTCCGTTCCCGTCATCGTGGGCGGCTTTTTGCTCGAAGGGTGGGAGAGCGGCTTTTCGGCGGCGGGCGCGGAGACGGGGGAGATCCTCGTCGCGGCGGGCGCGGCGTTTATGAGCGGACTGCTCGCGGCGCGCTTTATGCTCGGGCATATAAAAAAGGGCTTGAAGCCCTTTATCCCGTACACTTTTGCGGTCGGGGTGCTTTGCTATTTTTTGCCTTGATCGGTCAGGAGCGCGAAGAATCGCGCGGGGATCCCGCTCTCCTTCAGTCCGCAGGTGATGTCCAGGTGGCAGAGGTCGCCGTAGGAGACCACCGCGACGTTGAGCGGGGTATTTTTGCCGATGTTCAGGAAGAATTTGACGTCCGCGACGTATTCCGCCGTTTCGGGCGGCAGGGGTAGGGTGCCGACGTTGGACAGGATCGCGGTCTGACGCACCTTGTCGAGGATCTTCTTGATGAATTTGAAGCAGGGCTTCTTGATGAAGAGGGGGAAGTACTTCACGAAAGGCAACGTGAAACAAAGGTTCACGTCGTCCACGTGACGTTGCATGTTTTCTTCCGTGATCTTGGTGCGGAATTGCTCCCGCACGAGGGTCAGGACTCGCTCGAAGGTGAGATCCCGCTCTCCTTTGGCGAGGGTGATGCGCTCGAAGCAGACGAAATTCTGCAGAGTGTCCGAGGGGAAGAACCGTCTGAGGTTCACCGGGACGAAGAGGCACAAAGGCTTACGAAGGGGTTGAGGTACCGTTTCGAGGATAGCGGCGACGTAACAGGCTGCGACGTATTCGGTCACCGTCGCGCCCCACGACTTGGCGGATGCCTTGAGGTCGGCGACCCGTATCTCCTCCGAAAGGAGGATCGGCGTGGTGCGGTAGTTCCCCGCCTTGCCGAGGGCAATGGCGCCCGTGCCGTTGTAGTTGCCGAGGGCGACCTTGCGTAAGCGCTTCTTTTTCGCGTTGGTGATGAAGGCGTCCTCCATACGCAGTTGGCTGCCGTGGAATGCGGGCGGCGCTTGATAGCCTTTTTTGAGAGAGACGTAGCAGGTCAACAGGTCGGACAAAAAGAGCGCGCCGACGTCGCCGTCCGTGGCGGCGTGAAAGACCTCGAGCACGATCTCGTTACCCTTGTACGCGAGACGGAACGGATAGCCGTTGGTGTCCTCGCGGCGCAGGGGAGAGAGGGGCGGACGGTCATCCTCCTTGACGAGGAGGGGCGCGTCGTTTACCCGCATTTTGTGCCAAAAGAAGGAGGGTACAATCTCGGTTTTCAGGTTAGGATAATGCTCTATCACGAGAGTGAGCGCACGGAGCAAACGGTCGGGATCGACCGCCTCCTTGAGCGTCGCGGAAAAACGAAAATTGCTCTGCGTTCGCCTGCTCTGCATCATCGGGTAGGCGAGTGCCGAGAGATCGAGGGGATAGTAGGGGCGCTTCATTTACTTCGAGCCGCCTCCTGCAACGGGGAGCGTGACGCCCATTAGTTTGAGGAAGGGATTAAAGGACATCAAAGGTCCGGCAAGCGTGCCTTCGGTCATGAAGGAGTTCGCGGCGTACGCCCAGTTGGATCCGTCGTCGAAATGCGCTACGAGCGCGCCCGCGCCCCATACGAGGGCGAGCAGGATCGCGAGGGTCAGCACGAGTCCGATCACGCGGTCGATCTTGCTCGGCGCGGAATGCTTGTCGAGGAAGCGATAGATCTTCTTGCGGATGATGTTGCGAATGATCGCGAGGATGATCACGAGGATGATCCACAGCACGATCTCGTAGGCGTATTCGGTCAGCTTGAACGCAAAGGTCGTGCGGAGCGCCTCGCCGTCGTGCGCCGCGTTCGCGATGAAGGAGGCGACGAAACTGCCGACGTAGGGCACTTTCTCGGTGACGACCTCGGTCAGAGAGACTTCGCCGACGTAGGGGGTGCCGTCTTCCGCCAGGACGACCGGGGTATCGAGCAATTCGCCGAACTCACCGTCCGACGGGAAAAGTCCCGCGATCGGATCCATCAGTACGGTCGCCGCAGAGGTGTACTCGACGGAGGTCTCGGTCTCTTTCTTCAGGAAAAGGGGGCAGATGGCGGAGGAGGCGAACGCCGCACCCACCATGATGATCAGGAGCATAAACAGACCGAAGAACATCTTCGCTCCGCCCTTGATCAGTCCTATGAGCGCGAACAGGACCGCCGCGCCGATCAAAACGAAATCCATATAACTCATACACTAATTATATAACTAACCAAGACCAAATGCAACTACTAAATATCGGCAAGCGATCTCTTGAGATCGCCCGATAAAAAACGTGACGGGCGCGCGTCCTCGAAAGGAGCGCGTACTCGTCACGTCGCAGTCACGGGATCGCCGCGTCGTTGCGTCGGATCACACGCCCGAATAGGCGGAGAACCCTCCGTCCACGGGGATGACGGTGCCCGTCACGAAGCCGCTCGCCTTGTCGTCCGCGAGCCACAAGAGGCAGCCGATCAGGTCGTCGATCTCGCCGAACTTCTTCATCGGGGTGGCGGCGAGGATCTTACCCGTGCGCGCGGTGGGCGTGCCGTCCTCGTTGAAGAGGAGGGCGCGGTTTTGGTTGGTCACGAAGAATCCGGGAGCGATCGCATTGCAGCGGATGCCGCAGGGAGCGAAGTGCACGGCGAGCCACTCGGTGAAGTTGGAAACGCCCGCTTTCGCCGCCGAATAGGCGGGGATCTTGGTCAGGGGGCGGAAGGCGTTCATGCTCGAGATGTTGATGATGTTGCCGCCCGTCTTCACCATATCCGCGGCAAAGACCTGCGTAACGAGGAAAGCGCTCGTGATGTTGAGGTCGAAGACGAAGCGGAGCCCGCTCTCTTCCAAATGGAAGAAGTCCTTGACCCCTTCGAGGTCGGGCGTCATCGTCTCGTTGTCCGTCGAGGCGCGCGGATTGTTACCGCCCGCGCCGTTCACGAGGAAGTTGACCTTGCCGAACGCCCGCTCGATCTCGGCTTTTGCGTCCGAGATGCTGGCTTTGTCGAGGCAGTTGCATCGGACGGCGATCGCCTTGTCGCCGATCTCGTCCGCGACCTTTTTCGCCGCGTCGTAATTGACGTCGAGCAGGGCGACCCTCGCGCCGCATTCGGCGAGAGCGCGCGCAAAGGCGGAGCAGATCACGCCGCCCGCGCCGGTCACTGCCGCGATCTTATCCGATAAGTCTACTTGGAAGGGAATGTTCATAGTTATCTCCTTTTGATTATTTACAGAAAGAAATTGTGTTTCCCCGCCCGTTCCCACGTGAAGGCGAGCGCCGCGCTCCATCCTTGGAGGGGCGAGCCGATCGGGCAACAGGGGGAGAAGTATTCGACGGGCGTATAGTGTCCGCGCTCCGTCATGTACCGATAGGTGGTGAGGAGAGGGGTTTGCCAATCCCCGCCGAAGAGAGACTTCGCATAGGCGTACATCGCGGTCAGATAGCACCAGTTCGCGCCGTTGTGATAGTCGTACAGCCGCGCGGACTTGTGACACGCCGCTCTAGGGAGCTTGTAGGGAGGATAGACGCACATCACGCCGAAATCGCCGCCCCCTTGCTCCTCGTTGTTTTTCGTCTCGAGCAGGCGTTCCATCGCCCGTAATACGCTTTTCGCTCGCTCTTCGTCCGCGACGCCGAACAGCACCGTAAAGACCGTGTCGATCGAGAGGTTGTCCTCCGTCCTGCCGTCCTTGGCACGGTAGTTGACGTAGTAGCCTTTCTCGCGGTCGTAGAGCAGGTCGTTGATCGCGGCTTTGACCCGCAGTGCTTCCGCTGCGTAGGAGGCGGAGAGGTTCGGGTCCTTCCCCTCGAAGAGGCGGGACGCGACGACCAAAGCGCGGTAGTACAGCGCCTCGACGTAGGTCACGTAGCCGACGCGGTTCACTTCGTCCGCCCAGTCGCGTTTGTCGTAGTCGCCTTTGCACAGCAGTCCCGTCTCGTCCGCACGCGAGCCGAGGCGCGCCATCACGCGTTCGACGAGCTCGAAGAGGGGCACCCCTCCGACGCTCTCGGCGAGGAGCGCTTCGTCTCCCGTTTCGCGCAGATAGTCGTAGATCTCCGTGACGAAGAAGCAGGGACTGTCGAAATGGTCGCCCCAAAAGGCGGTGAAGTCGCTCTTGACCGCGGAGGGACAGGCGCCGTCCGCGCCGATCCCGCGTGCGAGGGTCAGGATCTCGTTCCGTACGAGATCGGGACGAGCGGACAAGAGGGGCAGCACGGTGAAGTAGGAATCGCGATAATAGGTGCGCAGGGGGTCGACGTAGCGAACGCCCGCCGCAAATGCGCGGAAATCCCCGCACGTTTTGTAGTTTTGGATCGCCGTAAAGTAGGCGGCGAGATACATCGCCTTCGCCTCTTCGCTGCGCGCTTGATCGGGGACGTGTACGCTCGCGATCTCTTTTTTCGTCTCCGCGAGGGCGTCGTCAAAGCGGGCGAACGCCTCTTCGTGCGCCTTTTCGTCGGCGGAAAAGGAGAAGAGCAGTTTGATCCGATCCTTTCCTTCCGTGTAGAAGACGTCGTTTTCGCGCACCCAGTCTCCGGGGTGGGAGGAGGAGAGGAGAAAGTTCGCGCCGCGCACTCGTCCGACCCATTCGCGGGTCTCGCATTTCGCGTCGCGACAGTTAAAGCCGATCTCGATCTCGCCTGTGCCCTCCACGAGGAAATAGACGCCGTTCACTTCCCTCGTCAGGAAGGTCGTGACGGACAGCGCCCCCGCAGGTGCCTGCAGAGTAATTTTCTGCATTCTTCCGATCATTTCGACGGTTTTCGGGAGATAGGGAGAGAGCCGTTCGCCGTTCACGGCAAGGTCGAGCGAGAGGATGGACGCGAGGCGATCCGTCGCCTCGCCCGTCACGCGATAGGAAGACAGTCCGCCGCGACCGTCCGCCGCGACGCCGATCTTTTCGTTGCCGAGGTAGTATTCCGCTGTCTCGTGGTACTTGCCTTCGGCGATGATCTTGCCTTCTTCAAAACGCGTTTTCATTTTGACTTTAATCGATCACTTTTTCCCGAGATCTTTTTCCACCGCCTCGAAGACGCCTGCGAGGTAGGCGGCGCCGAGCGCGCGGTCGTAGAGACCGTACCCGGGTTTGCCTGTTTCGCCCCAGATGTTTCTGCCGTGATCGGGGCGCAGGTAGCCGTCGAAGCCGTTCTCGACGAGGGCTTTCACGATCGCGTAGATGTCCACATTGCCCGCATCGGTCTGATGTCCGTTCTCGTAGAAATCCGTCTCGCTCGTAAACTTCAGCTGTCTGAGGTGGGCGAAATAGATGCGGCTCGCGTACTTCGCCGCCATTTTCGGCAGGTCGTTGAAACGTCCCGCGCCGAGGCTGCCCGTGCAGAAGGTGATGCCGTTGTGCTTGTTCGGCACGGCGGCGAAGAGACGGTCGTAGTCGCTCTCCCTGCCCACGATGCGCGGCAGTCCGAAGATATCCCACGGCGGGTCGTCGGGGTGGATCGCCATATCCACGTCCGCTTGGTCGCAGGCGGGCATGATCGCGTTCAGAAAGTAGACGAGGTTCTCAAAGAGGGTCTCGTGCGTCATTCCTTCGTACGCTTTGAGCAGGTCGCCGAGCTCCTCCGCCGTATAGCTCTCGTCCCACCCGGGCAGGCGCAGGTTGCGCTTGTCCAGCTTGCGGAAGTCCGCTTCGGCGTAGGCGAGCGAGGTCGCTCCGTCCGTGTGACGGTAATTGAGGTCGGTGCGGAACCAGTCGAATACGGGCATAAAGTTGTAGCAGATGCACTTCACGCCCGCTTTGCCGCAGTTCAGGACGTTCTGCTTGTACGCCTCGATGTACTTGTCGCGCGTCGGGCGTCCGAGTTTGATGTCCTCGTGCACGGGGACGGACTCGATGACTTCCATTTCCAGTCCCGCGTCGTTCGCGAGCTGTTTCAGCCTGAGCAGTTTGTCGAGGTCCCACACTTCGCCGACCGGCGTGTCGTACACCGCGGTCACGACGCCCGTCATGCCTTGGATCTGTTTGATGTAATTGAGGGGGATGGAATCCTTTTCCCCGTACCAACGGAAGGTCAGTTTCATACTCTTATTTCCCGCTCTTGACTTTCACGAAGCCGGTGCCGAAGTTCAAGGTGCCTTCCACCGCGTTGTCGTTGCCCGCCTTGAAGCGAGAGGTCGCGACGCGCTTCATCAGTTCCTCGCGATAGGTCTTGCCGTCGATCGGGAGCGCTACGCGCGCGCCGCCGTTCCAGCCCGAAAGCTCGATCGCGTTCATCAGTTCCACGCCGTTCATGCCCTCTTCCCCTCGGACGAAGAGCTTCTCTTTGCCGAGGATCGCCGCCGTGAAATTGCGGAGGATGCCGACGTGCTGCGGATTCTCCCCGTCCGTCTCGGGCTCGATCACCTCGCACTTGGGCGCGGCGAAGGACTCCTTGGAGGTCTTGCAATATTCCTGCGAATCCTCGGCGTTTTTGTAGTAGTAGAGTTTCTTGTTTTCGCACAGCAGCTTTCCCTTGGTGCCGCTGACCTCGAAACGATTGGTCCCCGGCGCTTCGCCTGTCGTGGTGATGAAGACGCCCGACGCGCCGTTCGCGTACTCGAAATAGGCGGTCACTTCGTCTTCGACCTCCACGTCGTGCCACTTGCCGTACTTGCAGAAGCCGTTGACCGAGACGGGCATCTCGCCCACGACCCACTGCACGAGATCGAGCTGGTGGGGGCATTGATTGATCAGTACGCCGCCGCCTTCGCCTTTCCAGGTCGCGCGCCAGGAGCCGCTGTCGTAGTAGTTCTGCGTGCGGAACCAGTCGGTGATGATCCAGTTCACGCGTTGCAGGGTGCCGATGCCGCCCGACGCGATGATCTCCTTCATCTTGCGATACAGGCAGTTCGTGCGCTGATTGAACATCATGCCGTAGAGGGCTTTGCTCTCGTCCGCCGCACGGTTCATCTCCTCCACCTGCTCGGTGTAGACCGCGGCGGGCTTGTCGGTGATGACGTGTACGCCGCGCTTTAAGCACTCGATCACGATCTCGGGGTGCGTGTAGTGCGGGACCGCCACGAGGACGGCGTCGCACGCCTCGTCGTCGAGCATCTTTTTGAAGTCGGCGTAGTAGGCGATCTCCCCCTTCAGCTTGGATTTGATCGCGTCGATCTTGACGGGGTTGATATCGCAGACGGCGGTCAGGCGGGAAGACTCCACCTCGCCTCCGTCGAGTTTCAGCGCGTAATATGTCCCTTGATTGCCGACGCCGACGACGCCGTATCTCACTTCTTTCATTTCACGAACACTCCGTTTTCTTCTCTGTACCCCACTTCGGCGAGGACCTTCTTGATCGCGGCGACCGCGGCGTCGAAGGCTTCGACGTTGCTCTCGAAGTGGAATTTCGTCTTGAGCGCGGTCTTGTCGTTGAGGACGTAGCCCGCAAATATCTTGAGGTGCGGCTCGACGGTCAGCACCTTGTCGTCCTTGATGCGGGAGACGAGTCCCTTAAGGTCGCCGTCGCCGTAGCCCGCGGGCACCAGTTCGCCCGTCGCCGCCACGACGTCCTTGATGTGGAAGTAGTAGGCGCGATCGGCAAGGGCATTCAGGGTGTCTTCCGCCTTTTCGCCGACCTGCAGGAAGTTCGCGGGGTCGTAGACGTAGTAGAGTCCCGGCGTCGCGTCCAGCACCTCTTTGGTGCGGGCGAGGTTGTCGCCGTACAGACCTTTGTCGTTCTCGTGGCACATACGGATGCCGTGCTTTTTGCCGATCACGACGATCTTCTTCAGGAGGTCGAGCATCTTGGCGTGCGTCTCCTCGGAGTCGCCCGCGTTGTAAAAGCTGAACATACGGATGTTCTCCGCGCCGAGGATCTTGGCGAGTTCACAGCCTCTCTCGGCGTCGGCGAGGTGCGCTTCCGCGGGGAGGTTGATGTCCTTCTTGTAGATCGGGGAGCCGATGGACCACACCTTGATACCCGCCGCGTCGAGCTTGGCGCGGATCTCTTTCGCTTCCTCGTCGGTCAGGTCCATCACGTTCTTGCCGTTGACGTTCCTGATCTCGAGCAGGGAGATGCCGTTTCTTTTGAGGCCGGCGATCTGTCCTTCGATGCTGCCGTCCGATTCGTCCGCAAATGCACATAATCTGATCATACTATTCTCCTTTTCGCCGATGAGGCGACATTTTCTTTTTTATTTATTCAAGCACAGAGCGATGAGGTCGTCCACGTTCGCCGTCGCGAGGCATTCCACCGTGTCCGCCGCGCCGTAATAGAGTTTGACCTCGCCGTTATCCTCGAGGATCATGCCGCCGGGGAAGATTACGTCGTTGCGGAATCCGCCCTTGGTCTCGTATTTCGCTTCGGGTACGAGCAACGGTTGCTCGGCGATGCCGATCACCTTGGTCGGGTCTTCGAGGTCGAGAAGCATCAGTCCGGCATAGTATTCTTTGCCCCATTTTTTCTCCCATCCGTTCTTTTTCGGGCGGACGGCGGAGACGGCGTGGAAGGCGGCGAGCCAGCCCTTTTCCGTCTTGATCGGCGGGGCGGCGGGTCCGACCTTCGCATTCGCGAAAGGCACCTTCTCACGCGGCAGTACGAGCTGCGTGTTGCCCCAATACTTGAGGTCGGGCGAATCGGAATACCAGGCATCGAAAATGTCGTATCCTCTCGAATAGACGGGGAAGGGGCGCTCGAGGCGGGCGTACTTCCCGTTGATCTTCTCGGGGAAGAGCACCATATTGCGGTTGTCGGGCGCACTCATGGAGATCATCTCGAGGGTGCGGAAATCGCGGTCGGTCCTCGCGATGCCGCCGCGAATGCCGTGATGGGTGTCCACCGCGAAGCAAATGTAGATCTCGCCGTCCACGACCTGCAGGCGCGGATCGTAGAGCCGCTTGATTTCTCCGCCCCAATAGTCGCCGAAGCGAGGTTCGGGATCCACTTCCCACTTCACGCCGTCCGCGCTCCTCGCGAGTCCGATATTCGTGCCCGCAAGTTTTTGACTGCCGCGCGGATAACAATAGTCGTTGCGGAAGAGCATATAGTAGGTGCCGTCCAGCTTGATGACGCCCGCATTGAAGACGAGGTCCGCGTCGTAGGGCACGTCCTTTGCCGTTAAGACGGGGTTGAGGGGATGACGAGTGATGCAACTAGCCGATTTCAACATAAAAGCGATTTCTCCTTGACTTTTCGTGATAGCTACATTATACTTCATAAAAAGCACAAAAACAATATCGATTATTAAGAAGACGGAGGAGTTTTAGCACATTATTATGGCAAATGTCGAGATCCACTATTTCCGATTTCGCAAGGAGGCGCGCGCCGAGGCGATCCAGCCCTCGGTGATCCCCTATTACGATCTGACGATGGTGCTCGAAGGCAGGCTCGAATATCGCGTCAACAACAAGAGGATCTCCCTCGGTGAGGGCGACGCGATCCTGATGCCGCCCGGGAGCAAACGGGAGCGCTGCCTCGGGGAGGGGAAGACCACCTACGTCAGTTTCAACTTTCGCACCGAAGAGGCTTTGCCTCTTCCTCTCGTGATGGAGAGCGTCGTCGGCAAGGAGATCCGCATGATGCTCTACGCCTGTGACGAGATCGACCGCGACCACGGCGACTACGCCCGCGCCGCCTTCGCCGATCTGCTGTCCGCGATCCTGAACGCGCTGCTCTCTGCCGTGACGCGCAGCCGCTTCAGCCCCTTGACCGAGCGCATCCTCGAGTATATCCGCGAGAACTACCGCCGCCCGCTGACCCTTCGGGGGATCGCCGCCGCGATGGCGTATTCCGTCCAGCATTGCGACCAAGTGTTCAAGAAGGACGTCGGGGTGTCCATCGTGCGCTATCTGATAGACTTTCGCGTAGCGCGCGTAAAAGAACATTTGATCGAGAACGTGCTCTCTTTGCGGGAGATCGCGGAGCGCACGGGCTTCGGAGAGAGCAACTACCTGTCGAGGCAGTTCAGGCAGCGGACGGGCTATACCCCGCTGAGATTTCGCAAAGCGTTTAACCGCTGATATGACGAGGGCGTATAGCGGCACATATCCTTCGCTACCGCGTCGCTCGGAGGCAGTCACATACGATCAGTATGCTCCTGCCACGCTCACTCGCGGAGCGCTCGTCTCTGCACCACTCTCCGCCCTCGCAATTCGTTCAGTGTAGCTCCGCGGTTGCACCGCTCTGCCGCCTTTATGGAAAGACAAAACGAGCAAGTGGTCTTACAGGATGGAGTGGAGAAAAAGGTTCCGGATCCACGCGACTCTCTGCACCACTCGCCGCCCTCGTGGGTCGAGCGAAGCAGTCGCCACGGTTGCACCGCTTTGCCGCCTTTACGTTGGGACAAAAAAATCGGAACGATCCCGTCGTTGGGGTGTGGGCGGGAAGCGACCCGTTGTTTCGAATAACAAAAGCTTTTCGCGTTCCGTTTGTAAATACAAACGGCGTGTGATATAATGGAGAAGAAATGAAGAAGTTACCGAGTTTCAGAAAAGTCATGAACGCAGTCGGAGGCGGGATCATCCGCTTCCGCATTCCCATCGTGGTCGTGATCGCGGTATTGGTCGCCGTGTGCGGATACGGCATTACGCGCACCACCATCAACAGCGACATCATGAGCTATCTGCCCGAGGGCACGGATACTTACGAGGGGTCCGCGGCGCTCTCGGCTCAGTTCGGCATACAGGCAAACGCCGTCTACGCCGTGAAGGGGTCGACCGTCACCTACGACGACCTCGCCGCGGCGGTGGAGAAGGCGCGCGAGAACAAATACCTCACCGACGTGATGTGGCTGGGTAGTATGCGTTCGTTCAAGGTCGGGAATCGGACGATCGGCGATCCCTTCTCGCTGATGGAGGGGGGTGACGCGGCGCGCGCGAAGTACGAAAGCCTCTTTTACCGTGACGGCAACTACGTGCTGATGGTCACGATGGACGTCGGCGCCAGTACGGATGAAGCGGGCGAGGCTCTCGCCGCGATCAACGCCGCGCTGGACGAGGTGAACGCCGAGTACGTGTCGGGCGGCACCGCCCCCGTCTCGCGCCGAGTCTACGACGACGCGATCTCCGAGATGCCCGTCTACTTGGTTGTCGCGATCGTGCTCGTCCTGATCCTGCTCTTCCTCGTCAGCGCGAACTGGCTGGAGCCTGTCGTCTTTATGGTCACGATGGGGGTCTCCATCGTCATCAATATGGGGACGAACTTCTTTTTCCCCGAGGTCAGCATCATCACCTTCTGCGCCGCCTCCATCCTGCAGCTCGCTCTCGCGATGGATTACTCCATCTTTTTAACTCAAATCTACGGCGAGGAGCGCGCGAAAGGCTTGCCCTCCCGTGAGGCGATGGTCGGTGCGATCGGCACGACCCTCAACACCGTCTTTTCCTCCGCGCTCACGACGATGGGCGGGTTCGCCGCCTTCTTCGTGATGAGTTTCACGCTCGGCGCGGACCTCGGCGGCGTGCTCATCAAGGGCATCTTCCTCGCGATGCTGACCGTCATCGTCCTGCACCCCTGTCTCTTGATCCTATTCGAGAAGCCGATGAGCCGGACGGTGCATCGCCGCATCGTGGATTTTCGGTTTCGCCGCATCGCGAAGTTCAGCGTGCGACACCGCGTGGTGATCGTCGTGCTCTTTGCCGCGCTGCTCGTCCCCGCGTTCATCGGACAGTATCTGTTGCCCCTTTCCTATCTGAACTTTATGCCCGAGACGACGGGGGATCCCGCCCTCGTCGCCTGCGTGAGCGATATGAGCAACCAGATCTTCTTGGTCGCTCCCACCGATGAAGAGGATCCTCATAAAAACTTCGCTTTCGTCGAGGAACTCGAAAAGGTCGATGGAGTCAGCGCCGTGACCGGATTTTTTGCCTTTTTGCCTGCGGAGGCGGTGAACGACGAGGGCGAACTGGTGGTGCGGGTCTTCGGTATTCCGGTCGGACTCGATCTGACGGACCTCGGCAAGGACGCGGGCTACGTCACGGAGGACGGTTACACCCTTTACCTCGTCTCGCTGTCCGAGGATCGCGGCGTGGAATCCGAAGCTGCCTCCGAGACCCTCGCGGCGGTGAAAAAGGTCACGGCGGACGCCTTCTCGGGTAAGAAATGCTACGTGACGGGCGTCGTGCAGGCGGTCGCGGACTTCCGCGAGCTGACCCCGCGCGACTTTCGGTGGATCACGATCATCTCGGTCGCGGTCATCTTCGTCGTGCTCCTCCTCTCCTTCCGCAATCTCGTCTATCCCTTCCTGCTCGTGCTCTTGATCGAGCTCGGCACTTGGATCAATTTCAGCATCAGCACGATCTTCGGTCAGTCGCTGAATTTCCTCGCCTACATCGTCGTCGGCGCGATCCAGCTCGGCGCGACCGTGGACTACGCGATCCTCGTCACCCACAAGTACCGCGCTCTGCGTAAGGAGGGCAAGGACCCGATGATGGCGGCGTATCAGAGCGGCACCACCTGCACGATGAGCATCCTGACCTCGGCGAGCATCCTCATCGCGGCGTGCGCCGCCGTGACCTTGATTTCCTCCAACGCGGTCATCAAAGAGGTCACGATGATGTGTATGCGCGGCGCGGCGATCAGCACCGTGCTGGTCCTCTTCGTCCTGCCCAGTCTGCTCGCCTGCACCTCTCGCGTGCGTCAGCGGGCGGCGGAAGCGGGCGGAATGCACGCCCTCACCCTCGAATTCCTGCGTAACGCCAACGCGCATGCTCACGAACTCACCCTCCTCGCCAAGGCGAAGCACCGCGCGAGGAAAGAGAAGCTCATTCGGGATGGGGAGGTCCTCGAGGACCTCGAAACGCGTGGCCTCGTGATCCTTCAACCCAAGAAGGGCTATCGCTTCAATTCGGACAGCGTCATTCTCGCCAACCTCGCCGAGGTGCGGACCGGGGAGGTCGTCTACGACCTCGGTTGCGGCTCGGGCGTGATGGGGCTGCTCGTCGCGGCGAAGCGGGGGGCGGCGGTCACAGGCGTGGAGATCCAGCCCGCTCTCGCGGATATGGCGCGACGCACCCTCCGCATCAACCGGTGCGAGGACAAGATGACGGTGGTCGAGGGGGATATGCGGCGCATCGCGGACCTCCTGCCCGCCGCGGAGGGGGACGTCGCCCTCTTGAATCCGCCTTACTACAAGGTCGGTGCGGGCGCGGTGAACCCCGACGAGAGTCTGGCGATCGCCCGTCACGAGGTAGCGGTCACGATCCGCGAGGCAGCTCGGGCAGCCGCGTACCTCTTGAAAGAGGGGGGCAGGGCGCATGTGCTGTTCCCGACCGCACGGGAGACAGAGCTGGAGGAGGCGCTCGCCGAGAGCGGACTCACATTGATCGAAAAGGTATATTTGACCGCTTCGGCGGACAAGTCGGCGGATCGCTTCATCGCGGTCGCCGTCAAGGGCGCGCCAAGGGGAGACGTAGGGACTCGCACCATCGTTACGCGGGACGCGCCCGGTAATATGAGCGAGGAGGTAGCGGCACTTTACCGCAGTTAAGGCTATGGCGCTCTTTATCGTCGGCACACCGATCGGAAACCTAAAAGATATCACGGAACGCGCACGGGAAACCTTGGAAAAGGTCGACCTCGTCGCCTGTGAGGACACCCGTCGCACCTTGGTGCTGTTGAACGCGCTCGGCGTCAAGAAGCCGCTCGTCAGCTACTACAAGCAAAAGGAAAAAGAGGGCGCGGAAAGGCTCGTCGCCCTGCTGAAGGAGGGCAAGGACGTTGCCCTCGTGTCGGACGCGGGCATGCCCGTGATCTCCGACCCCGGCGCGGTGCTCGTCAGGCGCGCGAGAGAGGAAGGGATCCCCGTCGAGACCGTCCCCGGACCCACCGCGGTCACCACGGCGGCGGCGCTGGCAGGACTGGACGGCGGCTTCGTCTTCCTCGGTTTTCTCCCCGAAAAGGCGGCGGATAAGAAAAGGCGCCTTGCCTCGTTCGCCTCCTCTCCGCTCCCCCTCGTCTTCTATGCGGGACCGCACGACGTCAAGGACGTTCTCGCCTTCCTTCATAGCGTCCTCGGCGACCGCAAAGCCTACCTCGCGAAGGAATTGACCAAGCTGCACGAGACCCTCCTGGAGACCACTCTCGCGGCGGGCTGCCCGGACGAACCGCGCGGCGAATACGTCGTCATCGTGGAGGGCAGGGAAGCGACCAATCCTCTGCTCGATCTCAGCCCCGCCGACCACCTCGCACATTATCTCGATGCGGGTATGGACAAGAAGGAGGCGATCAAAGCCGTCGCGTCGGAGCGCGGCGTGCCTAAAGATGAAATATACCGCTTGACTATACGCGACCGCGTATAATTGCGACGGCGTATTAGAGGGCATATCCTTCGCTACCGCGTCGCTCGGAGGCAGTTACGCACAATGAGTGCGCGCCTGCCACACTCGCTCGCGGAGCGCTCGCCTCTACCCTCTTCTCCGCCGTCGCATTGCCTCGAATATGAGGACTACACTTTTGATTTAGATACATGACTTTTGGGCTCTCTTGCACCATCGAGGTCTGTGGAAAGAGGAGAGCGGAGCGCTTGCCTCTACCCTCTTCTCCGCCGTCGCTTTTGGAAAATGATTTGATCACATTAGGGGGAGTACTTCCGTTTCCGTCGCTTTGTCGAGCCTCGCATCTGCACCTTTCTCCGCCGTCGCGAGGTTTCGCTTAGGGCTATTGCCGGTCGGCAAGATTGAAAATGCGACAATTTTGTCGCTTTTTTGCTTCTCGAAGCGTGTAAAAGGCTCCGCCCCACTCATTTTTTACATAACAAATCAGGATATCGCATTTTCTTGCCATCCACTTGTTTCTTTGCAATATCGCATATCGGCGAGGGATTCGTTCCAATTCCGGGTAGATGATCTCATCGTATTCCGACAGCGCCGTCGATCTGGATGAAAAATAACCTTCGTCATTATACGGAGAAACAAAACAAAGAGAGGAAGAAGGAGCGTAACGCACCTTATACTCTTTGCAAGCGCGAAGCGAAAGGCTGTCGAACGCACCGTATCCGCCAAGTAAGAACACGGTCGGTTCTTGCCACTTTAGAGAAAGAAGCAGTTTGACGATCTCGTCTTTGAGATAGTCGCAGTTTTGCATATATGAATGTCCGCAAAAAGCAATTGTCATAGCAGATACGGTTCCACACGTGGAACAAATTGTATCATAAATTGCCGGATTTGTCTATAATTCCACGCGTGGAACTATTTTTTAAAAGTGTTTTTCTACAATGAAGCTGTTCCATGTGTGGAAAGGAGGTTCGGCTCATGACGTTGCAAGATGCGGTGCGCGCTCGCTTGGCGCAACTGATGAAAGAGAAAGGCTATCCGGCATATCGTGTGTCTAAAGAGGGTGGCGTTCCTCGTGCTACGCTCTCGCAGATCCTCAGTGGCAAGAATGGCAAGGTCAAACTCGATACGTTGTATCAGATCGTTGCGACGATGGGCGTGTCGCTTGGAGAATTTTTCGCATCCGATCTCTTTTCGGATATCGCCGATTGATCTCGACCGTAATCTATTTATTCATATTTCCACATTTTCTGCATTTTTTAAGGGGTGTTTCGTTATGGCTCCTTTCAGCATTGCGGTAAAAAAATAAAAAAACCGAGAGTTTTCCCCTCGGCTCGACTTTTTTGCCTATCAAAATTGTTACTTAAAACTGATCGCCGAAAAGTCGCGTTCCAAA
The DNA here is from genome assembly GCA_017455605.1 of Clostridia bacterium. Lineage (GTDB taxonomy): Bacteria > Bacillota > Clostridia > Christensenellales > CAG-1252 > CAG-1252. Next base: position 19,108 of record JAFSZO010000059.1, read on the forward strand.
TGCAATACGGTAGTCACGCACACCGCGTCCTCGTCGACGTAATACACCGTGGCGTAGGAGTAGGTGATGAGATAACGATACTTGGCGTCGATGTGCACTTTGTTGCAGAGCCTGGCACCCATATCGGGGAAATCGCACAGCTTCTCCATATCCGCCAAAATGGCATTCACTACTTTGGCGGCTTGCTCGGCGCTGTCTTCGGATATGTAACTCTTTATGTCCGCCAGGTCGTCGTAAACTTGGGGGTTGATCTTCAGTGTCTTCATTACGTTATCACACCCCGAGTTTTGCTTTCAGTTCCGCGATGCTGAGGTAGGATTCTCCGTCGGCGATCCGCTGTTCCGCGCCTGCCACCTTGGCAAGGAGCTTCAGCTCCGCCATAATGGCGTCATATTGTTCGGCGTCCATGATCACGTATTTTCCTCTGCCGTTCTTGGTCAGAAAAACCGGCGCACCGTTTGTGCAATCCCGCAACACGACGTTATAGTTCCTGAGATCGGAAATGGGTTTGATATTCATAGGCGAACCTCCTTTTTGTTCTGCTGATGTTATTGTATCATAATTTTACGAAAAATACAACAGCAAAATGCATTTTTAACCTTTCGATACTCAATAATGCGGCAAGAATACAGGATAAAGTTTTTTCCGAGGAGAGGTGAGACGAGACGTTTTCCGAAAAAGAACAGGCGTTTTTCGGTGTTCGCTTTTAAAAGCCCGCGATGCGATGGCGTGCGCGGAGATGCGCGCGTATTTTGATAAAAATCGATTTTTTTCTTGACACGCGGGGCATATCGTTATACACTTGTCTCGTTCGATAGAGGCGCGTGGCTTATGACAAATCGCGGAGCAGGCTTGTCCGCGGTGGGAAAGGAAGCCATGCCGAAGGATGCGTTCGATCCTGTAGTGGACGCGTTCTGGGGCGACGGAGAATATCCCTCGCACTGTCGCAGCAATGCGGAGAGCTATCCACACAGTCGCGCTTTGCGGCGCGGTTCGGCGGCTCTTCGTGCCGCTTTTTTTCTTTTTCGGGAGGGGCGGCGAATTCACCGATCACAATGCGCCGATAGGGCGCGAAAAGGAGAAAAATATGGTAGGTACTTTTTGGGCATTCGTGCCCGCAATCATCGCGATCGTTCTCGCGCTCGTGACCAAGCAGGTTTATCTGTCCCTGTTCGCGGGCATCTTCGCGGGGGCGATGTTCCTCGCGGGCGGCAACCCGATCGAAGCGATCAGCAACCTGTTCATCACGATGGGCGGACAGCTGGGCGGCAACGGCGGCATCCTGATCTTCCTCGTGATCCTCGGCATCTTCGCCGTCTTGATGGTGAAGACGGGCGGCTCCCGTGCATACGGCGACTGGGCGAGCACCAAGATCAAGACCAAGAAGGGCGCGGAGCTCGCGACCATCGGTCTCGGCGCCTTGATCTTTGTGGACGACTACTTCAACTGTCTGACCGTCGGCAACGCGATGCGTCCCGTGACGGACAAGCACAAGATCAGCCACGCGAAGCTCGCGTACCTCATCGACGCCACGGCGGCTCCGATCTGCATCATCGCCCCGATCTCTTCTTGGGCGGCGGCGGTCGCGGGCAACGTCGAGGGGGAGAACGGCATCCTGACCTTCGTGAAGACCATCCCCTTCAATATGTACGCGCTCTTGACCATCGCGTTCATGGTGGTGACGGTCCTTCTCCGCATGGACTTCTTCAAGATGAGAAGGAATGAGAAGATCGCGGAGACCACGGGTGACGTGCTCGCGGGGGAGACCGACCTTCCCACCAAGGACGTCGAGTCGGACACCAAGGTGAGAGGCAAGGTCATCAACCTCGTGTTCCCCATCGTCACCTTGATCCTTTGCTGTATCGGCGCTATGATCTACAACGGCTATTTTTACGACTGGGACGCAGGCGTCATCGGCACGACCCTCCAGTCCTCGTCGGTGCTCGAGGCGTTCAGTAACTGCGACGCGGGCAGTGCGCTCGCGATGGGTTCCTTCATCGCTCTCGTCATCACCGTCGTCTTCTACCTCTGCACCAAGGCGATCACCTTCAAGGCGAGTATGGAGTCCATCGTGGACGGCTTCAAGTCCATGGTCCCCGCGATCCTCATCCTGACCTTCGCCTGGACCCTCGGCGGCATCATGGGCGCTAAGGGCGAGGGCATCGACGACGCGGGCGCGGCGATCATCGACGGCACCTTGAATGCCAAGGCGTTCGTGCAGGCGCACGTCACCGCCGACAGCATGGCGCTCGGCGTGATCCCCTTCGTCTTCTTCCTCATCGCGTGCCTCCTGTCCTTCGCGACGGGCACCTCTTGGGGCACCTTCGGCGTGCTGATCCCCATCGCGACGGCGATGATGAGCGCGACCTCCAATCAGGGCCTCTTCTTCCTCACGATGTCCGCGGTGCTCGCGGGCGCGGTGTACGGCGACCACGTCAGCCCGATCTCGGATACCACGATCATGGCGTCCTCCGGCGCGCAGTGTAACCACATCGACCACGTCAAGACCCAGCTCCCCTATGCGACCATCGTGGCGATCCTGTCCGGTATCACCTATCTCGCGGTCGGCTTCATCACCTCGACGTCGGTCGGTCAGTCCTACGGCGCCAGCGCGGGCATCACGCTCGCCATCGGCGCGGTGCTCCTCGCGGGCACGCTCGTCCTCCTGTACTTCCTGACCAAGAAGGGCATCATCGACAAGATCGACGACAAGATCAGCGGCATCTTCGCGAAGCTGTCCCGTCATCCCTCCGAGCGTCCGCTCGAGGATACGGCTGTCGGCGGTTCCGAAGTGACCGAAGAGATCGAAGAGATGCAGAAAAAGGACGACGAAGAATAATCCGTCGACGAATAACTGATCGATCGAAAAAGCAAACGAAAATCCCGCAGCGAGTGTTGCGGGATTTTTTACGTTTCGTCGTTTGTTTTTGATTGCTGCGCTCTGCGCCTATTTCCCTTCCGCGAGGCGCTTTACGATGGGTTCGTCCGCGGGACAAAAGGTGTAGTTTGGGATCTCGCCGGGGGTGATCCAGGCGACCGCGCCTCCTTCCAGCGAGGTGGGTTCGCCCGAGGTGATCGTCGCCTCGAAGAGGGTGAGGTGGACGGAGATGTCGGGGTAGTCGTAAGTGACGTCCGTGTACATCGCGCCGACCTTGACGGTCACGCCGATCTCCTCGCGGCATTCTCTGACGAGGGCGTCTTGCAGACTCTCGCCCGCCTCCGCCTTGCCGCCGACGAATTCCCACAGTCCGGCGCGCGCCTTTCCCTCGGGCCTTTGCAGGATCATGAAGCGATCCCCTCGGCGGATCAGCGCCGCGACCACCTCGCGACGTCCCCGAGCCGCTTGACCGCGCGAAAGGCAGAGTTTTTCGTCCAGGGCCTTTTTCAGCATCAAATAACGGTTTCGCTTCTCCTCGTCCGCGAAATGCTCCGCACGGGATTGCGGGTATTTGTCGTCGTAGAGAAGCTTTTCCTCTCCGAATTGTTCGCTCGTGAGGTCGAATCGGACGCCGTTCACGACGTTGTAGCAATGGTAGCCGCCGCCCGCGAGGGGTACGCCGTAGACCTCGCCGCCGAAGATATCCTGTACGAGAAAGGCGGTGATCGAGCATTGCCCGAGCGTTTTGTTCTCCTCGCTCCATTCTCCGCGGTAGCGCGGGGCGCAGGTCTCTCTGCTCCAGATCGCGCTCAGCAAGTCGTAAAGAGCGCGTTGATCGTCAACCGCCGCGTAGGCGGGGTCGACGGGGGTCAAGGCGGGTGTATCCGCGCCGTAAAAGCCGTATCGTCCTTCAGTCATCTTGTACCTTCCTTTCGCGTGTTATTCGCCCGATCATTCCGAAACGTAGAAGAGGGCGCAGTCCTCGAGCCGCAGGCAACCGAGCCTGCCCGACAGATAGGAGCCGCAGTCGAGGTGAATCTTGGCGCAGTCCTTGATCGAGCGAGGCGCCTCTACCCCTTCGCGCGGGTAGAGGAGGATCTCGTCTCTGCCCGTCAGATAGCGGGTCGGCGTGTGTCCGAAGAGGACGCATTTGCCGCCCTCGGGGATCACGTTTTGTCCCTTGAAGTCCCTATCGTAGACGAGGATCTCCGCCTCGGTTCGGGCGGGGTGGACGATCTCGCCCGACGCGGTCAGCTTGACCCCCGCGTGCACACAGAGGTAGTCCTCCCCTTCCAGCCAAAGAGGGCAGTTTTCCAGTCGATCGAGGTCTTCCCATTCGAGAGACGCCCCCTCCTCGCCGAAATAAGCGCGGATCTCGCCGAGCGCAGCGCGTCGTCCGCGTCGAATCCGTCTTCGAGGCGGGACATCACGCCGTGATAGTATTTGAGGAAATCGTATTCGTGATTGCCGATCAAGAGCGTGATATTCGGCTGTGACAGGACGTAGCGGAGCAATCGCACCGACTCCCGCCCTTTGTCGATGACGTCGCCGAGGACGATCATCTCGTCCGTTTCGCCGAAATCGATCTCGTTCAGCAGCTTCCGAAAGAGGTCGTATTCGCCGTGCGGATCGGACAGCGCGTAACGCATCGCGTCAGTCGTTGCCCGTCGGGTCGACCCATTCGAGGCTCACGATCTCCTTGATCTCGCCGATCAGCTCCTTTTGGCGCTCGTAGAAGAGCAGCTCCTTGTTGTGCCGGAAGTACTTCTCGCTGCCGTAGCGTCCGATGAACCAAGCGACGGTGCGGTTGACGGTCAGCTCCGTGACGAAGATCACCATTTCCTGCCCGTCGGCGAATGCCTGTTCGAGGAAGGTGAAGGCGTTCGTGATCGCGTCCGACGCCTTGCCGACGAGTTTCTTGTGGGCGGCGAGGCGTGCGTCGTAATCCTTTTTCATGAACAGGAAAGCGTCGTTGCCCTGCGCCGCGCCTGCGAGACGGAGTTTGGATGCCATTTCCTCGAGGATGGCGAGGGTGCGCAGCATGGCGTGTCGATCCGTCGTGGACAGCGAGGAGGCTTTCGTCCCCGTTTCGATCTCCTTTTGCAGGGCGGCGCACTTCTTCTCGAGGACGGAGGCGAGGTCGCGATTCGCGGCGAGACGCGCCTCTTTGAGGGTATTCAGCACTTCCGTGATCGTCCGTTCGGACATCCACACTTCGCCGATGCGTTCCGAGATGCCGTTCAGCAGCAGCCCGAGCAAGGCGAGGCGCTCGTCGAACGGCGCGGTCTTTGCGCGCTCGACGATCTCGGTCGAGATGTTGCCGTCCAAGATGTCGTTGATCTGGTAGGAGGAGCGATACTTCACGAAGAGGTCGTAGTAGACGGCGAATTCCTTCGCGATCTTGGCGTTTTGCAGGTATTGTTGCACGAGGTTCTTGCCCACGGGGATCCCGTTTTTCTCGTAGAGGGAGATCATCGCGGACAGGTCGGACCAGCCGCGCGCCGTCACGAAGCTCTTGCCGTCCACGGTGGACTCGATCTTGTAGAAGTCGGTTTTCTTGATGTCGAGGTAGCCGAGCACGGCGGGATGGACGCCGTTGTTGATCGCGTATTCGCGCCAGGCGTCGTAGTCCGGCTCCACGTCCACGCGCTTCAGACGGTCCCAGGTCACGATGTCGAACTCACGCACCGAGTTGTTGTACTCGGGCGGGTTGCCCGCCGTCACGACGATCCAGCCGTCGGGCACGCGATGCCTGCCGAAGACCTTGTATTGCAGGAATTGCAGCATCGAAGGGGCGAGGGTCTCGGACACGCAGTTGATCTCGTCGAGGAAGAGAATGCCTTCGGTCTTGCCCGTCGTCTCGATCATGTCGTAGACCGAGGCGATGATCTCGCTCATCGTGTATTCGGACACGCTGTATTCTTTGCCGCCGTAGGTCTTGGTCTCGATGAAGGGGAGACCGAGCGCCGATTGGCGGGTGTGGTGCGTCATCGAGTAGGAGACCAGTCCCACGCCGAGCTCGGAGGCGATCTGCTCCATCACGGCGGTCTTGCCGATGCCGGGCGCGCCGAGCAGGAAGACGGGGCGTTGCTTCTCGATGGGGATCACGTACTCGCCGTACGCGTTCTTGGTGAAGTATGCCTTGATGGCGTTCTTGATCTCGTTTTTTGCTTCTTTGATGTTCATGGTATCGTTTCCTCGTTTCTGATGGTGTATATAGTATAATGCATTTTTGTCAGGTTGGCAAGGGCGAGTCGCTTGCTTTGTCCCTTGCGCGCCGCAAGCGTGCAGCCTATCCGTCGTATGGACCGATGTAGGAGACGTCTCCGTCCGTGCAATGGACGACGGTCGTCGCGAGGGAGACGTATCTGTCGATGTAGTTCTTCACCTTCGCCCAGTCCGCTTTCGTCCCGCGATAGCGGATGTTCTCGAGAGAGGAGCAGTGCCGGAGCGCCTGTTCTTCGATGTGCTCGAGGGTGGCGGGCAGGGTGATGGTCTTCAAGTTGAGGCAACCGTAAAAGGCGCGATAGCCGATGTGCCGGAGCCCTTCGGGAAAATCGATCTCGGTCAGGTTCGGGCAATGCGCGAAGGCGGCGGCGTAGATCGCCGTGACGGTCGAGGGCAGGCGGATCGAGGTGATCTCGGAGTGGTAGAATGCCTTTTGCCCAATCGCGATCAAGGGGGTCCCGTTCGCGTGGGAGGGCACGCGGAGGTCGCGGTAGATCCCCCGATATCGTCCGATCACGTAGCCGTCGGAAACGCTTTTCAGAGAGAGCAGTTTCGCGATCTCCTCGTCGGAAGGTTCTTTGATGCCCAGCGCGACGTCGACCTTGTCCGATGCGAACCGTTCGACCTCTTCCTGTGAGTAGTGCTTATTCTTGTAGTCGAGCAGGGTCGCCGTCGTTGCGGGATCCTCGGACGTGTCGATCGCCTCGTCGAGTTCGTCTATCGTGAAGAGGACGCCCGAAGCGGCGCCGAGCCTATCGATCGCCTCGACGTCACCGCGCCTGGTGAAGTAGAGGAGGAGCGCGCGCTTGTTCTCTCGGAGATGTCGGAGCGGGGCGGGATCGAGGTTGTCCGATTCGTTCTCAAACCAATGCAACAGGGCGGCGGCACGTAGGTCAAAGTCGCTCGTGTGCTTGAAGTACCAGGACGGAGCGCGCGGACAGGCGTAAAAGGGAGATTTGCCCTCAGCGATGCTTTGCGGCTCGGGGCAACGGATCAAGCGGAGCTTGCCGCATTTCCCGAAGGCGATCGCACCGAGACGGCGGAGGGTCGCTTCGGTCGTCACGGAGGAGAGTGCCGAGCATCCGTAGAACGCTTGGTCGTCGACCTCTTCGACCCCGCTCGGCAACGTGATCTCGCGAAGCGAGACGCAGTCCTTGAACGCGCCGCTGACGATGACTTTGAGCGCGCTCGGCAGGGTGATCTCTTTGAGCGACCTGCATCCGTCGAAACATTGCATCCCGATCCGCTCGATGCCGCTCGGCAGGGTGATCTCGCAGAGTGATTCGCATCCGCTGAAGGTCAAGGGGGCGAGTTCGCCCACCCCTGCGGGAATGGTGAGCGTTCGGATGGATTTGCACCCGCGAAAGGCGTTGCCCCCGATCTCGGTCACCGCAGGCGGGATCTCGACCTCGGACAGCGCGCCGCATTTGTGAAAGGCGCCGAAACCGAGGTGCGTCAGCGTTTCGGGGAGCGAGACCGCAGTCAGCGAGGAGCATTTGCGGAAGGCTTCCATGGCGATGGCGGTCACCCCCTCGGGGATCGAAATGCGGACCAGATCGCGTTGCGAGTCAAAGGCGCGATATCCGATGACTTTCACGTCGGGATGCAGGCGAAAGGTCTCCCCGCATTCCTCCGTGGGACCGTCGAAATACAGATAGGGGTTCGTGTCGTTGCCCAAATACTTCCCGTTCTCGTAGTAGGCGTGACGGAGGCGTTCGCAGTCCCCGAAGGCGGGGCGCTCGATCTCGCGGAGCGTGCTCGGGATCGAGACGGAGGTCAGCCCGACGCACCCGAAAAAGGCTTGGTAATCGACGCGCCACACCCCTTCGGGCAGGACGACGGCGGTGAGGGTGTCGCGCGCGAGAAAGGCGCATTGACCGATCGCGGTCACGCCCTCGGGCACCACGACCTCGTTGCTCGTGCCGACGTATTTGACGAGTACGCCGTTTTCAATGATGAAATCCTTTTCTTCCATATTTTTCGTTGATTTTTTTATACTTCGTTTTTCCGAAGGACCAGCTTGATCGCCCAGCTCGGCACGTCGGGGGTGAGGTTGTCGTCATTGACGAAGACGAACGCCGTCTCGTAGGGAGGCTTGTGCGAGGGAAAGACGCCGAATCCGTCGGTGAAGTAGATCAGCCCTTTCAGATTATCGAATTCCTTGTCCTCGATCAGCTTGTCCACGTACTCGAACGCGGGGCGGAAATCCGTGCCGCCGAAGCCGCGGAGTTGCATATTCTTGAGGAAGAGGTCGAACTCTTCCTGCGAGGTGATCTTGTCGTCCGACTGCATCGTAGCGTCGCATTGGATGATGTGTAGGTTGAACTTCACGAAAAAGCTCTCCTCGCTTTTCAGGATGTTGTAGGTCTTTTGCAGGAAGGACTGTACGAGGTCGCCTTGCGCGGACCCGGAGGTGTCGATCACGATCACGAAGTCGCGAATGCGCTTTACGTCCTTGTATTCCAGCGGTTCGACGAGGGGCAGCTTGCCGTAGAGGCGGAGCCCGTAGGTGTAGTAGACGTAGTCGAACTCTTCGTCGTTGACGATCAGCGCTTCGTGCATCGTGGCGAACTTTTTCAGGAACGCGGTGTAATCGTATTTTTCGCGCGTGACGTCCCGCAGGCTTTGCATCAGGTTGCCCGCACCGTCGCCGCGGTTTTTGGAGAAGGTCTCGAGGTCCTGTTTGATGCGATCGGCGATGTCCTTCCACTTGTCGGCGAGCTTGTCCCGCATGGGTGCGTCGCCCTTTTTGCCGTTGCCGTCTATGTCATTTCCGTCGTCATTGGCGTCGCCGTTCCCGTCGCCGTTCGAGGGGGCGCCCTCGCCGTTGTCGGAGCCGCCCGAAGGTCCGCCGTTCGTGCCCGTGCCGCCAAAGGGGTTTCTCGAGGGATCCCCTTCTCCTTCTCCGTCTCCGTTGCCGCTCATTGTGCCTTTGTCGGGGAGATACCAGGGCAGGTGATCGTCCGCGTGAAAGAGAGCGGAGAGGGCGTGCAGTTGCTCCTCCGTCGGCGCGATGTCGAGATAGTAGCGGTAGACCTTTTCGGCGGTCAGCGGACCGATCTCGTCCGAGATCGCTTTCAAGATCGCTTTCTGGTTTGCTTCTCTCGGGGCGGCGGTGGCGTCCAGTCCGAGGTCGGTGATCGCGGACTCCACCGCGATGTCGCAGGCGAGGTCCCACAACGGACGATTGATGAGGGGCGACACGTAGAAATGGCAAAAGATGCAGTGCATCACGACGTGCAGGTAGTCCCTCGCAAGTTCCTCGCGCGAACGTTCGTAGGTGAGCAAGACGTGCATCGGTTCGTAGAAGAACTTCGTTCCGTTGGTGCAGAGGGGCAGGAGCGGCATCTCTTCGAGAGTCAGCTGTCCCAGTGCGACGTCCATAAAGCGCAGGTTGACGAAGAGGGCATTGCGCGTGTGCGTGATGACCTCGCGAGCGAGCGATGACACTCTTTGCAGTTGTTCGTTGTTCGGCGTATCCATGGATCGTAAAGCCCCGTTGATAAAAACTATTCCCATTATACCACATCTCCCGCGCGAAGGAAAGAGGGAAAAAGCAATTCGGAATGCGGAATTCGGAATGCGGAATGCGGAATTGCGGACGCCGTAGGCGATACAAAAAAGTGAAGTTGCTTCGCAGTGAAGTACGGCTACCGCCGTGTGAAGTTACTGCGTAGTGAAGTTTGTGCCAAA
>JAFSZO010000007.1 GCA_017455605.1 Clostridia bacterium
ATACAAGCGCAACCCCATGCGCAGCGAGCGCATCTGCTCCCTTTCCCGCTATCTGATGGCCGACGCGCTGAACGCCCCGATGACCGCTTCGGTCCAGTGGCTCGAGCGCACGCTCGACGACTCCGCGAACAGAAGGATCGCCCTGCCGGAAGGATTCCTTTGCGCCGACGCGATCCTCAAGATCGCCGCGAACGTAACGAGCGGCATACACGTCAACGAAAAGATCGTCGAAAGAACGGTACTCGAATATCTGCCGTTCATCGCGACCGAAAACCTCATGATGGAGGGGGTCAAGGCGGGCGGCGACCGACAGGCGCTCCACGAGATCGTCAGGGTATGCTCTATGGAGGCTACGGCGCGGATGAAGGAAGGGCTTCCCTGCGACCTTGCCGAAAGGCTCGCGTCAAGGGACGACTTCCCGCTCGGAAAAGAACAGATCGATTCGGCGCTTGATCCTTCGAAGTTCATCGGACGCTGCCCCGAGCAGGTGGATAATCTTCTTTCGGAGATCGCGCCGCTTCTGAAAGAAGAAGCAGCCGACATCGAAGAGATCAATATTTGAGGAGCAAAACCATGAATAAGATCCTCGTCCTCGATTTCGGAGGACAGTACAATCAACTGATAGCGAGACGAGTCAGAGACGACAAGGTTTACGCCGAGATCGTACCGTACAATAAGATCACGCCCGACGAGATCGCATCGCGCGCCTACAGCGGGATCATTTTCACGGGAGGGCCGAACAGCGTCTACGACAAATCCTCTCCCCATTTCGATCCCGCAGTCCTCTCGCTCGGTATCCCCGTGCTCGGCATCTGCTACGGCCATCAGCTCACCGCCTACATGGCGGGAGGCGTTATAGCTTCCGCGAACGAAACGAGCGAATACGGCAAGATCGACCTTCGCGTGACGGACAGATCCTGCCCTCTCTTCGAGGGAGTTCCGGATCAGAGCGTCTGCTGGATGAGCCACACAGATCAGGTCGTGACGGTGCCGGACGGCTTTGCCGTCGCCGCGTCCACCGATATGTGCCGCTGCGCCGCTATGTTCGACGCCGTCCGCAATATATACTCGGTCCAGTTCCACCCCGAGGTCACTCACACGGAATTCGGTAAGACGATCCTTCACAATTTCCTCTACGGCATCTGTGGCTGCTCCGGCGACTGGACAATGGAGAATTTCGCAGCGCGCAAGATCGAGCAGTACAAAAAAGAACTGGCGGGGAAAAAGGTCCTCTGCGCGCTCTCGGGAGGAGTCGATTCCTCCGTCGCCGCGGTCCTTCTCCACAAGGCGATAGGCGACGACCTCACCTGCGTTTTCGTCGATCACGGCCTACTTCGCAAAAACGAGGGCGACCTTGTTGAAGAGATGTTCCGCGAGAATTACTCGATCAACCTGGTCCGGGTAGACGCCGCCGAAAGATTCCTCTCAAAGCTCTCCGGCGTCACAGAACCGGAGCGCAAGCGCAAGATCATCGGAGAGGAATTCATCCGAGTCTTCGAG
>JAFSZO010000060.1 GCA_017455605.1 Clostridia bacterium
AGAAATCATTTACAACTTCGTTGGAGCCGTTGAAATCCCCGACTTCGACTAAAACAACCAAGAGAAAAGGCGTGGCATCACGCCACGCCTGATTCTCAAAGAACAGCCTTACCGAAAAATCCCTAATGGAAGTGCGGTTCAACCTCTGCTTTTTTGTTATGATTGGTTTTTCTCCGATCAGTTCAGCCTGAATTGCATCTTGACGGGGTTGTGGTCGGAGTAAACGAACTTTTTGTTGACGTTCTCCACGCTGACGCAGGTCACGTTCTCCGTCACGAGGAATCCGTCCACGATGATCGTGAAGTTGCCCTCGACGTAGGGCACGTCGCAGTTGCGGCAGGTCGGCTCGAGCGTCGCATAGTTCGTGCAACGGGTGATGCAGGAAGGCAAGAGATCGGCGGGGAAGGGTTGCGCCCACCCGAAGTCCGTTGCGCCCGTGCCGGGATTCAGGTCCTGCGTAGAGGTGCCGGTGAAGTCGTGGTTGAAGTCGCCGCCGCACACGCAGTAGTTGCCATTGTCGTACTCTTCTTTCATATCGTTGAAGAGCATGGTCATCTGTCCCGCGCGGATCTCGTCGCTGCCGCCGTACGCCGACAGGTGCACGTTGTAGAGGACGAGCTCTTTGCCGCCCGCCACCGCCACGCGCGACTTGCTGTAGCAGCGGTCAAGGTCGAGGAACTTCGATATTCCCGTCGAGATGGGCAGGGAACGGCGTACGCCGCCCGTGATCTCGTACTTCGACAGGGTCATGATCTCGCTGTTGGAGGAGCCGTGCGGCTTGGTGATCGGGTACATCAGGAAGGCGGAATGATAGTTGACCGCCGTCGTATAGTCGTACTTCGTGAATTGATCCGCGATCAGCTTGCTTTGGTCGATGTGGTAGCTCCTCGTGGAGTCGAAGTCCACCTCTTGAAAGAGGATGAAATCGGGGTCGTATCCCTTGGCGGTCAGGGCGGCTTCGTTTACGTTGCGCGTGACTTCCTCTTCGCTACGCCCCCAAGACTCTTTGCCTCCGTCCATAAAAAAGGTGAAGTCTTGGCTGTATGCGCCGAACCCGATGTTCTGCGTGACGATGGTGTAGGTTTGTCCCTTGGCGACGGTCTGCTTTTCGGCTTCGCCGGACGCGGTCAGGGCGAGGTTGTCTTCGATGCGCGAGTAGGAGAGCATCAGATAGGCAAAGTATCCGCCTCCCACCACGATCACGACGATCAAAACGATCAAAATGATCTTAAAAATGACTTTCAGCATAGTTTCCTCCTAATTTATCTTGATTTGTCCGAGAACTTCTCCGACTTTTTTCCGTATAAGCAGGGCGCCGGGTAGCTCCGCCACGTCGCCGAGGTTGATGACCGCGAGATCGCGCCCGCGGAAGTAGTGAACGTAATTCGCGGCAGGGTAGACCGTGAGAGAAGTGCCCGCGATGATCATCGCGTCCGCCTCCCGTATCGCTTGGGTCGCGCCGCGCACGACGTCCTCGTCCAGCCCTTCGCCGTACAGTACGACGTCGGGCTTGATGACGCCGCCGCATTTACAGCGGGGGACGCCGCTCTGCGCCTTGATCGCGTCTAAGCCGTAGAACGCGCCGCAGCGCGTGCAATGATTGCGCCGCACCGAGCCGTGCAGTTCGTAGACTTTCCGGCTGCCCGCGTCGTCGTGCAGTCCGTCGATGTTCTGCGTCACGACGGCGCCGAGTCGTCCTGCTTGTTCCAACCGAGCGAGGAAGAGGTGCGCCGCGTTGGGTTTCGCCTCGTAGCCGAGGATCTTGTCGCGGTAGAACTCATAAAAGTCCGCGGTCCTGTCGACGAAGCACTCGTGCGACAGCATATACTCGGGCGGGAACTTGTATTGTTGGTTGTACAGCCCGTCCTTGCTGCGAAAGTCGGGGATGCCGCTCTCCGTGCTGACGCCCGCTCCGCCGAAGAAGACGAGCCGCTCCGCCCGATCCACCATTTCTTGCAATCTTTCGATCTGACTGTCCATATTCATACTATATCACAAAACGTGAGGGCATTACAATACCGATTTTATATTCTCTCGTACTCATCAACCCTATTTCGGCGTAAAATGCGTTGTCATTCGGATTTCGCGAATGGTATAATAATACCATAAAATCAATTACGGAGCGGTTTATGAAACGTATTGCGGTATTGACTTCGGGCGGCGATGCGCCCGGTATGAACGCGGCGATCCGAGCGGTGGTTCGGACGGCGAATTATCACCACATCGAGGTTTACGGTGTCGAGCGCGGCTATGAGGGACTGATCGAGGGCGACCTCAAGATGATGTCTCGTCGCAGCGTCTCCGACACGATCCAGCGTGGCGGCACGATCTTGAAGACGGCGCGTTCCGAAGCGTTCACGACCTACGACGGTCGCAGAAAGGCGGCGGAGGCGTTGTCCGACCGCGGCGTCGAGGGTCTTGTGGTGATCGGCGGCGACGGTTCGCTCCGCGGAGCGAACGACCTTTATCGCGAGTTCGGGGTAAAGGTGATCGGCTTGCCCGGCACGATCGACAACGATCTCGGTTACACCGATCGCACGATCGGGTTCGACACGGCGGTGAACACCGCCATTTCCGCGATCAACTGCCTGCGTGATACGATGAGCTCGCACGAGCGGGTGGTCGTCGTGCAAGTGATGGGGCGTCGCAGCGGCGAGATCGCGCTTCACGCGGGGCTCGCGGGCGGCGCTGAGGTGATCCTCGTCCCCGAGAAGCCCGTCGATTACGACGAAGTCGCTTCCATCCTGAATCGCGGCAAGGCGGTGGGCAAGACCAGTGGCATCGTGGTCCTCGCCGAAGGCGCCGCTCCCCTCGAGGAGACGATGAAGGAACTCTCGGAACGTACGGGGCTCTCGCTCAAATCCACCGTGCTCGGCTACATTCAGCGCGGCGGTTCCCCCACGATGGCGGACCGCGTCCTCGCCAGCAGGCTCGGCGTTCGCGCGGTCGAGCTCTTAAAGGAGAATAAGGGCGGGCTCGCCGTCGGCGTGAAAAACGGGGCGGTCGTCGCCCTCCCGATCGGAGAAGCTCTCGCCATCAAACCCTTCTTCGACGAGGAGTTGTACGAACAGGCGAAAATCCTGAGTTTGTGAAAAACGTTTGCGATATTCGTTCGCGCGTGCGATAATACTATCAGATTAAACGAGGCGGAAGCCTTTTTTGGAGGAAAATATGGAAAAGCTAAAAGGAGCATTGATTTTCGGTCAGTCGGGCGGTCCTTCGTCCGTCATCAATTCCAGCGCGGCGGGCGTCTTTCTCGAGGCGCTGAAGCACAGTGACGTCATCACGAACGTTTACGGCGCGGCGCACGGCATCAAGGGTATCTTGGACGAGCAGTTCTACGACATCGGCAAAGAGGACGTCAAGGAGCTCGAGCTCCTCAAGAACACTCCCTCTTCCGCTCTCGGCAGCGTCCGTTATAAGCTCAAGGGCGCCGACGTGGACGAGACCGATTACAAGAGATTGCTCGAGGTCTTCAAGAAGTACAACATCCGCTATTTCCTGTATAACGGCGGCAACGACAGCATGGACACCTGCAATAAGGTCAGCAAGTATATGCAGCAGTCGGGTTACGAGTGCCGCGTGATGGGCGTGCCCAAGACCATCGACAACGACCTTTTCGGCACCGATCACTGCCCCGGTTACGGCAGCGCGGCGAAGTACGTCGCCACCTCCATTATGGAGCTGAAGCTCGACTCAACCGTCTACAACACCGGAATGGTCTGCGTGGTGGAAGTGATGGGCAGGAACGCCGGTTGGCTGACCGCGGCGGCACAGCTCGCCTCCTACAAGGGCCTCGGCGCCGACCTCATCTATCTGCCCGAGACACCCTTTGACATCGACGAATTCCTCGCGAGCGTAAAGGACGTCTGCGCGAAGAACGACAATAAGTGCATGGTGGTCGTCTCCGAAGGCATCAAGACCAAGGACGGCACCTACGTCGGCGAATTCACCGCCAGCAAGACCGACCTCTTCGGTCACGCACAGCTTGGCGGCGTCGGTGCGATGCTCGCGAACCTCGTGAAGGAGAAGCTCGGCGTCAAGACCCGTGCCATCGAGTTCAGCCTGCTCCAGCGTTGTGCGGCGCACCTCGCCAGCAAGGTGGACGTCGAGGAGGCTTTCGCCTGCGGCGCGAAGGCGGTCGAGGCGGCGGTCAACGGCGTCACCGACAAGATGGTCTGCTTGATCCGCAAGCCCGGAAAGGACTACGTCTGCACCCCCGAACTGATGGACGTCGCTCTCGCGGCGAATACCGAGAAGAAGATCCCCGAGAGCTGGATCCTTCCCGCGGGCAAAGGTCTCACGCAGGACTACGTCGACTACGCGCTCCCGCTGATCCAAGGCGACTGCAAGGCGCCCCTCGAGGACGGTCTGCCGCGGTTCGCTCACCTCAAGAAGGTCTTCGTTAAGTAATCGCGGTCACGCGGCAATAGGCAAAAGGGCGGGCGCACTATCCACGTAGTGCGCCCGTATTGAACATGAGAGAGAAAGAACTTTACACGGTCACGATCGACGCCTACGGCATGGAGGGAGAAGGGGTCGCCCACACGGACGGCTTCGTCTTTTTCGTCCCCTACGCCGCGGTGGGCGAGACGGTCAAAGTGGCGGTAGATCGAGTCAAAGGCAAATTGGTCTTCGCTCATATCATCAAGATGCTCGATTCGTCAACCGAGCGCCGTGACCCCGCTTGTCCTCTCTTCGGCAAATGCGGCGGTTGCACGCTGCGCCACCTTTCTTACGACACGCAACGCGAGATCAAGACGGAGAACGTCCGCGCTCTCTTTCATAAGAACGTCGGCATCAATCTCGGCGAGATCCCTTTCTTCGGCGACGGATCGGACGGCTACCGCAACAAGATCGCGCTTCCCTTCGGCGAAAAGGACGGGGAAGCGGTCCTCGGGATGTACCGTCGCGGCACGCACAAGGTGCTCCCGCTCGAGCGTTGTCCCCTCCACGGCGAGTGGATCGAGCCGCTGATCGAGGCGACTCTGTCCTTCGTGCGTGATCATAAGATCTCGGTCTACGACGAAGGGACGGGCAAGGGACTCCTTAGGCACCTCGTCGCCCGCAGACTCCCTGCACCCGAGGAGTGGGAGTACGGCGTGATCCTCGTCGTGAACGGCGGCGGGATCAAAGGGGAGGAGGCGCTCGCGGACGCCCTCGAACGGGCGCTCCCCGGCAAGGTCAGCCTCTACCTCTGCGAAAACAAACAGCACAACAACGTGATCCTGACCGATACGATCCGTACGATCCGCGGCACGGACCATCTGACCGCCTCGATCGGCGGCGGGGTAGCGGAGGTTTCTCCTCTCGCTTTCTTGCAGGTCAATTTTTCGATCGCGGAGCGGATCTATTCTCGCGTCGTC
The DNA here is from genome assembly GCA_017455605.1 of Clostridia bacterium. Taxonomy (GTDB): domain Bacteria; phylum Bacillota; class Clostridia; order Christensenellales; family CAG-1252; genus CAG-1252. Next base: position 5,367 of record JAFSZO010000060.1, read on the forward strand.
GAATGTGTGCCCGAAGGCGCTACGGTCGTGGACGCGTACTCCGGCACGGGCATTATGAGCGCCCTCCTCGCGAAACGGGCGCGGAAGGTCGTCGGCATCGAGATCATCCCGGGCGCCGTGCGTGACGCGAACGAGAACGCCGTTCGCTTCGGTGTGGGGGACAGGGTCACCCATCTTTGCGGAGAGGTGGAGCGGCTCCTGCCGACCCTCGCGCCCGATCTCGGCGAGTATACCCTCGTCGTCGATCCTCCTCGCGCGGGCTTGGACGAAACCATCGTTAAAACCATTTTTGCCTATCCGCCCGAACGTATTCTCTACGTCTCCTGTTCTCCCGCCACCTTGACGCGCGATCTCGCGCGTTTGTCTCACGCATATTCGATCGACTTCGTCGAACTCTACGATATGTTCCCCTCCACCCCGCACGTGGAGACGGTCGTCTCGATGTCGCGAGCGGGGTCGAAAGGATAGGGGAATCATTAGGGAGGGGCAACCGTATGAAGCTGAAAAACGTATTGATCGTCGTGAAAGATATTCGGAGATCCGCGCGGTTTTATCACGACCTCTTCGGTCTCGACCTTGTCCTCGACAACGACGGAAATATGGTCCTGACGGAAGGATTGGTGTTGCAGGAGGAGAAATATTGGAGAGAGTTTCTCGGGAAAGATATCGTTTCGGAAAGCAATGCCTGCGAACTGTATTTCGAGGAATCGGACATCGAAGGATTTGTTGAAAAGCTCGAGAAGTATTATCCGAGCGTGCAATACGTCAATCGCTTGATGACCCACAGTTGGGGACAGCGGGTGATACGCTTCTACGATCCGGACGGAAACCTGATCGAAGTGGGAACGCCGATGTGATATGGCAAATCTCATCACCTGTATCAGGATCCTTTGCAGTATTGCGTTGCTGTTTTGCCCCGCATTCTTTTTATTCGTTATACGCTCATTTACGCTTTCTTATCGTAGATCCTCACGTAGTCGATGATCCAGTCTACGGGCAGGTCGGCGAGGTCGAGGGTCCCGACCCAATCCCCCCATTCGCCGTACTCGGTAGAGATCTTCATATAGCCTTCCTCGTGGCAAACGCCGTCGCCCGTCGTCGTCCAAACCTTTTTGCCGTCGATGTAGAAGGCGTAGCCGTCCTCGTCCCAATTCATTCCGAAGGTATGGTATTCTCCGTCGGCGAGGTTGGTCCCTTCATATCGTTTGTGCGCGTTTTGATGCGCTTCGTCGTAGCCGTCCCAATGCAGCGCCACGTTCACCGAGTCACGGGCGGGCAAATACTCAAAGACGTCTATCTCCACACCGTCCGCGCTGCCGTTGCCGACGGAGTAGACGTTGCCGCACATCATCCAAAAGGCGTGCCAAATGCCCTCGACGTCGGGGAGCTTGCAACGGATCTCGTAGTAACCGAACCCGTGTTTGTAGGTGTCCAGCGTGCGTAGCGCGCCCGAATAAACGCCCTCGGGACCGGTCACGAAAAGCACGTTTTTGCAGTAGACCTCATTATTTACTTCCGCACTCGTGTAGTGCGTGGCGTCGGCGTTGACCATTCGCAGCGCGGCGTCAACGTCGCTTACCCAAAGGGAGACTGTATCCTCTTCGTCTACGATGACGTAGGTCAACAGGACGGAAGAGTCGTTTTTGATCGCAACGGGGAAGACGAACGAGCCGTTTTCCGTGCGGAAACAGCCGTTCTCCATCGCGCCGTCTTCTTCGCCGCCGTTTTCGAGTTCGGCGCGATACGCTGCGTATTTTGCGGCGAGTTCTTCGGCGCAGTCAATGAACGCCGCTTCGGAGGAAAAGCCGTACAAACGAGCAAGCGTGCCGCGGAGGGTCAGCGACAGAGATTGCCCGCCCGCCCCGAACAGCATCGTGTAGGGCAGAGTAACGCCCAGGATCGCGCTGTTTTCTATCCTGCATTTTGCGTTTTTGGTTTCTATGGTGAAGGAGTAATAGTTGTACAGCTCTGCCGCAGTCTCGTAAAAGGGAGTATAGACGGAGATCTCCCTGCCGCCGACAGTGGGAGCGTATTCCGTGCCGCTCGTCGGGATGTTCAAACTCTCTTTGAAGGTAGCAAAGGAAGAGGCGAGCCTGTCGAATTTGCCGAGGATGACGTAGCCGACCTCATCCGATGTGTGCCCTTCGAGCTGTCCGACGTCGCCGAAGTCTCCCGCTATCATGCCGAAAGGATAGCAGTCGTCGTATTTCAGCTTCACGACGCTGTCCTCGTATCCGACGATCGTTCTCTCCTTCGTTTCGGAGCAGTAGCGGCTGCCTCTTTGTTCCGTGCGTAAAACGAGGTGCCCGTCTCCGTCCGTAAATGCGAGGTTCTTGGTCCAAAAACCGTCCCTACGGGTCCCTTGACGAGTGTCGCCCCATATCGATCGATCCAGTTCTCCTACGAATTCATCCTCAAAGACGAGGGTGTATCCCGTCAAGTCAATGCTTTCGGTAAACTTTGACGGATCGTACGGCTCCGCCGGCTTGCTTTTGCACCCGACGAGGGAGGAGGCAACCGCGCACGACAGCGCGAGGATCAGGACGAATACGATGATCTTTCTCATTGGATATCTCCTTTTTATTTGATACGCAGCAAGACGTCGCTTGCAAGGGGGAAGGTGCACTCTGTGGCGTCAAAACCGCCCGTCAAAAAGAAGATGCGGTCGGTCTCGCACGGGCTGTCGGTCTCCACCGTTGCCGAGCCTCGGATCACGGGCAAAACGAAACGCACGTTCGGGTCGATCTGTTTGACCCTGACGGTGACGCCGTCCGCCGCGAAACGGTAGGTGAAGGTCGCCACACGCGCCATATCCTCCGCACTCTGCGTCTCCGCCGCATAGAAGCGCGCCCGCACGGTGGCGATCACGGCGTCGCCGCGTTTTTCCACCTCTATTTCGGGATCTTTATCGAGACAGGTCGCGTATTTGTTCCCGTCTTTTTCGTATTCCGCCCGCACGAGGAGCGAAGCGTGCCGCACCTCCCCGACGGGCAGTTGCATATTGTTTTTCTCTGTCGGCAGGTAGCGGTAGACCGACCCCGCGATCACGGGCCCCGTTCCTTGCTTGTAGAGCAGGGAGAGGGTGCCGCCTCCCGCGTGCGCCGCGCCGTTCCCATAGGTGTAGGTCGCATAGTCGTACCCCGTCAGGGTGGCGAGATATCCGCCCGCGCGGATCTTGTAGGTGTCGATCTCGGGATAGTACACGTATTCGACCGCCTCTCCGTCCGTAGGGAGCGCAAGGGAGTTTTTGGGCTCCGAAATGCCCGCCCATATCGCGTCCGCGAGGGCGCCCGCGTGACAAAAAGTGTGATGGATGCAGGCAGATTGTCCGTTCTCGGAGTAGCGCATCCCGCCGTAGAGTTTGCCGCCGTGTGTGCATCGTTTCAGCAGTTCAAAGGTCCGTTCCGCAGCTTCGGCGAAGACCTCGTCCCGTGCCGCTAGCTCCGCAAAGGCACCGATGCACCCGTCCGAGGTGCGGCTCCCGTAATAGGTCCATTTGTTGTTGCGGACGCCGAAGCTGTTGTCCCAACCGCCGTCGGGCAGCAGAAAATCGAGCAGTTTTTTTGCGTGCTGCGTCAAGGTCGCGAGCGCCGCTTCGTCTCCGAGCGCCCTTGCCGCGCCGACGAGGCAGGGCAACGATTCTTCGACGAGATACCCGACGTCGATGGGCAGGCACCCTTTCGCCGTGGCGCCGTCGTGCGGCTGTCCTTCGCCCGACAGGAGCCCGTTCGGCGTGAAGAGCCGCAAGGCGTAGGCGAGCAACTCCTTTGCGCGTGCGACGTAGCTCTCGTCGCGGTAGAGCAGCGCGTAGGTCGCGTTCACTTCGGCAGCGGCGCAGTAGTAGTTGACGTTGGCGCGGAATCCTATCACCATATTTTCGTGCACCCACTGCGCGCTCGCGCGAGCGCATCGCACGATGTCGTTTTTGAGATCGACGGGGAGCTTGTCCCCATAGTAGAGCAACGTTTTCAGGAGACCGATCGCCGAGAACGCCGTGATCCCTCGCCATTCGGACGAAAAGTCGTTGTGTACAGCCCCCGTGTCTTCGCTGAGGAGCCGACGAAATGCGAGGAGTCGCCTCGCCCCCGCGAGATATTTCTCGTCTCCTGTCAGATCGTAGGCGCAGACGAAGGGGTAGAGGGCGTTGTCCGCTCTCCCGTGCTCAAACGTACACGCATCGCAACGGAATCCTCCGTAATGGGGGTCGCTCTCGTTCGTGATCTGCGCTCCGAGGAGCGCGTCGCACCATTCGATCAACAGTCTCTCGTACTTGTTCATAGGTCCATTATATCACGTTTTCTCCCGAATTGCGCCGATTTGGCGGAAAAACGCCCGCTTTCCCTCCGGCGCGACGAATTGCTCATTTGACTTTCCGAAAAATTTTCGCTTCATCTCTATTTACCTATTGACAAGGTAGGTTGGTCGCGTTATAATGAGTCCATCATTACGAAGAGGTGACCTTATGCAGGTGTATTTGGACAATGCCGCCACGACCAAGATGAGCCGCGCCGCGATCGAGGCGATGCTCCCGTATTTCGACGGCACATACGGCAATCCTTCCTCCCTCCACTCGGCGGGGCAACGGGCGAAAGAGGCGCTCGAATCGGCGCGCGCATCGGTGGCGCGCTGTTTGGGAGCGCAGCCGTCGGAGATCTATTTCACCTCGGGCGGCAGCGAAGCGGACAATCAGGCGATCCTGACCGCCGCGGCACTCGGGGAGAAAAAGGGCAAGAAGCACGTCGTGACGACGGCATTCGAGCACCACGCCGTTCTCCACACTTTGAAAAAGCTCGAATCGCGTGGCTTCGAGGTGACCTATCTCCCCGTCGGCTCACTCGGCAACGTTACTCCCGAGGCGGTCGCCGACGCGATCCGCGAGGACACCTGTCTCGTAACCGTGATGACGGCAAACAACGAGATCGGCTCGATCCTCCCCATCGCGGAGATCGGCGCGGTCTGCCGGGAGAGAAAGGTCCTCTTCCATACCGACGCAGTACAAGCGGTCGGACATATCCCGATGAACGTCACCGAGATGCGGATCGATATGCTCTCCCTTTCGGCGCATAAGTTCCACGGACCCAAGGGGGTCGGCGTGCTCTTTGCGCGAAAGGGGATCTTGCCCATCAGTTTGATCGAGGGCGGCGCGCAGGAACGGGGCAGACGTGCGGGCACCGAGAACGTCGCGGGCGTCGCGGGGCTTGCCGCCGCACTCAAAGAGGCGACCGAGGGGCTCCCCGTCAATATGCCTCGTCTCACCGCTTTGCGCGACCGCTTGATCGCAGGGCTCAGTAGCATTCCGCATTCCGCGTTGAACGGCGACCCCGTCCGTCGTCTCCCCGGGAACGTCTCTTTTTGCTTCGAGGGGATCGAAGGAGAGAGCCTCCTGCTGCTTCTCGACGAATACGGGGTAGAGGGTTCTTCCGGTTCGGCGTGCACGTCGGGCTCGCTCGACCCGAGTCATGTGCTGCTCGCCATCGGACGCCCGCACGAGATCGCGCACGGTTCGCTGCGCCTGACGCTCTCGGATGAGACGACGGAGCAGGAGATCGATTACACCGTTGACGTCGTCCGCTCTGTCGTGGAGCGTTTGCGTGCGATGTCCCCCGTTTGGCGAGACAAGCTCGAAGGGAAAAGACCTTATTTATTATGACGAAAAAAGGAGGATGAAGCTATGGCATTATACAGTGAAAAAGTGATGGATCATTTCCGCAACCCGCGCAATGTCGGCGTGCTCGAAGATGCGAACGGCGTGGGCGAAGTGGGCAACGCCAAGTGCGGCGATATCATGAAGATTTATCTGAAGGTCGAGGACGACGTGATCGCAGACGTTCGGTTCGAGACCTTCGGCTGCGGCTCGGCGATCGCCTCGAGCTCGATGGCGACCGAGCTCATCAAGGGCAAGCCGTTGTCTCAGGCCCTCGAGCTGACCAATCAAGCGGTCACCGAAGCCTTGGACGGACTCCCCGCGCACAAGATACACTGTTCGGTCCTTGCCGAGGAAGCGATCAAACGCGCCGTTCTCGATTACTACAAGAGGGCGGGGCTCCCCTACGACGAAGCGCTGTTCCGCGACGTGGATTCACACGGCGAAGAATGATCGCCGAAAACAATTTCGGCAGTCTTTCTCGGCGCTGTTTGCGGGAAAGGGCAAGTCGACGCTCGGCTGCCCTTTTTTCTATCGCGAAACGCGCCGACGAGCGATCCCCTCTTTCGCATCGATCAATAATAAAACAATTGACAAGCTACCTTGCAAGGGAGAAAATGATGAAAAGGGGAGGGATCATTACATTATGAGTGAAAAAGAAAAAATGTTAGCCGGTGAACTGTATGATCCGAGCGATGAAGAATTGCTTGCGCTCCGCAGCAAGTGCCATGCGCTCTGTTTGAAATACAATCAAACGTCGGAAGAAGATGCGGAGCTCAGACGAGGCTTCTTGCGAGAGATGGGGCTGCGCCTCGGAGAAAACGTTTATCTTCAAGGTCCCTTATTTTTTGATTACGGACGGTTTATCTCGATCGGGGATAATACTTACGCCAATTTTAATTTGACGATTTTAGACGTTTGTCCGGTATCGATCGGAAAAAACGTTTTTATGGGCACCGGTGTTACGATCGTAACGCCCCTCCACCCGATGCGCTATCAAGATAGGAATATGTACATCAACGAAAAGGGATGCCTGACCGATAAAGAATACGGGAAGCCGATCACGATAGGGGATAATTGCTGGATCGCCTCAAATGTCACGATATGCGGGGGCGTCACCATCGGCGCCGGATCGGTGATCGGTGCCGGATCGGTCGTGACGAGGTCCATTCCGGCGAACTCGTTCGCCGTCGGCAATCCATGCAAGGTCGTTCGGCAGATCCCCAACGACGGAGAGTAGTGGGCGTATGACGGATCTTGAGTGGTGCATTTCTTATTGAAAGACTACAATAAACTGTCTGATTTGCCGGATATGGCGAAAGAAGGGCTCTTTCGCGCCTTACAAAACGTGACGATGCCATACGATCTTTCGGACGAGTTTTATGAGAGGCAAGATCGCGTATTGCGAGAGATGCTATCGCGAAAGCATATCACCGATGTTTCACGTTTCGATGACGGCATCACCTTATTCAAGGGCGATATCACTCTGCTAAAGGCGGATGCCATCGTCAACGCCGGTAACAGCAAAATGCTCGGTTGCTTCGTGCCGGGTCATCATTGCATCGATAATGCCATCCATTCCTTCCCCGGACTTCAGCTGCGTCGAGATATGATGCAGGGAATGGCGGCGCTCGGTGAGTGATCTCGACTGTTCCGCATGTTCGGGATCGAACGATTACGGCGGATACCCTTTGATCGATATACCTTTAAGACGTGCTGTTTGTACCTTGTAGGGCATCTTTTTGCCTTCCTTTCGGATCCGATCAATCGGCGAGAAAATCTTTGTTTTTTTGAAAATGTTTTGAAAAACTCTTGACGAAGATGATTTGGTGTGATAAAATCGAATCAACCTACAGGGTAAGTGGGTAAAAGGAGCGAGCTATGACAGAACTATTGATTCGGCTTATGCGCAATAATTTTCGTTTCGGACGAATGTGTGACCGATGTTGTCTTTGAGGACCTATCGCACACATTTATCGTTTGAAAAAAGGAGATTATGAACTATGTCTGAATATAAGTTTGAAACCTTGCAAATACATGTCGGGCAAGAACAGCCCGATCCCGCCACCGATGCCAGAGCGGTGCCGATTTATGCCACCACATCCTATGTATTTAAGGATTCCGCCCAAGCCGCGGGCAGGTTCGGGTTGACCGAAGGCGGCAACATTTACACCCGTTTGATGAACCCGACCAGCGACGTCTTCGAGAAGAGGATCGCCGCGCTCGAAGGGGGCGCCGCAGCCCTCGCCACCGCCTCCGGTTCCGCCGCGATCACCTACGCGATCCAAAATATCGCCACGGCGGGCGATCACGTCGTCGCTTCTTCCAACCTTTACGGCGGCACCTACAACCTCTTGGCGCATACCTTGAAGGAGCAGGGGCTTTCCGTCACCTTCGTCGATCCTTCCGATCCCGAAAACTTCAAAAAAGCGATCAAGCCGAACACCAAGCTTCTCTACGCCGAGACGCTCGGCAATCCCAATTCCGACGTGATCGATCTCGAAGCGATCTCCGCCGTGGCGCACGCTGCGGGCATACCGCTCGTCGTCGACAACACCTTCGCGACGCCTTTCCTTCTCCGTCCCATCGATCACGGCGCTGACGTGGTCGTGCATTCGGCGACCAAGTTCATCGGCGGGCACGGCACCGTGATGGGGGGCGTGGTCGTGGACGGCGGCAGGTTCGACTGGGCGGCGAACGACAAGTTCCCCGGTCTCAGCAAGCCCAATCCGTCCTATCACGGCGTCGTCTTCACCGAGGCGGCGGGCAACCTCGCCTACATCATCAAGCTGCGTACCACCTTGATGAGGGATCAAGGCGCAACGATCTCTCCCTTCAATTCCTTCCTGCTGTTGCAGGGGCTCGAGACGTTGTCTCTCCGTTTGGAGCGTCACGTGGAGAACGCCATCAAGGTCGTGGACTTTTTGAAAAAACATCCGCAGGTGGAGAAGGTCAATCACCCCTCTCTCGCCACTGGGCGGCAAAAGGAGCTGTACGACCGCTATTTCCCGAAGGGGGCGGCGTCCATCTTTACCTTTGAGATCAAGGGTGACGCCGAGACGGCGAAGCGCTTTACCGAGAGTCTCTCGCTCTTCAGCCTGCTCGCGAACGTCGCGGACGTGAAGTCTCTCGTCATCCATCCCGCTTCCACCACCCATTCTCAGCTCACCGAAGAGGAACTCCTCGCGGCGGGCATCAGACCCAATACCGTGCGTCTTTCCATCGGCACCGAGCACATTGACGACATCATCGCGGATCTCGAACAGGGCTTCGCCGCGATCAAATAATAAAAGGAGGACAGAATTATGTCTAAGATCTATACTTCCGCAGACCAACTGGTGGGCAAGACCCCGCTTCTCGAGCTCACGCATATCGAACAGGCGCTCGGACTCGGGGCGAAGATCTACGCCAAACTCGAATACTTCAATCCCGCAGGATCGGTGAAGGATCGCATCGCAAAGGCGATGATCGAGGACGCCGAGGAGAAAGGGCTCCTGAAAGCGGGTTCGGTCATCATCGAGCCGACCTCGGGCAACACAGGGATCGGACTCGCCGCTATCGCCGCGGCGAAAGGCTACAGGATCATCATCGTGATGCCCGACACGATGTCCGTGGAGCGCAGACAGCTGATGAAAGCGTACGGCGCGGAGCTCGTGCTCAGCGAAGGGGCAAAGGGTATGAAGGGCGCCATCGCCAAGGCGGAAGAGCTCGCCGCCGAGACGCCGAACAGCTTTATCCCGGGGCAGTTCGTGAATCCCGCTAACCCCAAGGCGCACCGTGAGACGACGGGTCCCGAGATCTACGAGGACACCGACGGTGAAGTGGACTATCTCGTCGCAGGCGTCGGTACGGGCGGCACGCTGACGGGTGCGGGTGAATACCTGAAGAGTAAGAAACCGTCCGTCAAGGTCGTCGCGGTCGAGCCCAAGAGCAGCGCGGTCCTCTCGACGGGCGTCGCGGGTCCGCACAAGATACAGGGCATCGGCGCGGGCTTCGTCCCCGACGTGCTGAATACGAAGGTCTACGACGAGATCATTCCGGTCTCCAATGAGGACGCCTTCGCCACCGGTAAATTGATCGGCAAGAAGGAAGGGGTGCTCGTCGGCATCTCCGCCGGTGCGGCGACCTATGCGGCGATCGAACTCGCGAGACGTCCCGAGAACGCGGGGAAGAAGATCGTCGTGATCCTGCCCGACACGGGAGACCGATATCTGTCCACGCCTCTTTTCCAAGACTGATCTGACACGAACGCGACTTTTTGCCCCGCGGCGCACCCGTGGGGCATCACCATATTCGCGTAAAAAGAAAAACGATCCTCGGTATTGCTTTGCCCGAGGAAAGGGGGTATTATGAAGAGAGTAAGTACGACCCACGCACCCGCCGCGGTGGGACCGTATTCACAGGCGACGGTCGCGGGGAATACCGTGTACGTTTCGGGAATGCTCGGGCCGGATCCGCAGGGCGTGATGAGTGAAGGGATCGCTGGGCAGACCGAGCGCGCGATCCGCAATCTCGCGGCGATCCTCGAGGCGTCGGGCAGCGACCTTGCGCACGTCGTGAAGACCACTTGCTATCTCGCGCACATCGCGGATTTCGCGGCGTTCAACGAGGTTTACGGCGGCTTTTTCAGCGAGAGACCCGCGAGGTCTTGTATCGAGGCGGCGGCTCTCCCAAAGGGCGCGCTCGTCGAGATCGACGCGATCGCGGTCACGAAAGAATAGGAGGCAAACGATGAAGATTTCGACCAGAGGCAGATACGCACTTCGCGTCATGATAGACCTTGCCGAACACGGCGGGGAGAATTATATTCCCTTGAAGGACATCGTCGCGCGGCAGGACATCTCGCAGAAGTACCTTGAAGGCATTATGACCGACCTCTCCAAGGCGGGAATGCTGGACGGACAGCACGGCAAGGGCGGCGGCTACAAGCTGAATCGTTCCCCCGATCAGATCAGCGTCTTGGACGTGCTGTTGACGACCGAGGGCGACCTCGCTCCCATCGCTTGTTTGGGAGGCGGGTCGGAGCCGTGCGCTCGCGCCGCGGAATGCAGGACCCTCCCGATGTGGGAGAAATTCTACGCGATGATCCGCGAGTTTTTTGCGGGGGTCTCTCTCGCCGATCTGATGCTCGACGGCACGGACGGCGACAATTACGTGATCTGAGAGACGCTCGATGAACAGGATAGGCACACAACGGATCGAGACCGAACGGTTGATCCTTCGGCCCTTTGCGATGGAGGATGCGGAGGCGATGTTTCGCAATTGGGCGAGCGATCCCCTCGTCACCGAGTATTTGACCTGGGAGCCCCATCGAACGGTCGAGGATACGAGGGGGATCATATCTCTTTGGATCTCCGAATACGAAAAGGGCGACTTTTTCAATTGGGCTATCGAGCTCAAGGGAGAGGCAGGACCGATCGGCAGCATCGGGGTCGTCTCGGTCGACGATCGGGTCGACGCGGCGGAAATCGGCTACTGTATGAGCCGCGCCCTGTGGGGCAGAGGGCTGATGTCGGAGGCGCTACGCGCGGTGATCGACTATTTGTTTGACAAAGCGGGAATGAACCGCGTGGCGGCGCGCCACGACGCACGCAATCCGAAATCGGGACGAGTGATGCGGAAGGCGGGTATGACCTATGAGGGCACGCTTCGCCAAACGGGCAAAAGCAACGCGGGGATCTGCGATCTCGTTTATTACGCCATTCTCTCCGCAGATAGGAAAAAATGAGAACGGAAGAGATCGAGAAGGAATTGTTCCGATCCCGTGACGAGCAGTATCGCGCGTTTCAATCGCCCTTGCTTCCGTCCGTCGACCCGAGACGCATGATCGGGGTCAGGACGCCCGCCTTGCGCGCTCTCTCCAAGCGTATTTTGTCGGACGGGAGCGCGGATACGTTTTTGTCCGAATTACCGCATCGTTATTTTGAGGAGGATCAGCTGCACGCATTTCTCCTTTCGTCGATCAAGGACTTCGATCGTTGTCTTCGTGAGCTTGATCGTTTTCTGCCGTTTGTCGACAACTGGGCTACCTGCGATCAGACGTCTCCCGTTTCGTTCGGGAAGCATCGGGCGGAACTGCTGCCCGCCGTGCGTCGTTGGCTCGAGAGCGGGGAAACTTACGCCGTTCGTTTCGCTGTCAAGGTGCTGATGGACCATTTTTTAGACGACGCTTTTAATCCCGCCTATCTCGAGAGGGTCGCCTCCATTCGTTCGGAAGAGTATTATGTAAAAATGATGATCGCCTGGTTCTTCGCGACGGCACTCGCCAAACGATATGACGAGGCACTCCCTTTCCTTGCAGAGAGGAGGCTACCTCCTTGGATACACAATAAGACGATCCGAAAGGCGATCGAGAGCCGCCGTATTTCCGCCGAGCAAAAGGCATTTTTGCGAACGCTCACGATAC
>JAFSZO010000008.1 GCA_017455605.1 Clostridia bacterium
CTGCGCTTTGACGATACCAACCCCGCCAAGGAAGACAACGAATACGCTGAGGCGATCAAGCGGGACATCGAATGGCTGGGCTTCCATTGGACGGGCGGCCTGTTCTACGCCAGCGATTACTACCAGAGATTATACGATATTGCCGAGGATTTCATTCAGCGCGGCCTGGCCTATGTGGACGAACTTTCCGCCGATGAAATGCGCGAATACCGCGGCACCCTGACCACCCCCGGCAAGAATTCCCCCTGGCGCGACCGGCCCAGCGAAGAAAGCCTTGACCTGTTCCGCCGCATGAAGGCGGGCGAGTTCCCGGAGGGGCGCTACATCCTGCGGGCCAAGATCGACATGGCGAGCCCCAACATCAATATGCGCGATCCGATCCTGTATCGCGTGCTGCGCGCCACTCATCACCGCACGGGGGACAAGTGGTGCATCTACCCGATGTACGACTTCGCGCACCCGATCAGCGACTGCATTGAGGGCATCACCCACTCGATCTGCACCCTCGAATTCGAGGATCATCGCCCGCTGTACGACTGGGTCAAATACAACTGCGGGTTCGGCGACAACCCCCGCCAGATCGAGTTCGCCCGCCTCGGGCTGACCCGCACCATTATGAGCAAGCGCTACCTGAAGCGCCTCGTCGACACCGGCGTCGTGGAAGGGTGGGACGACCCCCGTATGCCCACGCTGTCCGGAATGCGCGAGAGGGGATATCCGCCCGAGGCGCTGCTCGACTTCTGCGATCGCATCGGCGTCGCGAAGAGCAATTCGATGGTGGAATCCGCCCTTTTGGAGCATTGCGTGCGCGAGAACCTGAACGCTAACGCGACCCGCGTGATGGTCGTGAAAGAGCCGCTCAAGCTCCGCATCGTGAACCTCACCGCCCCCGTCGTCGTGCAGGTGGAGAACAATCCCACCGCCGAGAACGCGGGCACGCACGAGGTCACCCTGACCCCCGAGATCTACATCGAGAAGAGCGACTTCTCCCTCGATCCGCCCCCGAAGTATCACCGCCTGAAACCGGACGGCATGGTGCGCCTCAAGGGGGCGTACATCGTGAAATATCTGTCGCACGAGACCGACGAAGCGGGCAACGTGACCGCCGTGAACTGCGAGTACATCGAGGACAGCATGTCGGGCGGCGCGAACGCCGGCATCAAGGTCAAGGGCGTGCTGCATTGGGCGCCTGCGGACGCCCTCGACGTCACGATCAACGACTACGACTATCTGCTGGACGAGATCGAGGACGGCAGGGACTTCGGCGAACGGCTGAACCCCGTGACCAAGACCGTCTACGCGGGCAAAGCGGAGCCCTTCCTCTCGCAGGCGAAGGCGTACGACCGCTTCCAGTTCATGCGCCTCGGTTACTACACCAAGAACCGCAAGGGCGAATACAACCTGATCGTCGGACTGAAAGACAGCTACAAGGGATAGAATAACGAGGAGGGCGTCGACATAGTTTGTACTATGAAAACGCTCTTTCTCTATCTGATACGCAGCGGCGCGGACGAGCGCCCCCTCGCCGGACTGACCCCCTACGAATGGCTCCTACGCGGCGCGCAAGGCACCCCTTGCCGCGAGATCGCGGACGAGAGCGAAGCGACTTTGCCGAAGGGCGCCGGCGGCGTGGCGATCCTCTATTGGGATACCCCACTCGTGCGGGCGAGCGACCTTATGACCCTGCTCGGAGAGATGGATCGGCGCGGCATCGACGGCTACGAGATCGGTGCGGGCAGTTTGCGAACGGCGGCGGCGTTTCGCCGCGGCGCACTCCCGAAGAGGCGGTGCGTCGCTCCCTTCGCGGAGCGGCTGTCGGGGGAGGAGTCACGCGGCGGGATCGAGCGCGCACTGTATCGCAGAATCGCGGAAACATCCGTGCAAAACGGAGCAATCATCACGGACGTGGACTCGGTGCGTATCGACGCGAAGACTCGCCTCGAAGCGGGGGCGATCGTGGAACCGTTCGCGATCGTCGTGAACAGTTTCGTCGGGAAGGGCGCCCGCATCGGCAGCTTTTCCACCCTCGAGAACGCCACGGTCGGCGCGGGCGCGGAGATCGTACAATCGGTCGTTCGGGACAGCGCCGTCGGCGCGAGCGCGACGGTCGGACCCTTCGCCTATCTCAGAATGGGCGCGCGGGTCGGAGAGGGCGCGCGGATCGGCGATTTCGTCGAAGTGAAAAAGAGCACCCTCGCCGCGGGCGTGAAGGCAGCCCACCTCGCCTATATCGGCGACGCCGAGGTCGGCGCGGGCACCAACGTCGGATGCGGCACCGTCTTTGCGAATTACGACGGCAAGGTGAAGCGCGAAACGCGGATCGGCGAGCGCGTCTTCATCGGGGCAAATACCAATCTCGTCGCGCCGCTCACGGTCGGAGACGACGCCTATATCGCCGCCGCGAGCACCGTGACGCGGGACGTCCCCGCGGGCGCGTTCGTGATCGGGCGAGTCAGGCAGGAAGTGAAGGAAAAACGGAGGGAATGACCCTCGAAAGGAGAAAAAATGCTACTGGTCGTGGGACTCGGAAACGTCGGCGCCCAATACGAAGGCACCTATCATAACGTCGGTTTTTCGGTGGCGGATCGGCTCGCCGAACGGCTCGGCTTGACCTTTCGCGAGAATGCGGGCGTCCGTGCCTACGAGGCGGAGGGCAACGTCGGCGGCAAAAAGATCCGCATCCTGAAGCCCACGACCTATATGAACCTGTCGGGCGAATGCGTGAAATCGGCGCTCTCGAAGTATAAGCCCGAGACCAAGGACGTGTTGATCGTTCTCGACGAGATCGATCTGCCCCTCGGCGTGACGAGGCTGCGCGAGAAGGGCAGCGCGGGCACGCACAACGGCATGCGGAACATCACTGCGCTCTGCGGCGAATTGCCGCGGTTGCGCGTCGGCATCGGCAAGCCGCACCCCGGCGAGGACCTCGCCTCCTACGTCCTGCACAAGGCGGGCAAAGAGGCGTCGGCGCTCCTTGCCTCGGCGGCGGAGAAAGCGGCGAAAGGCATCGAAAAGTACTTGGCGGACGGCGACTACGAGAGCTTTTCACGGGAGATGAACACCAACGCCTGAGCGCGCAAAGCGACTATGGAAAACCTTTATCTGAGAGGTTTTGAGAGATACGAAGAGATATATTCCACCCTCGCCGGCGACAAAAAGTCGCTGGTTTTCGGCATATCCGACCCGCAAAAAGCCCACCTTGCGGCAGCCTCTCCCGTCCCCCTTCTGTATATAGCGGACGGCGAAGCGCGCGCCCTCGAAGTCGCGGAAGAGATCGCCTCTTACGGCACGCCTTCCGCCTATTTGCCGCCCAAGGGCGACGTCCTCTTGGGCAAGCGCACCGACGCGCGTTCCTATGCGCGCATTTCCGCCCTTTTCAAGGTGCTGAACGGCGAGGCGCGGGTGCTCGTGACGACGGTCGAGGCGGTCTTCGGCTACTTGCCGCGCCCCGAGGACCTTCGGGAGCGGTCCCTGACCCTTTCGGTCGGTCGATCGATCTCGGCGGAGACTTTGGCTTCCGATCTCGTGCGCGCGGGCTACGAGCGCGTGATGGCGCAACCGAAAAAGGGCGAATTCCGACTGGCGGGCGACTCCCTGTCCATCTTTCCGATCAACGCGGATACCCCCTCCAAGGTGGATCTGCTGTACGACGAGGTGGAGAGCATCAAGACCTACGCTCCGGACTTCCTCGGCGTGATCGACCGACCGAACGAGTTGTTCGTCGCGCCCGCGAGCGAGTTGCTCCTCTCGGAAGAGGACGTCAAAGAGGCGTTTCGCCGCATCGAGGCGGCGCGAAAGCTGCAAAACCGTTCGGCGAAATTGCGCACCGACGAGATCCTGTCCGACCTATCGTTGCGCGCGGCGGGGCACCCGTCCGACGGCGGTCTGACCTATCTGATCCCCTTCGTGCGGGAGCGGTTGTGTACGGTCTTCGATTTCCTCGACGGATTCTCCGCCTTCGTGGATGAACCGAAAAAGATCTTCGAGGGCTTTTCCCGTTTCCTCATCGATCACTTCGGCAGGGTGCAACGCCTCGCCGAGGACGGCGAAGTACTCGCCGCGCACCGCGGGTCGATCGCGTCGGAACGCGAGATCATGACGGCGCTTTCCGCGATGCCGCAGCTCGGCGTCTCTTCTTTTACCGAGAGGATCAGCGGCAGGAGCGGGGCGTTTTATCTGAATTCCGCGTCGCTGCCGAACTATATCAAAAACACCAATATGTTCGTCGGATTCGTCGAGGACGAACTGCGCGAAGGGCGGCGCGTGCTCGTCTTTACGCAGGACGAGGAGAGGCGGGTCGCGCTGGAGCGCCTGCTGGGGGGCAACGCCGCCGCCGTCGAGTACGTTGCGGCGAAACTCCGCCACGGATTCGTCTCCAAGAGCGAGCGCACGACCTTCGTCGGCAGCGGGGATATCCTCTCTCCCGTTTCGGCGCTCCATCTCCCTAAGCGTCCCTTGATCGCCCCTAAGATCGGGGACTACGTCGTGCACGACGAGTTCGGCGTCGGCAGGTGTCTCGGGCTGACGCACATCAAGAATTACGCGGGCGAGGGCGACTACCTCGCCATCCAATACGCGGGGCAGAACAAGATCTATCTGCCCGTCGCGCAGATGGATATGGTGACCCTTTACAGCGGATCGGAGACCGAACCGGAACTGTCCGATCCCAACAAGGAGGAGTTCCAAAAGGAAAAGGCGAAGGCGAGAAAGTCGATCCGCAAGATGGCGCTTGACCTCGTCGACCTCTACGCCAAGCGGGAGCAGAGCAAAGGCTTCGTCTATCCCGAAGGAGGCGAATCCATGCGCGCCTTCGAGGAACGTTTCCCGTACGAGGAGACAGAGGGGCAGCTCGCCGCGATCGACGACATCCGCGCCGATATGGAGAAAGGCAAGGTGATGGATCGCCTGCTGTGCGGCGACGTCGGCTACGGCAAGACCGAGGTCGCGCTGCGCGCCGCGTTTCGCACCGTGCTCGCGGGTAAGCAGGTCGCCTTCCTCGCGCCGACGACCATCCTCGCCGAGCAGCATTACCGCACTGCGTCGGAGCGTTTTGCGCCCTTTGGAGTGAAGTGCGCCTGTTTGACTCGTTTTTGCACGGCGAAGGAGGTCAAAGAGATCCTGAAAGGGGTGCGTAACGGCTCCATCGAGGTGCTCGTCGGCACCCATCGGCTGCTCGGCAAGGACGTGGAATTCGCAGACGTCGGGCTGCTGATCCTCGACGAAGAACAGCGTTTCGGCGTGGAGCACAAGGAGAAGATCAAGGCGCTACGCACCTCGATCAACGTGCTGTCCATGTCCGCGACCCCCATTCCGCGCACCCTGCACATGGCGCTCTCGGGCATCCGCGACATCAGCGTGATCGACACTCCGCCCAAAAACCGCAAACCCGTCCGCACCGTCGTTGCGGAATACTCCGCCGCGATGCTGAAAGAGGCGGTCGGCGCGGAGCTCGCGCGCGGCGGGCAGGTATTTATCCTCTACAACAACATCGCGAAGCTCGAGCATTACGCCGCCGCGGTCAAGGAGATGTTCCCCTCCGCCCTCGTCGTGTCGGGGCACGGCAGGATGGGCGCAAACGAGCTCGAGGAGAATATCCGCAAGTTCTATCTCAGGCAGGCGGATATCCTGATCTGTACGACCATCATCGAGAACGGCATCGACATCCCCGACGCGAATACTCTCGTCGTCCTCGAAGCGGACAAGCTCGGCTTGTCTCAAATGTATCAGCTCAAGGGGCGCGTAGGGAGGAGTTCTCGCCTTGCGTACGCCTATTTCACCTATCCGTCCGGCACCCTTTTGACGGGAGATGCGGAGAAGCGACTGCGCGCTCTCGCGGAGAACGGCGACCTCGGCAGCGGGTATCGCCTCGCGATGATGGACCTCGAGATCCGCGGCGCGGGCAACGTGCTCGGCGCCGAGCAACACGGGCACATCGAGAAGGTCGGGTACGAAATGTATTGCACCCTCCTGCGCGAGGCGATCGCCGAGCTGAACGGCGAAGCGATGCCCGAGACGGGTGGGGTGGAGATGGTGGTCAAGGCGGACGCCTACCTCCCGACGGAGTATATCCCGAGCGAGCTCGCGCGCATCCGCTATTACAAAAAGATCGCCGCGATCACGGACGAGAAGGCGAAAGGCGCCCTGCTCGACGAGATGGAGGCGGAGTACGGCATCCCGCCGCTGAAGGCGCACACCCTCGTACAGATCGCGCTGCTCAAAGGGCTGGCGTCTGCGCTCCCCGTCAAGAGGATCTCGCTGGACGCCAAGGAGGTCTCGGTGACCTACCGAGACGACGAGCTCCCCGCAAGCGCCGCGATGCGTAACGCGCTGGCGCTCCTTTCGGGCGAATTGCGGGAGGGCGATCGCGCCGGGAACGAGGTGCGCTACCTCCTCAAAGCGGGCTCCGTCACGGCGAGGATCGGCGTGATGATCCGCTTCGTGAAGGCGCTTCGCGGCGAGGCGATCTGAGCGGTTTTTTCCTTTTCGGGATCATATTTCCCGCCGTAGCGTGTAAAAATATCGTTATTGGCTTGCGTCTCGCGCTTTAATTATGTATAATATAGAAGCACATTATGATTCACGAGGGTGCGTGCGCGCACGCGCTCTGCCGCAATAGCGGGAAAAGGAGTATATCGTCAATGAAAAAGAAACTGCTTGTTTTACTCATCGTTTTGGTCCTCGCGGCGTCGATGATCGTTGCCACCGCTTGTAACGACAGCGGCATGATCGTCAAGAACCAAGAGCGCGATTTTACGCAGGTCACGGCGGAAGTGTCCTATGCGGATCGTGCCGCGCAGGTGGACAAACTCGAGCTCAATGCGACGATTTACAATTTCGTTTACAACTACTACAACTACTACAGCCAAGGCTACATTTCGCAGGATTATTACCGCGCCGTTCTCGACAACATCGCGGAGAGTTACGATCAGGCGAACGAGAGTCTGGCGAAGAGCGAAGCCTACACGCTGAAGTGCATCGACGAGCTGTATAAGCTCGTGCAGGCGAACGGCACCGACGAAGAAAAGGCGAAAGCCGACGCGGCGAAGACCACCGGCAAGGCGTACTCCGTCGCCGACCGCATCAAGGAGATCGAGAGCGTTCTGCCCTTAAAGGACCGCATCGCCGCCGTCGAGGCGTACAACAAGGACAGACAGGAAGCCTTCGACACCCTGCGCGAGGCATATGAGAAAGAGATCGAGAACGCGAGCGTCACGAACAAGTCCACCGACAACGTGAAGGAGCTCGTCGTCACCGCGCCTTGGAAGGTCGTCTACGAGAAGGGCGAGTCCCTGCTCGAGAACGGGCTCAAGGTCAAGGTCGTCTACGAGGACGGCACCGAGGTCGAGCTCGAGAGAAGCGAATACACCGTGACCGGATTCAGCAGCGAAGAGGTCAAGGCGGAGCAGGAGGTCACCGTGACCTTCGGCAACACCAAGCAGACCTTTACCGTCGAGATCGTTGCGGCGAAGCCCTCTCGTCCCGCTCAGCCCAAAGAGGATGAGGAAGAGGAGGAGAAGACCGAGATCCCCGATCTGTTCGAGGTAGACCTTGATGCGCAGATCGAGGCGGCAAAAGCCGACGATCCCACCCTCTACAAGACCTTGAAAGAGGTCAAGCGCAGACTCGAGAAGCAGATGTCTTCCAACTATCGCGAATACAGCTACTATTACTTGGCTGCTCTCAAGGAGCAAGCCGTGACCGCCTACGAGGAGATCGTCGGTAAGACAGCGTCCGTCACCGCGGCGGAGATCACTGCGGAGTTCAATAAGAAACTCAACGAGCAGGAGCAGGCTCTCTTGCTCGGCACCTCCAAGTACAGCGACGTGAGCGACGCGAGCGCCGTGAAGTCTCAGATCGTGCACGAGGACGGCAAGGTCTTCTACGTGAGGAACCTCCTCTTCAAGATCACCGACGACCTGCAGGCGAAGTACGACGAATTCAAGGCGGAGAAGGTCGCGAACGACGAGGCGCTCGAGCTGTATCTGAACGGGCTCATCGATCAGACCGGCATCTACGTCAGCAACGTCGAATACGACAAAGACGCGACCTGCGAGGAAGAGGAATGCACCTGCACCGCGTGCGAAAACTATGCGGGCGAGAACCCCGGACCCTGCACCGACCCGGATTGCACCTGCGTGAAGTGCCCGAACAAGCGCTACGTCACCAAGGCGTATGCCGAGGAGAAGGGCTTGGACTACGATGAGGAGACCGGCACGATCAACATCCTCGCGGCGCTGAATGCGGTCGTCGCGGAGCTCACCGCACTCTCCGAGGGCGGAGCCACCCCGACCGAGATGATCGAGGCGTTCGACGCCTTGACCTATATGATGAACGACGACAGCGGCGCGTTCGACGCGCTTTCGAATGGCAAGCTCGGCTACGGGCTCAGCATGGATAAGAGCGATTACGTCCCGAACTTCACAGCGCTTTCCCGCACGCTCGCCTATGGCGGCTCGGCGGAGGATCTCGCGAAGTGGCACGTGGTCGGTGAGGGCGTCGGTTCCTTCGGCTGGTGCTATACGAGCTATGGCATCCACGTCGTGATGCTTTCTGGTTATGCGCTCGAGGATCCCGAGGCGGATGGCGTCACCGATCTCGGCGAAGGTCTTTACGCGATCGCGCAGGATACGATCACCGATTACGCTTCTTACGAGCCCGCGACCGAGGACGACCTCGCGAAGGGCACCGTGATCTACGAGATCAAGGAGAAGCTCCTCTCTGACAAGAAGGACGAGTTGATCGGCTCCTTTAAGAAGGAGTTCTACCAAAAAGACGTTGACGAAAAGGCGAAAATCACCTACTACGCCAAGAGGTACAAGGACCTGATCAAGCAGTATCAAGATCAATAACGACAGGAGAGCCGACCCGACCGTCGGCTCTTTTCTTGGGAGGAGATATGAAGGGCTACGAAGAGAGAGAGTACAACGCAGGCAAGGATTTCACCGAGACGACCGACGAGGTCAATTACCTTTTCAAGGGCTACATCGTGAACCTCCGCAAGGACCGCGTCTTGCTCCCGAACGGCAAGACCGCCCCGCGGGAGTACGTCGAACATCGCGGCGGCGTGGCGGTCCTCGCAGTGGACGAGCAGGGGTGCATCCCCTTGGTGCGGCAGTATCGCTATCCCTTGCGCTCGCACCTGTGGGAGATCCCCGCGGGCAAGCTGGAGATCGGCGAAGATCCCGACGTCGCGATCGCGCGTGAACTGCGCGAAGAGGCGGGACTCGAGGCGGGCTCGATCCATCCCCTCGGCAGGTTTTACGCGACCTGCGGCTACAGCAACGAGATCATTCGCCTCTACCTCGCGACCGATCTCACCTACGTCGGCGCTCATCCCGATGAAGACGAATTCCTTGAGATCAAGTATTTTACGATCGACGAGGTCTACGAAATGTGCCTTTCGGGCGCGATCGAGGACAGCAAGACCCTCGTCGCGATCCTGAAGTACAAGGCGCTGCAGGAAAAGGGAATGCGGGACTGATCCGAAAAGGCTTGATCCGAAAAACGGAACGAAGGGCGCGCGAGCGCCCTTTTCAATTAGGAATGAGGAATGAGGAATTGCGGACGCCGCAGGCGGGAGCAATGTCGAGCGAAGCGAGATACATCATGTTTGCGCAGCAAATACATCATGTCGCCGCAGGCGATACAAAATGGTGAAGTTGCTATGCAGTGAAGTTCGGCTTGCGCCGAGTGAAGTTGCTACGTAGTGAAGTTTGTGCCAATGGCGCAAGTTATCGGACACTTCGTTCCAAATGAGCTTCTGCGCTATTTAATCATCGTCTCTTTTTAACCCCCGCGAGGGTGGAGAGTGGTGCAGAGACGAGCGCTCCGCGAGAGTGGAGAGTGAAGAGTGGAGAGTGGAGTTTAGGGTCACTACGTTCCGAAAAGAACCTTTACTCAACTTCACCCTATTATCGTAGCGGAAATGGGCTGCGGAGCGAATGGCGCTTGCAAGCATAGCGCGCAAGTGCATCGCGAACGAGCCTATGAACGCTACGATCAAACGCGAATGAAACGATAGTTTCAGAGCGAGGCAAGCGAGGGGACGAAAAACGTCGCAC
>JAFSZO010000061.1 GCA_017455605.1 Clostridia bacterium
CTGCCCCCCTTCCTGCTCGTCGCCGCCACCTTTGCCGTGCTGTTTTACCGCGTGAAGGAGGATGCCTCGCGTCGCACCCTGAAAAAGGTCGCCGCAGCCGCCTGCGTTCCTCTGGCGTATCTCGTCTTCGGCTATATGATGTCGGGCGAGGTGATGACGGTCCTGTGGCAGAGGGCGCTCGTCGCCGTGGGTTCCGCGGCGGTGCTCACCGCGCCGACTTTCCTCTTTTTCCGCAGGAGGTCGGACGAGCAACTCAAACGCTACGAGATCTTCCTGATCTTCGCGACGATCGTCTGCGTGATCTCCTCGCTCTTGACGATCAACGTGGTGAAGTTCCTGTGGGGCAGGGCGCGCTATCGTGAGATGATGGCGGCGGAAGATTACCTGTTCGAGGCATTCACGCCTTGGTACCACGCCAACGGCTTCACGCTGCACGGACACCATTCTTTCCCGTCGGGACACACCTGCGCCGCGACTAACCTCTTGACCCTTCTCGCGCTCGAAGAGGTCTTTCCCTCGGTCGCGAGCAAGAAAAAGAGCCTCACCTTCGTCGTGGCGCTGTACATCTTCATCCTCGCCTATTCCCGTATGGTGCTCGGCGCACACTTCCTGTCCGACGTGACGGTGGGCTTCACGATCGGGTTCGTGACCTATGCGGTCGCCCGCTACCTCTACTTTGATAAGAGCCGCATCGTGATCAGCGCTCTCCTCGGTCTGAACGGAGAGCGCGAGGACGGATCGGAAAAGGTCGAGAACGTCGTCGGATCGGCGGAGGAGGGCGCCCCCGCCCCTGCGGAACGCATCGAGATCGAGATCCCCGAGACGGACGCCGAAGAGACGGCTCCCGAGGAAAATGGGGACGAGACGCCGGCGGGGAACGATTAAGGACGAGAAATGAGGACGGACGTATCCGCATACGAATACTTCAGCGAGAGCGTGAGGGGCAGGGCGAAATGCCTCTACTATCTCGGTCGCTCTTTTTCGGGAGAGGAGACCGTTCGGCGGATCGACGCCGTCGCCGCTTTTTTGCGCGGAAAGGTCGGCAAAGGAGACGTGGTGGCGATCAATCTGCCCAATACTCCGGAATGTATCTTTTCGATCTATGCGGTAAATAAGCTCGGCGCGATCGCCTACGTCACGCACCCACTTTTGCCTGCCGAGGCGCTCCGAAAGGGGATCGCCGAAACGGGAGCGAAACTGCTCCTCTGTAGGGACTCTTTAGGGGAGGACGTCGGCATTCCCAAGGTGACTGCGGACGGACTCGGATACCTCCCGCCCGTCAAGCGGGCGCTCGCTCGCTTGCTTCGCAAAAGGGTGAAAACGGCGGGCGAGCCCTTTCCGTACGACAGCCTCGAACGGGACGATATCGCCCCTGCGGGCGCGGCGGACGACGTGGCGCTGTATCTCCCTTCCGGCGGTACGACGGGCGAACCCAAGACCATTCGGGTGACCAATCGCGCTTTCAATGCGAACGCCGAGGCGACGCTCAGCCTCGCCAAGATCCCCTTGGTCGGACACGGCGTCTTGCTCGCGCTCCCCTTCTTTCACGGTTTCGGGCTCTCGTCCTCTCTGCACGGCGCGGTTTCGGGCGGGGCGGAAGGTATCGTATTGCCTTATCTTGATTATGCGCGCGCGGGGAAATACGTTCTCGGCGGCAGGGCGGACATCATTCTCGCCG
Organism: Clostridia bacterium; assembly: GCA_017455605.1. GTDB lineage: Bacteria > Bacillota > Clostridia > Christensenellales > CAG-1252 > CAG-1252. Next base: position 1,679 of record JAFSZO010000061.1, read on the forward strand.
TTCCCAATATGTATCGCAAACTATTGTCGGAGCCGCATTTTCGTCGCGGGATCGGCAAGATGGCTCTCGCCTTTTCCGGCGGGGACACTCTGCCCGTCTCTTTGAAAAAGCAATACGACGCGCTCGCCGAGCAGGCGGGCAGCGAGAGCCGCCTCTATCAGGGGTACGGACTCGCGGAGACCGTCTCGGTCTGCGTGGCGAACAGCAAGGGTGAGGACCGTCTCGGCTCCATCGGCCGTCCCGTTTGCTCCGAGGTCGCGATCCTCGACGACGTGGGAAAGACGCTCGCGAACGGGGAGGTCGGCGAGATCGCCGTCAAGACCCCCTGTATGATGAAGGGATACCTCGGGCAGTCCGATTTCGCGGACGAATACCTCCGTACGGGCGACCTCGGTTATCGCGATGCGGACGGCTATTTGTATTTTTCGGGGAGAAGGAAGCGCATCATCGTGATCGGCGGGATGAACGTCTATCCTCTCGAGATCGAGAACGTCGCGTGCGAGCTGGATTTCGTCGAGGCTGCCGCCGCAGAGGAGTACGAGGAGAACGGCAAACCGCGGATCGCTCTGTTCGTGTCGACGGGCTCTCCGCTCTCCGACGGGGAGAAGACGGCGCGCCTTCTCGAGCACCTGTCCGATCGAATCATCCGTTACGCTATGCCCTCGCGTATACTCTATTTACCCTCGCTGCCGCTGACTCCGATCGGCAAGATCGATCACGCCGCTCTCGCGCAAATTATGTCCTAAAACGGGACACTTCGACCCTTTTTGTCTCTTATTCTGTAATTATTGCATATTGACAGAACTCTCATTTTGTGTTACACTTTATACATAACAGCGCAAGGTGGTGCAGTTTATGAATATTACCGACGTCAGAGTCAGATTAGCCAAGAGCGCCAACGGCAAGCTCAAAGCGGTCGCGTCCATCACGATCGACGCGTGCTTTGCCGTGCACGACATCAAGATCATCGAAGGGGACAACGGTCCCTTCATCGCGATGCCGAGCAGGAAGACTCCGGAAGGCGAGTTCAAGGACATCGCGCATCCGATCAATCCGGATGCCAGAGCGATGATCTCCGAGCTTGTGCTCAAGGCGTATCGCGAGCAGTTGGATAAGGAAGGCGAATAGTATTTCCCTTTCAGTTTAGGTTCTTCGTGTGAAATCAAGTTTCGCGTTTTTTCTTTGCGCGAGACTTTTTTTATGCTCGCTTCGCGCGGGGTGACCGACCGAGGGAAAAGCGCATATATCATACTATGACGGATAGACTAAGCGGGAAAAGGGTACATTTCATCGGCGTGGGCGGCATCAGTATGAGTGCGCTTGCACGTATTGCACGCTCTCTCGGCGCGACGGTCAGCGGGAGTGACAGAGCGGAGTCGGAGGCGTTCCTTTCCCTCCGCTCCGAGGGCTATGACGTTTGGATCGGCAGCAGACCCGAGCGTGCCGCCGCATCCGATCTCACGGTGTATACCGCCGCCATCCCCGAGGGCGATCCCGAACGGATCGCCGCCGCGGACAGGGCGATCTCGAGAGCGTCCTTTCTCGCCGAGATATCCGCGCTTTTCGACAAAACCGTAGCGGTGGCGGGCACCCATGGCAAGACGACCGTCAGCGCGATGATCGCCTGCGTCGCCGCCGCCGCGGGTGAGTCGTTCTCCGCCCATATCGGCGGGGTCGTGCGAAATTTCGACAGCAATATCCTGCTCGCCGGGGATCGGCTCTTCGTCACCGAGGCGTGTGAGTACCGAGACTCGTTCCTTTCGCTCTCTCCCGATCTCGCGATCGTGCTCAACGTTGAGAAAGATCACAGCGACTGGTTTCGTCGCCCCGAGGATCTGGACCGCTCTTTCACGCGATTCGTGTCGAGGGTGCGCGACGGGGGTACGGCGATCCTCGGCGAGGGCGTTTCTTCTCACGTGGACGTATGCGAAAATGAGCATATACGCATCTTACGATACGGAGAGGATTTCGGCTATGAAAGGGCGGAAGGGGGCGGCTTTTATCTGACCGTAAAGGGGGAGCCGAGACGCTATTTCCTGACCCACGCCAAGGGCATGCACAACCTCTACAACGCCGCGATCGCCGCGTACGCTTGCCTCCTGATGGGGATCCGCGAGGACGCCGTTCGGATGGGGCTCGCCGCCTTTCTCGGCGTGAAGCGTCGTTACGAGTATATGGGCAACACCGCGGGAGGCGCCGCCGTCGTGCACGATTACGCCCATCATCCCACCGAGATCGCCGCCGTGATGCGGGTCGCGCGGGAGGAGACCGAGGGCAGGGTGATCGTGGCGTTCGAGCCGCACACCTTTTCGCGCACTGCGGCGCTCTTCGACGAATTCGTCTCGGTGCTTTCCGACGCCGACGTCGTCGTGATGCTCCCGACCTATTCCGCACGGGAAACGCCCGCCGCCGGGGTGGATGCGCGCACTCTGTTTTGCGCCTTGCGGGCGAAGGAACGATATTATTTTTCCGACTACGAGGCGGCGAAGCGCGCGATCGACCGCATCGCGCGGTCGCGGGATGAGGTGCTGATCCTTGGCGCAGGCGGTATCGAGGAGCTCGGTGAGCTCTTCGATAGCGACTGCGTATAAGGGCGCATTGGCTTTGTTTCTGTCTGCGCCGCGGTGAAATCACGTACGACAAGTACGCTCATTCACCTCGGCTTGCCGAGCCTCGCCACTGCACCCTTCTCCGCAGTCGCAAGAATGGTTGTGGTCTCTGCACCACTCTTCGCCGCCAACACCCCACAAAATCTCTGTTTTTGCGTGGACCCCAAAGGCGGCTCCGCAGTCGCTTGTGTGGTAAGGCTTTTATGTCATAGTGCATCCGCTTTTTGTAGTAAGACGAAGTATGAAAGGCTTTATTTCGGAGCACTTGCCTAAGCACCACTCTCCGCCGCCCAAACCCCACAAAATCGCTGATTTTGCGTGGACCCCAAAGGCGGCTCCGCAGTCGCGTTTGTTTGTTTAAAGCGGCGTCCGCAATTCCGCATTCCGCATTAGAGGGCTCCCTTCACTCGCAAGCTGATCATTCGGAGCAGCGCGACCCACAACTTGTGCCGTCGGGCACAAACTTCACTACGTAGTAACTTCACACGGCGTTAGCCGTACTTCACTGCGAAGCAACTTCACTTTTTTGTATCGCCTTTGGCGACATGATGTATTTGCTGCGCAAACATGATGTATCTCGCTTCGCTCGACATTGCTCCCGCCTGCGGCGTCCGCAATTCCGCATTCCGCATTCCGCATTAACTCGCGATTCGCATTTTCTATTGCACTTTACACTCTCGCCCGGTGCGGCATTTCCCGCTTGCATTTCGGATTTTTTTATTGTATAATAAAAAATAACACGGGCGAAACCCGAATATAGGAGCGTTATGGACGACATTTCGATCAAGATACTCGACGCATTGTTCGACCTTTGCGACGGAGAGAATTTCGTGATACTGGACGCGCAGGATCTGACCGCGCGTATCCCCGACTATACCTTTGAGCCGAATGAGCTCGTCGAGATCTTCGAGACTCTCGACGCGGACGATCTCTTGGACCTGCGCTATGCGGATGAGAACGAATTCTGCGTCGCGATGAAGACCAAGGGCCGCGCGCTCATCAAACAGTTCCGCGATCGTCTGCAAAAGATGGTCGCGACGACCGAGGCGGCGAACGTCTCCGCACCCACCGACGAGGTGCCCCCCGAGGGTGACTCCGCGGCTCCCGCCGCGAATCCCGCCGTGGATCCTACCGTTTCCGTACGTGCCGCTACTCCCGTCAAGCGTGTACACGAGAAGAGCTCCTTTGAGTACGAGCAACGCACCCGTTCCGCGGGCGAACCCCATCCCCGTCCCGACGAACGCCACGAAGAGGAAGAGGACAAGCCCTCCAAGCTCCCCGCGGAGAAAAAGGTGCTGTTATTCGCCGCCATCGGAGGCGCCGCGGGCGCTCTGATCGTGAATCTGATCTTTTTGATCGTCTATTTCCTGTGGAAGTAAGAGGTGCGCGCCGATGCTGAATAAAAAAGAGACCGCGCTGATGCGCGTCATTTACAAGAAAACGGCGAAGAACAAGGGTATGTGCCTCATTCGTCCCGTCGAGCTGATGGTCGGCATCCCCTACGACATCGAGTTTCGCGCCGAAGATCTGGAGCCTACGATCAAGGCGCTGATGTACGACGAGTACATTGAGATCGTCGAATCGGACAAGAAGGGCGACTTTTACTATTGCATCACCCTCCTGAAGAAGGGCTTTGCGTTCAGGCGCAGCGAGGAGCAACGCCTTCGCAATCGTCGATCGAGTATCGTCTGGAAGATCGTCCTGACCGTTCTCGGTGTGGCGCTCGCCGCCGCGCTCAAGCCGCTCATCGAACTAATCATAAACGCTTTCAAATAACACGATGGATTTTGAGCTTGTATCTTCCTTTTCCCCTTGCGGCGATCAACCGCAGGCAATCGAGAAACTCACAGAAGGGGTCCGCGACGGACTGACCACCCAAGTTTTGCTTGGCGTGACCGGCAGCGGCAAGACCTTTACGATGGCGAGCGTCATCGAGAAGCTGAATCGTCCCGCCCTCGTGATCGCGCACAACAAGACTCTCGCGGCGCAGCTCTGCAACGAGTTTCGCGAGCTCTTCCCGCACAACCGCGTGGAGTTTTTCGTTTCCTACTACGACTATTATCAGCCCGAAGCCTACGTGCCCTCCACCGACACCTATATCGAGAAGGAGCTGGATATCAACGACGAGATCGACAAGTTGCGACACTCGGCGACCAGTTCTCTGTGCGAGCGGCACGATACCATCGTGGTCGCCTCCGTCTCCTGCATCTACGGACTCGGCGCGCCCAAGGAGTACTACTCACAGGCGGTCTCTCTGCGCGAAGGGCAGGTGGTCGAGAGGGAAGAAGTGATCCGAAAGCTGGTCGCCGTGCAGTATTCGCGGGCGGATATGGACTTTCGCCGCGGTACCTTCCGCGCGCGCGGGGACGTGCTCGACATCTTCCCGATCAGCTATTCCGACACCGCGATCCGCGTCGAGTTCTTCGGCGACGAGATCGACCGCATCACCGAGTTCGACGTCGTGACCGGCACGGCGAAGAGCACCTTAAAGCACGTCAACGTCTTCCCCGCGAGCCACTACATCCTCGGCGGCGATTCCACCGATCGGGTGCTCGCCCGCATCGGCGAGGATATGCTCGTCGCGGAGAAGGAGTTCGAGGCGCAGGGCAAGATGATCGAGGCGCAACGCATCCGCGAACGCGTCCTCTACGACATCGAGATGATCCGCGAGGTCGGCTACTGCAACGGTATTGAGAATTACAGCCGTTATTTCGACGGCAGGGAGCCCGGAACGCCTCCCTACACCTTGACCGATTTCTTCCCCGAGGACTTCATCGTTTTCGTGGACGAGAGCCACATGACCCTCCCGCAGATCCGCGCGATGTACAACGGCGACAAGATGCGCAAGCAAAACCTCGTGGACTACGGCTTTCGCCTGCCTGCGGCGTACGACAATCGCCCCTTGAAATTCGACGAATTCATCGAACGTGTCCCACAGATGATCTGTGTGTCCGCCACCCCCGGTCCGTACGAGATGGAGCAGGCGGGGCAGGTCGTGGAGCAGGTGATCCGTCCGACCGGTCTGCTCGACCCCGTCGTAACGGTGAAGCCCGTCAAAGGGCAGATCGACGACCTGCTCGGCGAGATCCGTCGGACTACCTCGAAGGGCTATCGTACCCTCGTGACCACCCTGACCAAGCGCATGGCGGAGGATCTGACCGACTACCTCAAAGAGCAGGGGATCAAGGCGATCTATATGCACAGCGACATCGTCACGCTGGAGCGCATCAAGACGGTGAACGCCCTGCGCGAAGGGGAATACGACGTCTTGGTCGGCATCAACCTGCTGCGCGAAGGGTTGGACCTGCCCGAGGTGGGACTGATCGCGATCCTCGACGCGGACAAAGAGGGCTTTTTGCGCAGCGAGACGTCTCTCGTCCAGACCATCGGCAGGGCGGCGAGAAACGTGGACGGTAGGGTGATCATGTACGCCGACGTGATGACGGACAGTATGAAGCGGGCGATCGGGGAGACCGAACGCCGCCGCGGCATTCAGGATGCCTACAACCGTGAACACGGCATCACGCCGAAAAGTGTCGTGAAGCGCATCGTGAACACCATCGAGATCTCCAAGCCGATCCGTGCGGTGGAGGAAGAGAAGAAAAAGAACTACACGAGCCGCGAGCTGGATCACCAGATCGAGCTGACGACCGCGCTGATGAAGCGCGCCGCCGCCGCGCTCGACTTCGAGAGTGCGATCGAGCTCCGTGAGCAACTCACGATCCTGCAGAGTTTAAAGAAAAAAGGAAATTGATATGGACGACAGACTTTTCGTAAAAGGCGCGAGGCAAAACAACCTCAAAAACATCGACGTTTCCATCCCGAAAAACAAGTTGACGGTCTTCACCGGACTATCGGGGAGCGGCAAGTCTTCGCTCGCCTTCGACACGATCTTCGCCGAGGGACAGCGCCGCTACGTGGAGAGCCTCTCTTCCTACGCTCGTCAGTTCATCGGACAGGCGGACAAGCCGGACGTGGACTACATCGACGGGCTCTCTCCCGCGATCTCCATCGACCAAAAGACCACGACCCGCAACCCGCGTTCCACCGTGGGCACCACCACCGAGATCTACGACTTCCTGCGCCTCCTGTACGCGCGCATCGGCGTGCCGCATTGCCCGAATTGCGGCAAGGAGATCCGCGAGACCTCGATCGACCAGATCACGGACAGCGTGATGGCGGCGGGAGAGGGCGCGAAGGTGCGCATCCTCGCCCCCGTCGTACGCGCGCGAAAGGGCGAATACGGCAGGCAGATCGAGGGGTATAAAAAGCTCGGCTACGTCCGTTTCGTGATCGACGGCGCGGACTACTCGGCGGACGACGAATTGCCGACCCTCGACAAGAAACTGAAGCACACGATCTCGGTCGTGGTCGACCGTCTCAAGATCAAGGACGGACTGCAACGTCGTCTGTCGGACAGTCTCGAGATCGCCCTCAAGATGGCGGGCGGACTGGTGACCGCCGAGGTGGACGGCAAGGAGACCCTCTACAACACCAAGTATTCCTGTCCCGATTGCGACGTCGCGATCGAGGAGCTGACCCCGCGCTTTTTCTCCTTCAACAGTCCCTTCGGCGCCTGTCCCGCCTGCCACGGGCTCGGCTTCCGCTTTGAGGCGGACGTCGACCTCATTGTGAAGGACTACACGAAGAGCGTGAATCAGGGCGCCCTCAACAACATCGGTTGGAGCATGGAGTCCAAGACCGTCGCGATGACGATGCGCGCCCTCGCGAAAAAGTACGGTTTCTCTCTCGACACCCCCCTCAAGGACCTGCCTGACGAGGTGATGGACATCCTGCTCTACGGCAACCACGGCGAAGTGTTCGAGGTGGAGTACGTGACGCAAGCCTTCTCGGGCAATCACAAGACCACCTTCGAGGGCATCGTGAACTTGATCAATCGCCGCTACGACGAGACGGACAGCGTCTTTATGAAATACGAGTACGAGCGACTGATGCGCGTCGTGCCCTGCGCCGCGTGTAAGGGCAAGAGACTGAAAAAGGAGGCGCTCGCGGTGACCCTCGGCGGGGTGAATATCGCCGACCTTTGCGACAAGAGCGTCCTCGACCTGCAGGGCTTTTTCGATACGCTCGCATTGACCGATCGCGAAAAGATCATCGGTACGCAGGTGCTGAAGGAGATCCGCGCGCGGCTGAACTTCCTCGCGAACGTCGGACTCGGCTACCTGACCCTCTCTCGCTCGGCGGCGACCCTCTCAGGCGGCGAATCGCAGCGCATCCGTCTCGCCACGCAGATCGGCAGCGGCTTGGTCGGCGTGCTGTACGTCCTCGACGAACCGAGTATCGGTCTGCACCAAAAGGACAACGAAAAGCTGATCGAAGCGCTGAAACGTCTGCGCGATCAGGGCAATACCTTGATCGTCGTCGAACACGACGAGGACACGATCCGCAGCGCCGACTACGTCGTGGACATCGGACCGATGGCGGGCGTTCTCGGCGGCGAAGTGGTCGCGACGGGCACTCCCGAGGAGATCGCGCGGTGCGACGCCTCTATCACGGGACAATTTCTGTCCGGCAACCGTAAGATCGAGATCCCGGCGGAGCGGCGCAGCCCCGACGGCAGATACCTCGAGATCCTCGGCGCGCGGGAGAACAATCTCGCGAATATAGACGTGCGGATCCCCGTCGGACTCTTTACCTGCGTGACGGGCGTCAGCGGCAGCGGCAAGAGCAGCCTGGTCGGCGGCATCCTCTTTCCCGAGCTGTCCAAACAGCTCAACGGCGCCAAGAAGGTCACGAGCGGCAAGTGCCGTGAGATCCGCGGCGTGGAGCATTTCGACAAGGTCATCGACATCGACCAGTC
>JAFSZO010000062.1 GCA_017455605.1 Clostridia bacterium
CGAGGCAAGGCAGTCCCGAGAGTCGTTGCATCAGCGACTCGACAGAGCCGCGGCAACAGTGAGGGACAATGCCGCGCAGGGAGCGGAGATGGGCTGCGGAGCAAATAGCCCTTGCGGACGATAGGGAGTAAGGGCATCGCGAACGAGCCTATGAACGCTACGATATCGCGAAGAAAACATCGGTTTTCGAGCGAGGCAAGGCAGTCCTGAGAATCGTTGCATCAGCGACTATATGAGTCGCGGCAACAACGAAGGACAATGCCGCGCAGGCGTATGAGACTGCTTCCGAGCGATGCGGTAGAGCAGGATATGCCCCCATATACGCCGCCGATGGGCTAGTCCGCGAGGGCGGCACTACCCCGCTTCACTACCCACGCGCGGGCAACCTTCGGGAGGGTGGTGGGGACGTCCCTTGAGGCGACGGGAGTGCTGCCGTAATAGAGGTAGGTGGTGGTCGTCTGCACCCGCTCGATCGCGAGGGCGGTCGCCATGCTCTCCTCGTCCACCACTCTGCCAAACGCCGCGTAAAGTCCGTCGAGGGAATAGTCGCGCGCCGTGCAGATGAAGAACTGCGACGAGGCGGTGTCGAAACGGGGCTCGACGATGTTGCCCTCCTCATCGAGCCCGTCGCCGTAGCGCGCCATCGACAGCACGCCCGGGAAGTGCCCGAGGTAATTCGCGACGCCGTTATAGGCGAACTCACCCTTGATGGTGGGATAGGTGGCGCCCTTTTGAACGGCTAAGCCGTTCTGCTCCTCGAAGCCGCCCGCCTGTATCATAAAAGAGGCGATCACGCGGTGAAAGACCACGCCGTCGTAAAAGCCGTCCTCGACGTAGCTGAGGAAGTTCTCCACCGTGATCGGCGCGACCTGCGGGAAGAGCTCGATTCGGATGTCGCCGTAGCCCTCGATCTCGAGAACGACGAAGGGGTCGTCGCGGTTCACGATGCCGAAGTCGCCCGCCGTATAGGTGCGCTCCCATTCGTCGAGGGTCGCGGCAGGGTCGGAGGGCGGCGCTGAGGGCGCGGGGTCGACGGGCGCGGGGTCGGACGACGAGGAACTCGGCTCCGCAGGGCGCTCGCCGCACGCCGAGAGCATCCCCTCAGCAAGGAACACGGATAGGATCAAAAAGACACAGATCAGCTTTTTCATGGCTCTATTATAACGAGTTTCCGAGGCAAAATCAAGGGACGGAGGCAAAGTCGCAAAGAATGCCATAAAAGTCCCTATGGAGTCCCTAAGAGAGCGAAACGACAATGCCTACTCTTTCCATGCGAATCATCCACTGAGCCGGGCAGAAGAGTAGGATTATGAAATCCACCTGTTCTGCGTCGCCTCCGAACGGCGCATTCGGCGGCAAACAAGCCTCCTTTGCCCGCTCGCTCCGCGTGCAAAAGGGTGCGATCGCGCGCTTCGCTCGTATGGATTCCCTTTACTTTTCCCGCTTTTTCCCTTTATAATAGGGTTATGAATAGGTTTCATTTCAAACAAGCAATGATGGCGGGGCTCGGCAGAGCGTATCTGACCCTGCAACACCCCGGCAAGGAAAAATATCGCGACATCGTACAATGGGGCTGTCTGAACCTGATGACGATCAACGCGCAGTCGGACGGACATCCCGATGAATACGTCTTTCGACTCGTGACGTCCTATGACGACCCCGAGAGCTTCCTCGCCCCCATCGTCAACGCCTACCGCTCCTTCACGTGGGATTTCGACGTGGAGCTCTTTCAATACTACACCCGCTTGCTCGGGCACTTCGCCGCTTACGGTTGCGGCGAGGCGAAGGAGGCGCTGGAGCTTCGCTTTCGCGAATTCTGTGAGGTGATGGCCGCGCCCGATTTCGAGCCCGCGGTCGACCACTGCGACTACGAGGACGAGATGCTCTGCGAGATCGCGATCGCGCTTATCGGCGCCGACCGAGAACGTTACCTGCCGATGGTCGCCCTGGCGCTTGGGCACCTGTTGGAGACCCTCGACGGGACGCATTTCGAGTGGCTGTATACCCATCTCGAGGAACAACCGGATCGAGCCGTCCTCGCTCCACTGGCTGAGAGGCACGAGAAGGAGGTGAGCAACTTCCTGCTCGATTTATACGTCCTGCTCGAGGAGAGGATGAAGTACAACAAACTGATCTTTCCCTTTATTCGCAGAGTCTCCGAAGAGCACCGCCCCGAGCCGGACGGCGTGGAATTGAGTCTCGAGACATCGATCCTCGCGCCGCTCCGCGACAGACTTCTCGAGGCAGATCCCGACCTTTTCGAGCTGCGTGACGACAAAGCGGAGGACGAAGGGGATGACGACTACTACGACGAGGAAAGTCCCTACGAAGTCCCTACAGACGAGGAAGAAGACGAATCGGAGGACGACGAGGGCGAAAGTCCCTACGATGGCCCTTCAGACGAGGACGACGTCACCTGGCGCTTTGTGACGGATGCGAAGGCTCGCACGGAGGAGGAACGGGAGTTGATGCGCTTCGTCAAACGCGACGCCATCAAGAAGAAGCGTTATTACGACGACCTCGTCAAGAACGAGACCCTGCTCCGCTCCGAGGCGGGGTTCAAGGACCTCATCTCCTGCCTCGATTTTTACGACGATCAGGTGCAGGAATCGGCGCGCGAGATCTTCGCCTCGCTCAGCCACGACAAGGCGATCCGTTACGCATTGGACCGCCTCTACGTCGCGGGCGCGGAATGGTGGACGGTCGAGATCCTGCTCCGCAATTATTGCCCCGAGTTCAAGCCGCTGATCCTCTCCAAGCTCTACGAGATGCCCCGCTCCTTTGACGAGGACCTCCGCGATTGGCTCTCCGTCGTGCACAGCATCACCTGGCTGTCCAAGGCGACGCAAAGCAAGCTGCCGGACGAAATCTTCCGTTACGTCTACGAGGGCTCGCTGAGTCGTCGCACCCGCTATGACGCGATGATCGTGCTGTACGAACGCGGCGCCTTGACCGTGGCGGAACAAACGGAATGCTACTTCGACGCCTCCCCCCGCATCCGCAGCTTCGCCGAAGCCCACGCCTTCGCACGGATCCTCTGACCCCTGCTCTCGCCCCGCCGCAGATCGTTTTCGCTTGCGGGATGCTCCGAGGCAGGCTTCGGGCGCTATGCCTTCGGCTACGCGGACCTACGCTTCGCTCCGGTGCAGACGCGGAAAACGCCGCACCGTGGCGTTTTCTGTTCGCTCTCGTTCAAATCCCGCCGTTTGGGCACGAAAAAAGTCCGCAAGGAATTGCGGACTTTCTTATAAAGTGTAACTCTGATTTTAGACAAATGCACCCCACCTATCGAAATGGGGTGCATCTTTGGGAGCGGGGCGCATTGTGCCGAAAACCCTTGATTTTACGGGCTTTTTACGGATCGAATTCAAACTCTTTATAGCGCCGGTACGGTTTGAACCGCTCCGCGAGCTTCGCTTCGGCGAACAAAATGCCTCTTTGTTGATGATCCCTTTGGCTTTCATTTCCTTCATGATCGCCATCGCGACCGCGTAATCCTCTTGACCCTTCCGCTTTTCATCTGAAATAGGCATTTCAATTCTCCTTTCTTTTTTGCCTTTCGGCTCGGAGAATAGGTATTGCTCTGAAAAACGGAAAAGTCAAGTCTATAACGAAATACTCTTCATGA
>JAFSZO010000063.1 GCA_017455605.1 Clostridia bacterium
CTATTCGCTCCGCAGCCCATCTCCGCTACGATAATTAGGATAGAGTAGAAGCTCATTCGGAACGAAGTGACCCTTTATTCCGCATTCCGAATTCCGAATTCCGAATTAGAAAGACGCCTATCGGCGAATGATAATTCGCTGTCGCTCAAATGATAACTCGCGTTCGCTCGTATTGCTCCCGCCTTCGGCGTCCGCAATTCCGCATTAGCGCGCGATCCGCATTTGCTATTGCTTTTTTCCGATACGGTGCAATGCCTCGCAGAGGGTTGCGAGCGGGGCAATAATATGATAAAATTATAATATCTTTACTACAAGAGGTTATTATGGACAGATTCGGAGTATATGCGTATTGCGGATACGATCTCCCCGCGGACGAGCGGTTTAAAAAGATCAAGGAGGCAGGCTTCAAGAAGGTCGGCGTTTGGTGCCATTCGGACTTCAATACTTACAGCGGCATCTCGGAGTACGAGCAGTTCAAGTTCGTTCGGGAGCAGGGGCTTGCCGTTTCTTACGCGCACGCGCCCACCGGACAGGCTCCTTACCTCTCGAACAAGTATTACGGCGCGAAAGACGCGGTCAAGACGCACAAACTCTACGTAAAGAGTGCGAAGGAGCAGGGCGTGGGTATCATCGTGATGCATCTGCCCGAGGTCACGCCCGTCGTGATCGACCACGTGGCGGAGATCGCCGCCTTCGCTACCGACCTCGGCGCGAAGGTCGCGGTGGAGAACCTGGTCGGAAAGACTCCCTTTGACGAGCTCTTCCGCGAGGTCGGGGACGTGTATTTCTGCTACGACTCCTGCCACGCGCTGATGTTCGGCGATCGGGACGGCGAGATGGCGTCTCGCTATATGGATCGTCTCGTCGCGACGCACCTTTCGGACGGCGACGGCAAGAGCGACTGCCACTATATGATCGGCGACGGTGCATTCGACTTCGCGACCCTCGCGAAGAGGCTCCGTGAGGGCGGGTACGAGGGTGATTTTGTTTCCGAAGCATTCCGTTCTGCGGAATATGCGGATATTTCCGAATTTTTATCGACGACAAAGGCGCGTTTGGAGGAATTTTTCGCCTAATTTGACCCTGAAAAGGCTACTTTTCCCAAATTGCCCTAAAAATCTTGCTTTTTGCTATTGAAAAGAGGCGGTTTTCGTGTTATAATACGATTGACCGCTCTTTTTTTTGTGCGGCGAAGGAGAGCCAAGGCGACTTGCCGTCCTCGATCCCCCTTCGCGAGGGGCACGGGAGTGGTCGCGGGACGCCGCGTCACGTCAGTTGGCTGTTACCGCATCGTGCGGTCTGTTTAATTCATTCCGAATAAGGAGGGAAAGGATCATATGAAGTCAAGAAACAAGAAAGAGTGCGTGGCGATGCTCCTCGCCGGTGGGCAGGGCACTCGACTCGGCGTACTCACCCACGACGTGGCGAAACCCGCCGTGCCGTTCGGCGGTAAGTATCGCATCATCGACTTTCCGCTGTCGAACTGCATCAATTCCGGTATCGATACGATCGGCGTGCTGACGCAGTATCAGCCTTTTGAACTGAATCAGTACATCGGCAACGGACAGCCGTGGGACCTCGACAGACTCTCGGGCGGCGCCTACGTCCTGCCCCCGTACGTAAAGGGGAAAGAGGGCGAGTGGTACAAGGGCACCGCGAACGCGATCTATCAAAACATCAACTTCGTCGATCGCTTTAATCCCGAATACGTCGTCGTGCTTTCGGGCGATCATATCTACAAGATGGACTACGACAAGATGCTCGCCGCTCACAAAGAGAAGGGTGCGGACTGCACGATCGCGGTCATCAACGTCACCCTCGAGGAGGCGACCCGTTTCGGTATCATGAACACCGACGAGAATGATCGCGTCTACGAGTTCGAGGAGAAGCCGAAGCAACCCAAGAGTACCAACGCCTCGATGGGCATCTACGTCTTCACCTGGAGCGTGCTTCGCCGGTATCTGATCGACGACGAGGCGGATCCCAAGTCGCAGAACGACTTCGGCAAGAACGTGATCCCCAAGATGCTCGGTGACGGCAAAAAGCTCTACGCCTACCGCTTCAGCGGCTACTGGAAAGACGTCGGTACGATCTCCAGCCTGTGGGAGGCGAATATGGACCTATTGGATCCCGCGAGCGGGCTGAACCTCAACGATCCCGCTTGGAAGATCTACGCGCGTAACAGCGCCGAACCCCCTCATTTCGCGGCGGGTTCCGCCGAGATCGTCGGCAGCATCGTCAGCGAAGGCGCGATGGTGCTCGGCAGTGTGAAGAGGAGCGTCGTTTCTCACGGCGCGACGATCGGTCTGGGCGCCTCGATCGAGGACTCGGTGATCCTGCCGGGCGCGATCGTGAAAGCGGGCGCCGTCGTGCGTCACGCCATCGTGGCGGAGAACGCGGTCGTGGGCGAGGGCGCGAAGGTCGGCGCCGCGCAGGCTGCTCCCGTCAAGGGCGAATGGCAGATCGCGGTGGTCGGACCCGGCGCGAAGATCACGCCGTCCGTCGTCGTCGAACCCGGTGAAATGATCAAGGAGGGCAAGTAAAATGAACGGAGTAATGGGCGTAATATTCGCAAGCGATAACGAGAACAAACTCAACGAACTGACGATACATAGGACGACGGCGTCCCTGCCTTTCTGCGGCAGGTACAGGCTGATCGACTTCACCCTCTCGAACTTCGTGAACAGCGGCATCACCCAGATCGGCATCGTGACGAGGAGCAACTACAGCTCCTTGATGGATCACATCCGCATGGGTCGTGACTGGGATCTCAACCGTAAGAACGGCGGTCTGTCGATCTTTCCTCCCTTCGTTCTCAATTCTTCGAGGGAGATGTACAAGGGCAAGATCGAAGCGATCTACTCGATACAGGGCTTCATCCGTCGCTCTCCCGAGGAGTACGTGCTCCTCTCCAACAGCAACATCGCGATGAACATCGATTTCGACGAAGTGATGGCGGCGCATCTCGCCGCGAAAGCGGATATCACGATGCTCGTCTACCGCGCCAAGACTACGACGGGGCGTCGTCTTGTCGTCGAGACGGAGGGAGAGGGCGAGGTCAAGGACCTCTATTTCTCCACGACCCCCGTGCTGCAGGATATGACGCTCGGCTTGAACGTATACCTCATCAAGAAGGACCTCCTGCTCACCTTGGTCGAGCACGAATACGCGCGGGGTCACGTCGATTTCGAGAAAGATATCCTGATGAAGCAACTCGGCTCGATCAAGATGCACGCCCATATGGTGAAGAGCCATGCGGCGATCGTGGACGACGTGCGCACCTATTACAACGAGAGTATGAAGGTGCTGGATCCGAAGGTCCGCGAGGAACTTTTCTACGGCGACAGCATTATTTATACTAAGGTCAAAGACAGCGTGCCCACCCTTTACCGCGAACACGCCTGTGTGAAGAACAGCCTGATCGCAGACGGCTGTGAGATCGACGGGCTGGTCGAGAACAGCATCCTCTTCCGTGGCGTCAAGGTGGCGCGTGGCGCGGAGGTCCGCAACTCCATCATTATGGAGGACGGCAAGATCCTCGAGAACAGCTCGGTCGCCTACGCGATCACCGACAAGAACGTGACGGTGAGCTCGGGCAGGACGATCAGCGGATACGACACCTATCCCATCGTCATCGTCAAAGATAAGACGGTTTAAAAAGGAGTAAAGAATGAATACGAAAACCAAGAAAAGAAACGCGAAACCGAAGGGAAAACCGCGTCAGCCGCGCAAGAAGAAGAGCGTCCTGTTCGTCGCTGCCGAAGCGGCTCCCTTCATTCGGACGGGCGGGCTCGGCGACGTCGCGGGCGCCCTCCCGCAGGCGCTCACCAAGGCGGGTCTCGACGTGCGCGTCGTGATCCCCCTCTATTCGGACATCCCCGACGAGCTGCGTCAGACCTTGACCTTCCTGACCTACACCTACGTGCCCCTCTCCTGGCGCAACCAGTATTGCGGCGTATACGAGGGGGAGGCGAACGGCGTGAAGTACTACTTCAAACGCGGCGGCTTGTACGGTCACTACGACGACGGCGAACGCTTCGCCTTCTTCTCCAAGGCGGTGCTCGAGATGCTGATGCTCATCGACTTCCGTCCCGACGTGATCCACTGCAACGACTGGCAGACCGCTTTGGTGCCCGTCTTCCTCGATTGCTTCTATCGTGGCAATTCGATCTACGCGGGGATCCGCACGATCTACAGCATCCACAACATCGAGTTTCAGGGTCAGTACGACTCTTCGATGATCGGCGACGTGCTCGGCATCCCCGAGGCCCGTCGTCAGCTCCTTGAATACGCGGGGTGCTGCAACTATATGAAGGGCGGTATCGAGTGCGCGGACAGGGTCACGACGGTCAGCCCCACCTACGCGGGCGAGATCATGGACAGCTACTATGCCTACGGCTTGGAGGACATTTTGCGCAAGCGTTCCTTTAAGCTCTCGGGCATCTTGAACGGCATCGACGTCGCGGACTACGATCCGACGACGGACAAAGCCCTCTTTGCGAATTACGGCGTGGAGGATATGAGCGGCAAGGAAGTGAACAAGGAGAGCCTCCTACGGATGATCTCTCTGCAATACGTGCCGACTCGTCCGATGATCGCGATGATCTCCCGCCTCACCTCGCAGAAAGGTCTCGACCTCGTGATCGACGTGGCGGAGGAGCTCCTCGCCGCCGACGTGCAACTCGTGATCCTCGGAATGGGCGACTGGAAGTACGAGACCCGTTTCAAGGACCTCGAACATCGCTATGGCAACAAGCTCCGCGTGATCATCAATTTCAGCAAGGACCTCGCGAGCAAGCTCTACGCCGCGTCCGACATCTTCCTGATGCCCAGCAAGTTCGAGCCCTGCGGTCTGTCGCAGATGATCGCGATGCGCTACGGCTCGGTGCCCGTGGTCAGGGAGACGGGCGGTCTCAAGGACACCGTTCCCGCCTTCAACCCGATGACGGGGGAGGGCGTCGGCTACACCTTCAAGACATTCAACGCGCAGGATATGCTCGGCGCGATCTGGCGCGCGGTCGACACCTACTACAACCGCAAGGACGACTGGGCTACCGTGGTCAGGAACGGCATGACTCGCGACTTCAGCTGGTCCGCTTCGGCGAAGAACTATGCGGATCTGTACAAATCACTCAAATAACACAGGACAGGAGAAAGGACTTCCACAATGAAAAAACTAACCGAACAAGATCTCAAAAGGCTGCTTGAAGAACAAGTGGCACGTCAACAGGGCATCCTCGCGCAGGACGCCACCAAAACCCAAATGTACGAGGCGGTCTGTATGGTCGTCAGAAACATCTTGACTCGTCAACGCGTCGAGTTTAAGAAAAAGGTCCATGAGGGCAAATATAAGCAGGTCTTCTATATGTCGATGGAGTTCCTGCCCGGCAGATCGCTCAAAAACCACCTGTTCAACATCGGGCTGACCGACAAGATGGCGGCGGCGCTGAAGGAGCTCGGATACGACCTCGAGGAACTGGAGGAGATCGAGCCCGACGCGGGTCTCGGCAACGGCGGTCTCGGCAGGCTCGCCTCCGCCTATATGGACGCGCTGACCTCGGAGGGGTATCCCGCCTGCGGCTTCTCCATCAAGTACGACTACGGCATCTTCCAGCAGAAGATCGTGGACGGCTGGCAGGTCGAGATGCCCGACCGTTGGCTCGAGAAGGGCGACGTTTGGCTCGCGCCCCGTCCCGAGGAGACCTTTGAGGTGCACTTCGGCGGCAAGGTCGAGGAGTACTGGAACGACGGCGTCCTGAAGGTCGAACTGAAGAACTACACCCCGATCCTTGCGCTCGCCTACGATATGCACATCTCGGGCTACGACAACGACGCGGTGAACCGCATCCGTTTGTGGAGCGCGAAGTCCCCGACCGACTTCGATATGCACCTGTTCAATCAAGGCGAATACCTCAAAGCGATGGAGAATCAGGCGCTCGCGGAGTCCATCTCCAAGGTGCTGTATCCCGCGGACAACAACGTCGAGGGTAAGATGCTCCGTCTCAAACAGCAATACTTCTTCGTCTCCGCGTCGGTGCAGTCCATTCTGCGCAACCACCTCAAATACAATCCCTCGCTGGATAACCTCGCCGATCTCGTGGCGATCCACATCAACGACACCCATCCGACCCTCGTGATCCCCGAGCTGATGCGCTTGCTCATCGACGAGCACGGCTACGGCTGGGAGGCGGCGTGGGACATCGTCCGCAACGTGATCTCCTATACCAACCACACCGTCATGGCGGAGGCGCTCGAAAAGTGGCCGCAGGGGCTCGTCGAGCAACAGCTCCCCCGTATCTATCAGCTGATCGTCGAGATGAACCGCAGATATTGCATCGACCTCTGGGAAGCCTTCCCCAACGATTGGGACAAGGTCAGCAAGTCGGCGATCATGGCGTACGGCGAGATCCGTATGGCGAACCTCTGCCTGTACGCTTCGCATACGATCAACGGCGTTTCGGCGTTGCACAGCGATATTTTGAAAAAGGACGTCTTCAACGACGTGTATAAGCTGACTCCCGCTCGTTTCACCAACGTGACGAACGGCATCACCCACCGCCGTTGGCTCGCCGAGGCGAACCCCCTCCTGACCGAGTGCATCAAGGGACTCATCGGGGATAAATTCATCAAAGACGCAGACCTTTCCGGCTTGATGAAGTACGCGGACGACGCCACGGTGATGAAGCAGCTCGCCGAGATCAAGCACAAGAACAAGGAACGTCTCGCGAAGTATATCCTCGACAACAACGGCGTCGCGGTGGATACGAACAGCATTTTCGACGTGCAGGTCAAGAGGTTGCACGAGTACAAGCGTCAGTTGCTGAACGCCCTCCATATCCTCGACCTGTATTGCGACCTCAAGGATAATCCCGATATGGACTTCACGCCGCGCACCTTCATCTTCAGCGCGAAGGCGGCGTCCAGTTACTACGTCGCGAAGCTCATCATCCGTTTGATCTACACGATGGGCAACGTCATTAACAACGACCCCGACGTCCGCGGCAGGATCAAGGTAGTCTTCCTCGAGAACTATCGCGTCTCCCTCGCCGAGATCATCATGCCGGCGTCAGAGGTCAGCGAGCAGATCTCCGTCGCGGGCAAGGAAGCGTCCGGCACGGGCAATATGAAGTTTATGATCAACGGCGCGGTCACCATCGGCACGATGGACGGTGCGAACGTGGAGATCTTCGAGCACGTCGGTAAGGACAACATCTTTATCTTCGGTCTCAGCAGTGACGAGGTGCACAGCCTGTATCAGGGCGGCTACGAGCCCACGCAATACTACCGCAACAATTACCGCATCCGCAGGGTCATCGATATGCTGAGGAGCGGCATCGGCGGGGTCAGCTTCCACGAGCTCGCCGACCTCCTGACCATCGGTCGCGGCGGCAGCATGGCGGATCCCTATATGGTCCTCGCGGACTTCGACAGCTACGCGGCGGCGCAAAAGCGCCTCGAGAAGGCGTACAACGATCCTCTCGCTTGGAATAAAAAGAGCCTCATCAACGTCGCGCAGTCCGGCTTCTTCGCCGCGGATCGTGCGGTCAAGGAGTACGGTGACAGGATC
>JAFSZO010000064.1 GCA_017455605.1 Clostridia bacterium
CAGCACTTCGCTTGAGGATCACGAGCTGGTGAAGATCGGCGTTTTAAAGACCGCTGACGTCACCGCAAAAAGCGTGATTGCCGAAGTTGCCGCAGCACTTAACGCCGAGCCCGTGCAGGCGATCGGCAACAAGATCGTCCTGTATCGTTACAGCAATAAAGAGGGCATCGAGCACATCTCTTTGGACTGATCACTCCTTAAACAGTTCGTCTCGCCCCTCGCTCTTTTCGCTGAGGAGCAGGCAGGTGACGGCGAGGATCAGGTTCACGAAAGAAAAAACGATATAATAGGTCGTAAGCGGCGTGAACAGGGCGATGGCGGAGGTCGTCAGCCCCGCCCATACAAAGTATTTCGCGTTGGCGGCGGTGAAGGCGGCTTTCAGCGCGGAGAGCCGTTTCCCCTTTTTGCGAGACAACGCCTCTTTGGGCGGTAGTAACCCTCTTTTCGATAGGTATTTGTAGATCGCGGCGGCGCCGACCACCGTGAACTTTTGCGGGATGTATTCGGTAACGGCGATCGCTTTGCGGTCGAGGTGATTGGTCAAGGCGTAGATTGCGGCGCAATCGTATTTCTCAGCCAGTCGATAACTCTTCGCGACGTCCTCTTCCGACAGACTGCCGAATTTGTAGGTGTAGTAGATCAGCGTGCGCTCCTCCCCCTCCAGTAGGGTGTGTCCGTCGGCGTCACGGGTCTCGTATTTCCCGGCAAACGATGCCTCTATCGCCGTTTTGAGCGTCCCGTTTCCGTTCAGCAAGACGTAGCGGATATAGTTTCGCCTGCCGATGCGGTTTTTCGGTTCGCGCGGTCGGATGAAGCGCAGGAACAGTGCGACGGTCAGGCAGGATAGCACCGATGCGATCGCCCCGAGCGGGATCGATCTCGTCCACCGAAACCACAGCAAAAAGGAGAGTAGTGCGGCGATCACGCTCACGCCGATCTTATCCAAGGTCTTTCCCATATCGTCAGTTTTTCCTTTTTGTTGCAGAAATAGACGCATTCGCATTGATATCCTCGTAAAAAAGGTATATAATATCGCTATGATCGGCATCTTCGGAGGGGCGTTCGATCCCCCTCACTCGGAACACATTCGTATCGCGCGGGAGGTCGCGGCGGCGTATCACCTCGACAGAGTGATCTTCGTGCCGTCCGGAGTCTCTCCGCATAAATCCCTCGAAACGCCTTTTGCTCTGCGGGTCCGTATGCTTCGCGCGGCGATCGGCGAGGAGCCGTTTGCGATAGACGAGATCGAAGGGACGCTCTCCGAGCGCGCTTACAGTTACCGCGTTTTGCCGATGCTCAAGGAGAAATACGGCGAGATCGCCTTCCTGATCGGCGGGGACAGCCTGCTCGCGTTCGATTCTTGGCGTAATCCGGAAGATGTCGCGAAGATATGCCCCTTGATCGTCGTGCCGCGTGCGGACGAGAGCCTCGACGAACTACGCGCCAAGGCGGCGGAGGTCCGCGTCAAATACGGCGCCGACGTGCGCTTGTGCGAAACGGTCCGCGGCGAGGCGGTGTCCTCTTCCTGCGTTCGCGCTCGCGTTTCGCTCGGTATGCCCGTGCCCGAGATCTCGGACGAGGTCCTTGCGGTCATTCGCGACGCCGACCTCTACGGGGAGTATCGCGAGATGGCGGAGCGGGTGCGCGGGTATCTCCCCGAGAAGCGGTGGCGTCACACCTGCGGCGTCGTGCTCGCAGGGCTGCGGATCAACGAGCGCGTAGGGATAGACAAGGGAAAAGTCATCGTTTCCTGCCTATTGCACGATTGTATGAAATACGAGGATCGGGTCAACGAGGGCGTCCCCGCCGACGTGGTCGGCACCAAGATCCTGCACGCCTTCAACGGGGCGGAGGAGGCGAGGCTCGCCTTCGGCGTAACCGACCCCGAGGTCCTCGACGCGATCCGTTATCACACGACGGGGCGGGCGGGGATGACCCCTCTCGACAAGCTCGTCTACACGGCGGATATGGTCGAGGAGGAGACGCGCGATTTCGAGGGTGTGGAGGAGCTTCGCGCCGCCGCATATCGCGACCTCGACGAAGGATTCCGCCTCTGCTTTCTCGCTTGTTACGAGCAACTGAAAGAGGGCGGGAAACCTATCTATCATTTGACGATCGACTGTTTTGACGATATGTTCGGAGGAAAATAATATGGAAACCGAAGAATTGCTGAAAAGGATCGCGAAGATCCTGTCCGACAAGAAATGCAGGGACATCCTTTGGATCGACGTAACGTCGAAGACCGATGCCACAGACGCCTTTTTGCTCTGTTCCGCGCGCAATCCCTCCCTCGCCAAGGCGGCGTACGAGGAGATCTGCGCTCGTTTGGAGCCGGAGGATATCTACACGCGGAGCGTGGACGGGCTTCGCGACGGCAGGTGGATCGTGATGGACTACGGCAGGGTCATCGTCCACATCTTCAATTATACGATCCGCGAGCAGTATCGTTTCGAGGCGCTTTGGTCGTCGGAAGACGGTTCCAACGTGACCCGCTACGAAGAAGTGGAATAATTTTTCCGTTCCCGCACATACTGCGGGCATGAGCCTGTTTTTATTGTTATCCGCAGTCCTTTTCGGTACGATCGCGCCCCTTGATCTCCCTCGGAGCGATGCGTCTTCGCGCGTTCTTGCTCTCGAAACGGGGGAGTACGCGGTCGTTGCGATGCTCCCCGATAACGTATCGGGTCACGCCGAACGGGTCAGTGTCCTGTCCGCCGCGGCGGAGGAGGTCGCCGCTACGAGCGGGAGATATGTCGTACTCACCGACGATCTGCTCGCATATCTGTCCATCAAACGGATGTTGACCCGCGGGGTCAGCGAATACGAGCGTCGTGCCCTCGCTTCCCGCCTCTCACGGGCGGAGGGCGGACTGTATCGCGCTTCCCCTCCGAAAACCGCTTGATGTTTTTGAAAAAACGTGTTATGATTTTCTTGCGGCCCGCCGTTTACAGCCGCTTTAACAAAGAAAGGAACACAAGAGTGTTCTGCTAAACCAGCGCTTTGAGCTTAGGCAAAAGAAGCGTAGCGGAACGGAACCATACTTCGGTATGGTTGCACCACTCTCGCAAAGGGTTTGCTCGGTTCGATTCCGAGGCGAGGGATCATATCAGAGGAATGACTTCGGTCGTTCTTTTTTTATGCGCCTACTTGCGTAAACGCGCGGTCGCGTATATAATGGAGTTATGCCGTTTTTACCCATCACCAAAGAGGAAGCGGGCGGCAGCCTCGACTTCATCCTGATCTCGGCGGACGCCTACGTCGATCATCCCTCCTTCGGGCATGCGATCATCTCTCGATTGATCGAACGCGAAGGTTTTTCCGTCGGCATCATAGCTCAGCCTGTGACGGACGAGGATTATTTGCGTCTCGGCACGCCCAACGTCGCCTTTATGGTCTCGGGCGGGGTGGTGGACAGTATGGTGAACAATTACACCGTCGCCAAGATCCGTCGCACGAGTGACGTGTACAGCGAGGGCGGCAGATTCGGGCGACGTCCCGACCGCGCCGTCACCGTTTACACCCGCGCGCTGAAACGCCTCTTTCCGCACGTCCCCGTCGCCATCGGCGGCATTGAGGCGAGCCTGCGCCGTTTCGCCCATTACGACTATTGGGCGGATCGGGTGATGCCCTCGATCCTCGTCGATTCGGGCGCAGACCTCCTGATGTACGGCATGGGGGAGCGTCCCTTGCTCGACATCCTCACTCTCGTTCGTAAAGGGGTGCCGTTTTCCGCTATCCGCGACGTGCGCGGCACTTGCTATTTGTCGAAATACGCCGATCTATCTGCCAAAACGAAGGAGCTGTTCTCCGAAAAGGCGCGCTTTTGCCCCTCCTACGAGGAGGTCGTTTCCGACAAGGTAAAGTATGCCAAGGCTTTCAGACTTCAGAGCGAGAACAGCGACTACGTGACGGGGCAGACTCTCGTGCAAAAGCACGGAGATCGCTATCTGATCCAGAACCCGCCCCAGCGCCCGCTGACCGTTGAGGAGATGGACGCCGTCTACGCGCTCCCCTTTATGCGTGCCTGCCATCCGAGCTACAAGGAGGGCGTTCCCGCGATCAAAGAGGTGCAGTACAGCATCGCGTCGGTGCGCGGCTGTTTCGGCGAATGCTCCTATTGCGCGCTGACGTATCATCAGGGCAGGCGGGTGCAAAATCGCTCTAAGGAGTCGATTCTCCGCGAAGCGGAATCATTCACCCACGATCCCGAATTCAAGGGATATATCCACGACGTAGGCGGTCCCACCGCCGATTTTTACGGCGACGCCTGCGACAAACAGAAGAAATGCGGCGCCTGCGTCGGTCGCCGTTGTATCGGATATAAGCCTTGTCCGAATCTCAAGGTGCATCACGGCGAATATCTCGATATCCTCCGTTCCCTTCGTGCGATCCCGGGGGTGAAGAAGGTCTTCGTCCGTAGCGGCGTTCGATTCGACTATATGATGTACGATCCCGATCCGACCTTTTTCAGAGAGCTCGTCGAGCACCACGTCAGCGGTCAGCTAAAGGTCGCGCCCGAGCATTGTTCCGAACGGGTCCTCGCGCGTATGAACAAACCCTCCTTTGAGGTCTATCGGCGTTTCCGCGCTCGTTACGAGGAGATCAATCGCTCTCTCGGCAAGGAGCAGTATCTCGTGCCGTATTTCATCTCCTCCCATCCCGGCTCCACGCTGGAGGACGCGATCGAGCTCGCGGTCTATCTGAAATCCATTCATTCCGTTCCGGAGCAGGTGCAGGACTTTTATCCGACGCCCTCGACCAGATCGACCTGTATGTATTACACGGGGCTGGATCCGGACGATCTCACTCCCGTCTACGTGCCCAAGACCCGAGAGGAGAAGAGGGAACAACGCGCCCTCTTGCAGTACGGCAGACCCGAGAACTACGACCTCGTCCACGCCGCTCTCCTCAAGGCGGGTCGCACCGATCTCATCGGCAACGGACCGAACTTTCTGATCCGTCCTCGTCGAGACGTCCCCTCTCCCCGTGATCGCGCCTCGTCCGAGAAACGCCTTCATCCCGTCAATCGCCTGTATCGCGGCGTGAAGAGAAAGAAATAATCCTTTTTGATCTTTTTTGCATAAAAGTTTCCGCTCGGGAATAGGTATCATCGAGCGGATTTTTTTCGTTTGCGTCAAGATCGCCCCTTGTTCGGCTATCTTCGCACTCTTTCGACGGAAATCTCCTCTCAAAATACTGTATTTTATCCGAGGTGTAATATGTTCGTCGTCTTGAAGAGGAAGCAGATCCTTCGCGCCTTGATCGCCGTCGTCGTTTTCGTTGCCTGCGTCGTGTGCCTAACGTACGCCGACGTCAGCCGAACGGTCTTCGCGAAAAGCGCGCGAAAGGTGCCCGTCTATCGCGTGGACGTCGGAGAGGAAAAGGTCGTCGCCATCTCCTTCGACGCCGCCTGGGGGGCGGATAAGACTCGCAAGATCGTCGAACTGTTGCGGGAAAGAGACGTCAAAGCCACCTTTTTTCTCGTCGGATTTTGGGTGGACGCATACAAGGAGGAGGTCGCCTTCCTCGCCGACAGCGGGATGGAGATCGGCAACCACAGCAAGAGCCATCTTCACATGAGCACCATCGGTCCCGAGCAGATCAAGGAAGAGGTGGAATACGTGAACGCCGCCGTTCGCAACCTGACGGGCGTTACGCCTCGCGTCTTCCGAGCTCCCTTCGGCGAGTACGACGACAGATTGATCTCGGCGGTCGAGTCGGCGGGGATGATCGCCGTGCAATGGGACGTTGACAGCCTCGACTGGAAGGGGATCTCGGGCGAGGAGATCGCGCGGAGGGTGGTCGGAAAGGTCACGAACGGCTCTGTCATCCTTTGCCACAACAACAGCGATCACATCCTCGATGCGCTCCCGACCATTCTCGACGAGCTCATCGCGAAAGGGTACCGCTTCGTGACGATGAGCGAACTCATCTATACCGAGGATTACACGATAGACGCACAAGGGGTGCAACGTAAAAACCAAAAGGAGAGTTAAGATGAATTACGAAGAAATGAACAACAACAGAGTGACGTTATCGGGAAGAGTCGCCGAAGAAGCGAAGTTCAGCCACGAAGTGTTCGGAGAAGGATTTTATGAGATCAAGCTTGAGGTACCGCGCCTGTCGGCGCAGACCGACTTACTGCCCGTCACGATCTCGGAACGGCTGATCTCCAGCCACGACGTATCGGTGGGCGCGAAACTCTCTCTCGTCGGGCAGTTTCGCAGTTACAACAAAATCGAGCAGGAACGCAGCCGACTGATGCTGACCGTCTTTGCCCGAGACATCCTCGAGTACGACGAGGAGATCAACCCCAACGTGATCGAGCTCACGGGGTACATCTGCAAGCAGCCGCTCTATCGCACGACCCCCTTCAAGCGGGAGATCTGCGATCTCTTGATCGCGGTGAATCGCGCGTATAACAAGTCGGATTACATTCCGTGTATCGCTTGGGGCAGGAACGCCCGCTATGTGAACGGGCTGACGGTCGGCGCGCACGTTTCGGTGCAGGGCAGGATCCAGAGCAGGGAATATCAAAAGACGACGGAATCGGGGGCGCAGATCACCAAGACCGCCTACGAAGTGTCGATCTGTCGCATCGTCGCCGACTTTACGGAGAGCGAGATCCGTCAGGCGAATTAAAGCGGAGAGCAAGGGCGGTCGCCGAGGGATTCGACCGCCTTTTTCTTTTTGCTCGTACTTTACAAACGTAATACGGAATGATATAATTTATCTATGGATAAAACGCTTGAGATCGTGAATCGCTACGACGAGACCCTTCGGGAGGTGTCGCGCCTGTCTGACGGCAAGGCGACCCTCGTTCTCGCGTCCAAGACGGTGCCCGCCGAGACTCTTTCCGCTTTGGCGGCGGCTCGCTCGGGCGTGATCTTTGGGGAGAATCGCGTGCAGGAGCTCCTCGCGAAGTATTTTACCGCCGAGGGATTGACTTGGCATTTCATCGGACGTTTGCAGACCAATAAGGTCAAGTATATCGTAGACAAGGTGGCTATGATCCAGTCCGTGGATTCCCTTCGCCTCGCCGAGGAGATCGAACGCCGTTCGGCGAAGGTCGACAAGGTGATGGACGTGCTGATCGAGGTCAACGTCGGCGAAGAGGAGAGTAAGGGCGGTGTGCCCGCCGAGGAATGTTTGTCCCTCGCCAAGCAGGTGAGAGCGATGCAGCATCTTCGTCTGTGCGGGCTGATGAGCGTCCTACCCATCGCGGACGAGACGACGCTCGAGCCCCTGTATTGCCGATTGGCGGAACTGTTCGAGGCGTTGCGCAGCGCAGACCCTACGAACGTAAAGTATCTCTCTGCGGGAATGAGCGGCGATTACCCCGTAGCCCTTCGGCACGGGAGTAATATGGTGCGTATCGGCAGCGCCGTTTTCGGTGCCCGCCACTACGACGAATAGGAGGAAATATGCCTAATAACTACGATAACAGATACGATGGCAGGGAGCCTTTGCGCCCCCGTCGCTACGACGATTACGACACCCTGCAGGACGACCGCGCTCCCTCGGATCGCGGCTATGAGCCGAGGAGACCCCATCCCGACAGGGAGGCGTATTCGGACAGGGAGGCTTATCCTTCGAGAGACTCGTTTTCGGACAGATCTCGTATGGCGGATCGCACACTCCGCGAGGAGGATCGTTCTTTCGACTCTTCCGCGCAGGCGAGCGGCGTGACCATCACCGAGCCGAAGAGCTATATGGAGGTGCAGTCTCTGATCGACAAGCTCCGTCGCGGTGAGTCCATCATCGTGAATCTCGAAGCGCTCGAGAGCGAGTCCGCCCAGCGCATCCTCGATTTCCTTTCCGGGGCTTCTTATGCCCTCGGTGGCAGCATGTGCCGCGTCAAGGAGATGCACTCCACCTTTTTGGTGACACCGCACGGTACGGGTATCACGGACACTCATGACGATCGTTATCCTCGTTGACCTTTTGATCTTGGCAGTCTTGTTGACCGCCGATCTCCTCTCCAAGCATTACGCGGCGAGCTATTTGCTGTCTCACGGCGGCAGTTACGAGGCGATCAAAGGCGTCTTGAC